>NZ_VZQP01000091.1:0-19445 GCF_014397655.1 Paraburkholderia sp. UCT31
TGGACGGCGGCAGCGTCGGCCTGGTGCAGCAGGACGCGACCAGCAAGGCCATCACGGTGGCCAGGGACCTGGACGGCACGACGGTGGACTTCGGTGGCACCGATGGCGTGCGCTCGCTGAGCGGCGTGAAGGCCGGTGCGCTGAGCGACACCAGCACCGAAGCGGTGAACGGTTCGCAGCTGTACGCGACCAACCAGAACGTGACGACCAACACGACGAATATCGCCGCCAACACGACGAACGTTGCGGCCAACAAGACGGCGATCACCAGCATCGACGGCCGCGTGACCAACGTGGAAGGCTCGGTCACGAACCTGACGCAGCAACTGGACGGCGGCAGCGTCGGCCTGGTGCAGCAGGACGCGACCAGCAAGGCCATCACGGTGGCTAGGGACCTGGACGGCACGACGGTGGACTTCGGTGGCACTGAGGGCGCGCGCTCGCTGAGCGGCGTGAAGGCCGGTGCGCTGAGCGACACCAGCACCGAAGCGGTGAACGGTTCGCAGCTGCACGCGACCAACCAGAACGTGACGGCCAACACGACGGCGATCACCAGCATCGACGGCCGCGTGACCAACGTGGAAGGCTCGGTCACGAACCTGACGCAGCAACTGGACGGCGGCAGCGTCGGCCTGGTGCAGCAGGACGCGACCAGCAAGACCATCACGGTGGCCAGGGACCTGGACGGCACGACGGTGGACTTCAGTGGCACCGATGGCGCGCGCTCGCTGAGCGGCGTGAAGGCCGGTGCGCTGAGCGACACCAGCACCGAAGCGGTGAACGGTTCGCAGCTGCACGCGACCAACCAGAACGTGACGGCCAACACGGCCAGCATTGCGGCCAACACGACGAACATCGCCGACAACGCGACGAACGTTGCGGCCAACACGACGGCGATCACCAGCATCGACGGCCGCGTGACCAACGTGGAAGGCTCGGTCACGAACCTGACGCAGCAGCTGGACGGCGGCAGCGTCGGCCTGGTGAAGCAGGACGCGACCAGCAAGACCATCACGGTGGCCAGGGACCTGGACGGCACGACGGTAGACTTCGGTGGCACCGATGGCGCGCGCTCGCTGAGCGGCGTTGCCGACGGTGCGATTGCAGCGGGCAGCAAGGAAGCCGTCAACGGCAGCCAGCTGTATGCGAACTCGGCGAGCGTGGCCGCTGGTCTGGGTGGCGGCTCGACCGTGAACGCGGACGGCACGATCAGCGCACCGAGCTACAGCGTGGGCGGTACGACCGTGCATAGCGTAGGCGATGCCGTCACCAACCTGGATGACCGGGTCACGCAGAACACCACGGACATCACGAAGCTGCAGACCCAGGTGGGCGACGTCGGAACACAACTGTCGGGCGCGGTGCAGTACGACCGTAACGTTGACGGTTCGGTGAACTTCGGTTCCGTGACGCTGGGTGGTGGCCAGAGCGCAGGTCCGGTGATCCTGACCAATGTGGCGAACGGCACGAGCCAGTATGACGCGGTGAACTACGGCCAGCTGTCGGCGTTGCAGGACCAGGTGACGGATCTCAACGGCCAGGTGATGGATCTCGGTTCCCAGGTGTCGAACATCCAGCCGGTCACCCCGGATGTTTCGTCGTCGGACCGCAACAGTGAAGCAGTGGCTAACGCGGCGATGCCGGGTACCGGTGCGGGCAGCACGGTGGTTGGGGCAAACGCCAGCGCCGCAGCGGAGAACGCGGTGGCAGTGGGCACCAATGCGGCGGCGACCGGCGTCAACTCGACGGCGATCGGCACGGGCTCGCAGGCTGGCAATGCGAACTCGGTGGCGTTGGGTCAGGGCTCGGTGACGGATCGCGATAACTCGGTATCGGTGGGTTCAGCGGGTCACGAACGCCAGATCACCAACGTCGCAGCGGGTACGGCGGACACGGATGCAGTCAATGTCGGTCAGATGAACAGCTCGGTCGCACAAGGCGTTCAGCAGGCCAACAACTACACCGATCAGCGTATCAACGCGACCAACCAGGCGGTCAACAATCTCGCCAGGAACGCCTACTCGGGAATCGCCGCCGCTACCGCGCTGACGATGATTCCAGAAGTCGATCAAGGCAAGAAACTGTCGTTCGGTATCGCGGCAGCGACTTACAACGGTTATCAGGCGATCGCACTGGGCGGTACGGCTCGTATCAAGGACAACATCAAGGTGAAAGCGGGTGTTGGGATGTCCGCGGGTGGCACGACTGCCGGGATTGGTGCCTCGTATCAGTGGTAAGCGGTCGGCGGGAAAGGGTGCGTGTGCCCTCTCCCGCTTTTTCACGATCCCCAGACTTCTTTCGTGGGAACAAAGTGGCAGTTGAACTGCCCTTCTAGTCTTACCGTGTCACATAATTAGTTGCACAGTCTATTGCCGTACAGGAAGAGTGCCATCGTTGCGTGAGTCGTAGTCCAAGCAGGGGTGCTGTCACGTTAAATTATTCGCGACGCAATAGCGGAGAGGACAGACGCCTGCTCAGAAAACGGACGGAGTTTGGGTGGCCTCAGTGAAACAATGCCAGGCGGCGAAGCGTGTGGCGAGCTGTTTGCGGTAGAGTGAGGCGCGTAGCAGGTGTCGCTTGAGCGCGAAGTGCTGACGGATCGGACCGAAGCTCGATAAGAAAGCCTGCGTGCGTTCAGGATCGCGGAAGCCACGCATGCGTCGCTCACGTTCGCGCGTCGGCTGATGACTGTTTTCAGCTCGGTTATTGATTCGCGCGCTGGCTTTGACGAAAACGTGCTTCACATGAGCGAGCTCGGGAATCTCGGCTTTCGCCGCCGGATAGCTGCGCAGCTGGTCGGTCACGATCTTGCGCGGTGCTTCAGCACACGAGGCAAGCACGCGCTTGAAAAACCGCTTCGCCGCTGCCTTGTCGCGGCGCTTCTGTAGCAGGATATCGAGTTCACTCCCGTGTTGATCAACAGCGCGCCACAGCAGGTAAGGCTCGCCGCGCAACGTCACAAATACTTCGTCAAGGTGCCATGTCGTGCCGGGCTTGCGACGCGCCGCTTTCACACGGTGGGCGAAACGGGCACCGAATTTATCGCACCAGCGTCGGACTGTTTCGTAGCTGACGATAACCCCCGCTCGAATAGCAGCTCTTCGATATCACGCAGGCTGAGCTGAAACCTGAAATACCAGCGGACCGCGGAACTGATGACCGCCGCTGGAAAGCGATGACCGTGTAAAGCGATTTTTCATTCTTCATCACGCGATCTTACTCGAACATCTCAGCAACGTGACACCCATTAGCCGGCCCAAGTCAAGGCGCGAATTCATCCATCGCCGGATTGCAGTGGCGATGGTATTTCCATCGGCACTGCAATCCGGCGATGCTTTTCCGTTGTCTGTCATGCTGCCTACGGAGCCTGATCACATCCGCTTTCTCTCAGCTGGTTGCGAACCGAGTCGCACCAGACACCCATCGGGATCAAGCATGCCGCAGGTCTGCAGCCGCCCTGGCGACTATTGCCGCCCCAGAGAAACGTTGGTGCCAGGCGACGTCCAATGGGTTGCATCGCAGAGCCGTGGCTGTCACTTTCGCGACGCCAGTCAATTGTGGCTCATCGCCTGGGCGATCCGGTTTTTCGCAGACAGTGGGGCCGGCGCAGGAGCACGTCCAATCAGTAGCCCTGGCTGCAGGCCAGTCACGTTACTGGCTCGCCTCCATGCGTCGACCCGTCAGGCAAAACATCGCTTCACGTCAAACGGCTGGTGCTCACGCAACATGTGATAGCACGCGCGTGCCAGCTTGTGCGCCAGCGCCTTGATTGCGAGGATTCCATTCCTTGCGCGCTTCTTGCGCTCATAAAAACGCCTCGCCTGCGGGCAGTAGCGAATGGCATAGTTCGCCGCCTCGACAAACGCCCAGGCGAGGTACTTGTTTCCATTCTTCGTGTTGCCTTCGCCTTTCTTGCGGTTGTTGCTCTCCCGTCGGCTATCGACACAGCGACAATATGAGCTGAAATTGCCAACGTCGGCAAAGCGCGTGATGGCGCCCGTCTCTAGCATGATCGTTGTCGCCAGTACGGGGCCGACACCGGGTATCGACTTCAGCAGCGCATAATCCGGGCGCAGTTGTACACGCTCCATGAGTCGCTTCTGCAAGATGGCGATTTCCTCCTGCAGCGTGCGCATCACCGCCAGATTGGCCTGCATGGCGAGCGTCACGTCAGGCGCAAAACCGAGCGCATTTACCTGCTCGTCGCTCAGATGCTTGATCACTTCTCCGGTCATCCGCTGACCTGTCTGTCGGGAAAGCAGGTTTTCGATTGAGAGTATCTGTGCGGTCCGGCAGCGCACCAGTTGCATTCGTTTGCGCGAGAGGTCCCGTACTGGCCGCTCTTCTGCTGGATAAATGTAGCCTTCTGGCGATAGCCCCAGACGCAGGAGTTGCGCCAGATGGGCTGCATCGGTGAAGTCACCGCTGTATTTCAGGCCCTCGTACTGCCTGATTGCCGCTGGGTTCGCCAGATGGACCTGATAGCCATCCTCCATTAACTCATCCACCAGCCAGTACCAGTTGAACGTCGCTTCGATGACCACCCCGACCAGTTCGGGCCGGTACGGTGCCAGAGCGGCCCGAATCTGGAGCGCATCGTTCGGTAACCGCCGCTGGTAGACAACCCGGTCCGTTTCATCGCTGACCACGACCACACTGTTGTTCGAGTGCAGGTCGATTCCACTAAACTTGTTCATGCCGGCCTCCTGTGCGTCACGTCGGTGTTCGCACCTCCGACTCTACGCCAGCCGTTCGAGTCGAACGGAGGGGGCCGGCTATATGATTATCAGTGCCCATCAGCGTGCCGACCTGTGCGAACGACAAAAGACTCGATCGTTCAATGCATCACCTATGACGCAGGCGAAGGCGCTGACGATCCGCCTCTAATGTTCGCTTTCACAACGGCTTTCTGAAATGGAGTCGTTGGCGACTGGTAATACTCGGCGCGTCTTTAGCGAACACGCGGAAAGTTTTGCGGCTTTTCATGCACGAAACAGGGACACCCGTCTTCATGGATGGACGCGAGCCTCGAAAATAAATCATCGAACGCGCGCTGCGATTTTTTTCGCATTTTTTCCCCGTACGATGTTTTCGTGCTTTTCCGCCGCTTTGCGAATAGAGGTCTATGAAAAACAGAATTGCCGGATTCGATGGATTGCGCGCGATCGCTGTGCTGATGGTGTTTCTGCAGCATCGACTCTTCGGCGACATCGGCGAAATCGGGCATCTCGGCGTGTGGATCTTCTTTGCGCTGAGCGGCTTTCTGATCATCGGCATCCTGTCGTCGCGGCGCGCGCGCATCGAAGAGGGCGACAGCTGTTTCCGCACCGAACTCGGGCGCTTTCTGTTTCGTCGCACGGTGCGCATCTTTCCGATCTATTACCTGATGCTCGTCGTGATGTGCGTGCTGATGGCATTCGGCCTCGCGAATCCGGAACTGGCGAGCGGCATGCCGTTTCACTTCGCGTATCTGTCCAACTTCTGGATCGGCTCGGTGCTGCGTTACTGGCCGGGCCGCTATTCGCACTTGTGGAGCCTCGCGATCGAGGAGCAGTTCTATCTCGTCGTTGCGCCGTTTTTGCTGCTGCTCGCGACGCGGCGACATCGAGCGGCATGTTGGGCGATCGTGGCGCTCGGCCTTGCCGCGCTGTTCGCGATGCGCGCCGCGCATTGGGATGAGATCACGATCTATACGCACCCGTTGAGCAATGTCTGGTTGCTCGCGTTGGGCGGCATCGGTGGTCTGGTGATCGAGGACGATCGCGGCCGCGTGCGTGCCTGGCTCGGTCGTGGCCTGACGCTGTTCGCGCTGAGTCTGGTCGTGATCGGTTTGTGCGCGGCCGAGCCGAGGTGGAACATGCTCGACGATCCCTTGCTGTTTACCGCGATCAGCGCAACGTACGGGATCGGTATCGCGGCGCTGGTGGCTTCGATCGCGTGTTGCCGCAATGCTGCCGTGATGGGTCTGCTACAGACGCGTTGGCTCGCCGGTCTTGGGCGTATCAGTTACGGCTTCTATCTGTATCACAACCTGATCCCCGATCTGACGCGTAACCGTCACGCCGAGGCGTTGTTTGGCGGCACCGTGCCGATGTGGGCACATATGCTTGGCATCGTCGCGTCGTTTGCGATTTCGCTTGGCATTGCGGTGCTGTCGTGGCGGTTGATCGAGGCGCCGATTTTGCGAGTGAAGGCGCGCGGCGAATCGGTATTGAAAGCGGCGGAGAACGTCGCTTCCGACGTAGCCTGAAAGATCGAACCAGGTCGATGCGCGAGGCGCTTTCCCGCGATGCCGACCGACCCGGGATCGTCGGACTTCGCGTAGTGCATCATCAGGCCCGTCAAGCCGCCGCAGGCTCGTGCACGATCTTCAGCGTGCTCTTGTGCTCGGCGATGAACCGATAAACGGTGTCCCCGGGTACGGTCTCGTGCTCGAGCAACTGGTCCGAAATGTCGCGCAGTACCGGCTCGTACGCGTGCAGTAGCCCGTAGCAAAGTTCGTTGAGTTCCTTGAGCAGCACGTTCGCATGCTCGATTGCGCTCTTCATTTGCAGGCCCGCATACTGCGACGGCAGCGCCGCGAGACTGAACAGATCGCCGTCGCGGTTGAAGCCGAACTTCGACACCATGTCGAGGCTGATACGCGAGGCCTCCTGCAAGTCCGACGCGGCGCCGCTCGATGCTTCGGAGAACATCAGAATCTCCGCGTTGCGTCCGCCGAGCAGCACCTGGATCTCGTTGCGGATTTCCGTTTCGCGGTACAGGTGCTTGTCCTGCGCCTTCGTGATCAGCGCGACGCCAAGCGCGCCGCCACGCGGCAGAATCGTCACTTCCTCGAGCACGCCGGTGCCAAGCAGCGCCGCGACCAGACCATGACCCGCCTCATGCACCGCGATGCGCCTGCGCTCGTCCTCGGTGAGCGCGCGCTCGGCGCCGCTCACGTCGCCGATGCGCGCGATCTTGATCGCTTCCATGAAGTGCTTCGCGGCGATTTCGTTATCGCCCGCCTTGCGCGCGATCAGCCCCGCCTGATTCACGACCATCGCGACGGTGGCCGGCGACAGGCCGGTCGTCAAACGCGCGAGCTGGTCGTAGTCGATATCTGCCGCTTTCGACTTCAGCCGCTGCGCGTAGAAACGGAAAATCTTGGCGCGGTCTTCGCGATCCGGCAGACGCACCTGCACCGTGCGATCGAAACGGCCGGGGCGGCGCAATGCTTCGTCGAGATTGTCGGGATGGTTGGTCGCGGCCACGACGATCACGCCCTCGTTCGACTCGAAGCCGTCCATCTCCGCGAGCAGCTGGTTGATGATCCGGTTGCTTTCGGCTTCGACCGGACCACCGCCGGTGTCGGTTCGTTTCGCGAGACCGTCCGCTTCGTCGATGAAGATGACCGTCGGCGCGTTCTTGCGCGCGAGTTCGAACAGGTGCCGCACCTTCTGGATACCGACACCGTAGTACTTCGCGCTGAAATAGCTGCCCGTGATCGAAATGAAGTTCGCGCCGCATTCGCCGGCCAGCGCCTGAGCGAGCCGCGTCTTGCCGACGCCGGGCGCGCCGACCATCAGGATGCCGCACGGCGCGCGCACGCCCAGCGACGAGAACTGCTTCGGATCGGACAGGTAACCGCGAATGTCGGCGAGCGCGGCCTTCGCTTCGTTCGCGCCGATCACGTCGTCGAAACGCAGCGTCGGTGTTTCGCTGAGCAGCTTCGCGCCGCCCTTCATCTCGCGTCGCATGAACCACGCCATGCCGCCGATCAGCGCGAGCGGCAGCAGCACGCTCAGCGCGTCGCGGAACTGTTCGAACAGCTGGGTCCAGCGTGCGCCGTCGCTGTGGATGTCGACGTCGGGCAGCCATACGAGCTGATACGCGGCGGCGTCGGAGCGCTCGCCCAGCAGCAGCGCGTGCGAGAAGGTTGCGTTGTGATCGGTGACGAAGTACTTCGAGCCGTCACGCAGCGACACCAGAATCGCGTTGGGACTCACGCCGATCGCCGCGACGTTGGTGTCGTGAATGTCGCGCAGCATCGTGGACGCATCCTTCTCCGCATGCGTCCACGCGGATGCATCGTGACGCATCTGGCTCGCAATGCCGCTCAGCGCCGGCGCCTGCGGCTCGGCGCGATGCTGGATATACCAGACGCCCCAACCGACGAACACCGCGATCAGCACCGCCATAGCCGCCACCGCAATTTTGCGTGCGCGCTTTTTCCCAAGCGAATTATTTCCCGGCTTCATGAGTCATTTCCAAAATGCGGACTTGAACAAGCCCTTACTTAATCAAGCTGTCTGTCAAACTTACCTGTCGAAATCGGAAGGCGGAGTCCGCGGAAAATCGGCTGGGGGCGAAGCGCCACACGGCGAGGCTCAAAGGACAATTCAGAAGGACGACGATCTGTGCGTCCCGGTGAGCCGCGTTAGCCGAAGGCAGTATGCCGGCGGTACGCTTCCGTCAAAGTCGCGGAAAAGGCCTTTGTACCGTCTATCCGGCCATCGACACGCCGGAAGGGGACGCGGGAATCGCGCGTAGGGCGTCGCCACCTTGGCTCCGGCGCACAGTTTATCAGCGTAAAAAGCGGCGCGTGTTTTTAAATGTCTATATCTAACCGCACCCCAATTAAAATCAGTCAGAATTACTGACAAAGGCGCAATTTAGACAGACCTAAATGATCTGAAAATAGGCCACGATTAAGTCAGGATTTTCGAATCGGCTGGCAATACCGGCGGATGAGCGACGGGTCTCTGTGGACCCGTTCGCGTCATCGCCACTTTTCTCTCAGGTTCTGCTTCTTGGGCGCCGGCGCCGAGCGGCATCGACGGTTCTTTCTACGCTGCACTTCTTTCGGTCTTCGCGGACGACTCCGACATCTCAGGCCGCCGTGCGCCGCTGGCCCGAGCCTGCAAGCGCAACATGTCGCGCAGCTTCGCGATGCGCGCGCGCTGATTCTGGATCAGATGATGCGTGTCCTCGAGCGCGCGAATACGCCGCTCCCAATAGACGTGGTCGAGTTCACCGGATTGCGCGGCGCCCTTGCGCGCCACGAAGGCAAGCACACTCTCGAGATGCTGCAAGTGGCCATCCGCGAATCTGGCCGGAAGCCGCCCGCCGCATTGCGCGGCTGCTTGCCTGTTGGTGAGGCTCATCTTCGCTCCCCCGCGTCCTGCCTGTTGGCCTGATGACTTCGCCGCATCGATCGCTAAAGTCGAAAGCGATCTGCAATCTGACCGTTTGACCATAGCGCAGTTTTTGGATGCGGCTTGACCGTGCGTCTCAAAATAGGGCGCGGGCGTGAGAAATGCCGACTGGTATGGCCCGTCTTTGCGCGCTGAAACAGCTCGTCGCGCGGGATTGCCGCACTCGCATCGCGGCGACCAGGCGCGATGCCGGGCTCAAGGTAGACACCACCCATCACCGATTTTTCGTTCTGCTGCCCGTTCTGACTCAGCGTGATGCCGTCGATCGCGCCGCTTGCATTCGTGCGCAACGCTTCGAGCCGACAACAGGCAACACATGGCGCCCGCCATCGGGCACGATGCATAGGGGCACCCATTTCAGGAGATTCGACCATGCAGCCGGCTGAAACCCCTTCCTTCGCGGCGTCGCTCGACGCGGGTCTGAGCGGCGCGACGCGCGTGTATTTCATCGTCGGCGATCCGATTGCGCAGGTGCGCTCGCCGTCCGGCGTGACCGCCGCGTTGCGTTCGGCCGGCCGCGATGCGCTGGTGGTGCCCGCGCACGTCGCGCCAGCCGATCTGCCGGCTTTTTTCGCGGGCATCGCGCCGATGCGCAACGTCGACGGCGTGATCATCACGGTGCCGCACAAATTCACCGCGGCGAGCTATTGCCTGACGCTCGCCGAAGAAGCCGCGTTCCTTGGCGCGGTCAACACGCTGCGCCGCAACGCCGATGGCGGCTGGCATGGCGGCATGTTCGACGGCACCGGCTTCGTTGCGGCGCTCGTCGCGGCGGGCTGCGAACTACAGGGCAAGCGCGCGCTGCTGGTCGGCGCGGGCGGCGCGGGCTCGGCGATCGGCCATGCGCTGATTCAGCGCGGCGTCGGCTCGCTCGACGTGCGCGACAACGACGTCGAACGCACCGGTTCGCTGACCGCACGGCTCAATGCGCTCGGCCGAGGCAAGGCGCGCGGTGCGGCGGCCGACCTCGACCCGAGTCCGTATGACGTGGTCGTCAACGCATCGCCGCTCGGCATGCGCGCGGGCGATTCCTTGCCGATCGACGTCGCGCGCTTGCCGGCCAAGACTTTTGTCGGCGATGTCGTAACGAAACCGCCACTTACGCCGCTGATCGAAGCGGCACGCGCGCGCGGTTGCCCGACCGTGACGGGCACGCAGATGTTCGAACGCGTGTGTGATCGAATGGTGGAATTCTTGCTGGAGACGCCGACGTCTACGTAACGGCGCGAAGCAACCAGGCGCGCGCTGCTACACTGGCGCGAAATTGCCGTGCCGAAGATCCCGCACGGCATGCACGAGGCGTGGCGCAATCCTGCGCCGCGTTCACATCGCCCTCTGCGCGCCAACCCATGCTTCGATTCGACAACCTCAGCAAGCGCTATAGCGACCGTGTCCTGTTCGAAGGACTGCACTTCGACGCGACGTCCGGCTGCGTCGCGTTGAACGATGAATCCGGCAGCGGCAAATCGACGTTGCTCGCCATCCTCGCCGGCGCGCTCGAACCCGACACCGGCGACGTATGGCTCGGCGGTCATTCGCTGCGCGCCGCGCCGCATGCCGCGCAAGCGCTGCTCACGTATGTGCCGGAAGACAGCATGAGCTGGCCCGATCAGACCGGCCGCGATTATCTGCGGCAGGTTGCGGCGGCGCGGCACACCGCGCTGACCGACGACGTGCTCGCGCTCGCCGAACGCTTCGGCCTCGCGCCGCATCTGGACAAACGTTTCGAGCAGATGTCGTATGGCAACCGCAAAAAGGTGTTTCTGACGGCGGCCGCGCTCGGCGAAACCCGCGTGCTGATCGCCGACGAACCGGCCGGCGGACTCGACGCGTCGGCGCGCGCGGTGCTCGCCGAGCTGTTCAGAATGCTCGGCACGACGCGCACGGTGTTTTTCACGAGTTACGACGAAGGGTTCACGCAGGCCTGCGAGGCGACGGGTGTCAGTTTCGCGGACCTAGCGATCCCGCGGGTCATGCGGGCCGGGCGCGAGCGTTGAATCCTCAGATCGCCACACAAATCTTGCCGAAGTGCGCACCCGATGCCTCGTGCCGGAACGCGTCGGCGAGCTTGTCCAGCGCGAACGTGCTGTCGATCACCGGCTTGATGCCCGTGGTCTCCAGCGCGCGCACCATGTCGATCTGATCCTGCCGGCTGCCGACGATCAGCCCTTGCAGACGCTGTTGCCGCGCCATCAGATGCGCGGTCGGCACCTGACCCGCGCGGCCGGTCAGCACGCCGATCAGCGCGATGTGCCCGCCGATGCGGCATGCGGTGATCGACTGCGGCAACGTGCCGGGACCACCCACCTCGATCACGTGATCGACGCCGCGCCCGTTGGTGATGTGACGCACTTCTTTGCCCCACTCGGGATTGTCGCGATAGTTGATCGTATGGTCGGCACCCAGTTCGCGCAGCTTCGCGAGCTTCGCATTCGACGACGACGTCGCGATCACCGAGGCCCCCATCGCCCTCGCCATCTGCAAGCCGAAGATCGACACGCCGCCGGTGCCGAGCACGAGCACGCTGCTGCCTGCCTTCAACTGACCATCGACGACCAGCGCGCGCCACGCGGTCAGCCCCGCCGTGGTCAGCGTCGCCGCTTCGGCGTGGCTGTAGCCGGCCGGCGCGCGCGTGAAGTAGTGGCTCGGCAGCACCACGACTTCGCGCGCGTAGCCGTCGACGCCGTCGCCGGGGGTGGTCGAAAAATCGCCGATCGCGGGCGAACCGTTTTCCCAGTGTGGGAAGAAGCAGGACACGACGTGATCGCCGGCCTTGAATTCGCGCACGCCTGCGCCGACCGCTTCGACGACGCCCGCGCCATCGGCCATCGGGATGCGGCCCGCTTCGGCCGGCAGATTGCCGCAGACGACGCCGTAGTCGTGGTAGTTCAACGAACTAGCGCGAATGCGCACGCGAATCTGCCCGGCCTCGGGCTGACCGGGATCGGCGAGATCGACGACCTGCAGGCTATCGACTGTGGCGGGAGAACCGATTCTGACGGCTTTCATGTTTTCGATCCTTGGTGAGTGGTGCGCTGCCGTGAGCAGCTCGATGTCCACGCGCGATGCGCGTCGGATGTGCATGCGCCATGCCCGCGCGAATGCGAACCGGCATGCAGGCGCCGCGCGAGCACCGCGCTATTTGACGGTCTGAATGACTTCGAAGCCTTCGAATTCCGGGTGGCCGAGATACAGCACGCGGCTTTCGTTACCGGCACTGCGATGCGCGGCACGAAACGCGTCGGACTTCGTCCATGTCTCGAACGATGCATGGTCGCGCCAGATCGTATGGCTCGAATAGAGCACGTGATCGTCCTTGCGCGGTCCCTTCAGCAAATGAAATTCGACGAAGCCCGGCACCTCTTTCAGATGGGTGTCGCGCGTGGTCCAAAGATGTTCGAAGGCGTCCTCGGAGCCGGGCGCCACCTTGAAGCGGTTCATCGCGATGTACATGCTGTCAGCCTCGTTGAGTGAGTGATGCTGCCAATGATGCTGGCTTGGTCATCCGGTCGCGTTTCATTATAGGCGTGCGTTGCTTTGCCTTCGCTTGACCTTACCACGGCAGGAAGCTCCACGATGTCCGACGTGACCGTTAGAATCGCGCGGATCACGTCGCCACTCTCTTCAACAACGGAAAACCAATATGAAAAACCTTCGCGCGTTGCGCGCTCTCTGTGTGTTCGTCGGTTTGGCATTCGCGGCGGCGGCTCTGCCCGCTCACGCGCAACATCAGGGCAGGCCCGGCATGGACATGCCGGATTCGGCGCATACCGACGCGGGCGCATCGACGCATGCCTTCAAGGCCGCCGACGAGCGCATGATGCATGAGATGAGCGCCCCCGAATACACCGGCGACGCCGACCGGGATTTCGTCGCGCACATGATCCCGCATCACCAGGGCGCGATCGAGATGGCGCAGGCGGAGTTGAAATACGGCAAGGACCCGGAGATCAAGCGGCTCGCGCGCAACATCATCAAGGCGCAGCATGACGAGATCGCGTTCATGCAGCGCTGGCAGGAAAAGCACGACGGCAAGTAACGCAGCGCGAGCATCACCAGCGTGGCTGCTTGCGCAACAGCGGCGACATCGCGATCAGACCGATGATCGGCCCAGGCAGCAGCAGCCATGCGACGCGCACGTCGAGCGCGTGAAATACGCTGGTCGACCACAGGATCGAGCATGCGGACAGGAAAAAGCCGAAGCTGTTCTGCAGCGTCAGCGCGCCGCCGATCTTGTCGGCGGGACAGGCCTTCACGGACAGCGCCGAAAACTGCGGCGAATCCGCGATCACGCTGATGCCCCACACGAGTAGCAGCGCCAGTTGCGCGGCGGTGCCGAACCCGGTGGTCAGCGGATAAATCGCGCACAGCGTGCCGGATATCGTCAGCGCGAGAGCGGCGGTGCGCGCGCTGCCGACCACCTGGCTGAGTCTGCCGCCGAACAGGCAGCCGAGCGCACCGATCGCGATGATCAGGAACGACCACAACGCGACGGTGCCCGGCGCCGCCGGCGCCCCGCTCGCGAACGCGCGCTGCACGAGCAGCGGCGTCAGCGTCCAGAACGCGTACAACTCCCACATGTGACCGAAATAGCCGAGCGCGGCCGAGCGAAACTCGCTGATGCGCACGACCTGCCCGACGCCCGCCGACAAACCGAAGCGTCGGCTGCCCGAGCGCCGCGCGTGCGGCCCTTCGCCGAGCACGAACACCAGCAGCGCGCCGATCACCGCGAGTCCGGACGAAGTGAGCACCACGGTTTGCCACGGCACGCTCGACAGCAACGCACGAATCGCATGCACCGACGCCGTGCCGAGCGTCAGCATCGCAACGAGCAACGCGAGCGTCTGCGCGGCGCGGCGCGGGTCCCACGTAACGAGCAGCTTCATGCCGAGCGGATAGATGCCGGCAAGCGCGACGCCCACGCCGAAGCGAAACACGAGCGCCGACGCGAGCCCGCTGCTGCACAGCGCGAACAGCGCATTCAAGGTCGCGCCGAGCACGCCGCAGACGGCGAACACCTTGCTCGCCGACACGCGATCCGCGAGTCCGGTGGTCGCCGACAGCAAGGTCCCGACGATAAAGCCAGCCTGCACCGCATTCGTCAGCCAGCCGATACCGGACGCGCTCAGATGCCAGGCGATCTGCAGATCGCGCATCGCGCCGTTCGCGCTGAACCACAACGACGTACCGAGCAATTGCGCAATCGCGATCACGAGCACCGCGCGTCTCGCGCGCGCGATGTCGTGCGCCGCGTCGCCGGACTTCGTTGCGTCGGCGTCCAGCCTGTTCTGCATCGTGGCTCCTCTGCGTCGGGACTGAGTCGGCCGCTGGGGAGTGGTTATGAGTGCGCGGCCGGAGCGGCCATTGTAGACGACGCGAAGGTTTGCATCGGCGAAGGCGGCGGCGGTGGCGCGCCTGGATCGGGGGGTCAACGGAACACGAGTCGCGTCCACGTCACGCCGCTGTCGCGGTTGGCCTTCTGAACCGATGGCGTGCGCAACTCGCGCACGAGTCGCAGGCCTTGCTCGCTCGCCAGCCGGATCGTCTCATCGGGGGTAACGTCGAACATGCGGCGGCCGGCGGGCACCGGTCCGTGCCGCAGCGACATGATCAACACGCCGCCGTCGCGCAGCAACGACGCAACGCGCGGCATCGCGCGTTCGCGCTGCCGCGCATCGAGATGCATCCAGACCGCGGTGAGCATGACTACGTCGAAAGTGATGCGCTTCGACTTCGCTAGCACGACAGCGAGATCAGGCAGGCTATCGTCAAGCCACTCGATGCGCGTCGACGCATGCAGCTCGCGCGCCGCGTTGCGCAATGCGTCGACCGGTTCGACCGCGAGCACCGTATGCCCCATCGCCGCGAGCGCGGCCGCGTCCGTGCCGATGCCCGCGCCGATATCGACGATGCGCGACGGCGCCTGCGGTATCCAGTCGAGAATCGGCCGATGCCGATCGCCGAACGACAGCGTGCGCCATCGCTCGATCAGCGCGGCGGCCTGCTCTACGTAGCCTTCCGTGCCGCTGACGTTGGCCGACATCGGCGCCGCCTCAGCCCTGTTGCGGCACCCTGACCCACCCCTCCATCAACACGCGCGCGCTGCGGCTCATGATCGCCTTCGTGACGACCCACTCGTCGTCCTTCCGACTCGCCTGCGCGCCGACGCGCAACGTGCCCGACGGATGCCCGAAGCGCACCGACTCACGCTCGCCGCCGCCCGCCGCCTGATTGACGAGCGTGCCCGCGATCGCCGCCGCGGTGCCGATCGCGACCGCCGCCGTGCCCATCATCGCGTGATGCAGCTTGCCCATCGACATCGCGCGCACCAACAGGTCGACGTCGCCCGCGCGCACCGGCTTACCGCTCGACGCCACGTAATCGACCGGCTTCGCGACGAATGCGACCTTCGGCGTGTGCTGCCGCGTCGCGATCTCGTCCAGATGTTTGATCAGCCCCATGCGCAGCGCACCGTGGGCGCGAATCGTCTCGAACATCGCGAGCGCCTTCGCGTCGCTGTTGATCGCGTCCTGCAACTCCGTGCCCTTGTAGCCGATCGCTTCGGCGTCGACGAAGATCGTCGGGATGCCCGCGTTGATCATCGTCGCCTTCAACGTGCCGACGCCTGGCACTTCCAGGTCGTCGACGAGGTTGCCGGTCGGGAACATCGCGCCGCCCGCGCCTTCTTCGTCGGCGGCCGGGTCCATGAATTCGAGCGGCACTTCGGCGGCCGGAAAGGTCACGCCGTCGAGTTCGAAGTCGCCGGTTTCCTGCACCGCGCCATCGCTCATCGGCACGTGCGCGATGATCGTCTTGCCGATATTGGCCTGCCAGATGCGCACGATCGCGACGCCGTCACGCGGCACGCGGCTCGCCTCGACGAGGCCCGCGCTGATCGCGAACGGTCCCACCGCGGCCGACAGGTTGCCGCAATTGCCGCTCCAGTCGACGAACGCCTTGTCGATCGACACCTGACCGAACAGATAATCGACGTCGTGATCGGGCCGGCTGCTGCGCGAAACGATCACGGTCTTGCTGGTGCTCGACGTCGCGCCGCCCATGCCGTCGATCTGCTTGCCATACGGATCGGGACTGCCGATCACGCGCATCAGCAGCGCGTCGCGCGCGGCGCCCGGTCGCTGCGCGGCCTCGGGCAGATCCTGCAGACGGAAAAACACGCCCTTGCTGGTGCCGCCGCGCATATAGGTGGCCGGAATCTTGATCTGGGGAAGGTGGGCCATGAAGGTGTCCTGAGGTGACATGTTCTTTGATGAAGGGCGATGCGGCTCGTCAAGCCGCATCGCCCTGGTCTGTTGCGACGTTCACTGCAAAACGCGCATCTACCCGTCAAGCCGCCGCTCTGGTCGACTCGAGAAAGTCCTGCGCGAAACGCTGCAGCACGCCACCGGCCTCGTAGATCGACAGCTCTTCGGCCGTATCGAGCCGGCACGTCACCGGCACTTCGACGCGCTCGCCGTTGCGGCGATGAATCACCAGCGTCAGATCGGCGCGCGACTTGCGCTCGCCGATCACGTCGAACGTCTCGGTACCGTCGATGCCGAGCGTCAGGCGATTCACGCCGGGCTTGAATTCGAGCGGGAGCACGCCCATGCCGACGAGGTTCGTGCGGTGAATCCGCTCGAAGCCTTCCGCGACGATCGCTTCGGTGCCGGCCAGCCGCACGCCCTTCGCGGCCCAGTCGCGCGACGAACCCTGGCCATAGTCGGCGCCCGCGATCACGATCAGCGGCTGCTTGCGCTCCATATACGTTTCGATCGCTTCCCACATGCGCGTGACCTTGCCCTCGGGCTCGATGCGCGCGAGCGAACCGGCCTTCACCTGGCCATTCTCCAGCACCATCTCGTTCTTCAGCGTCGGGTTCGCGAAGGTCGCGCGCTGCGCGGTCAAATGATCGCCGCGGTGCGTCGCGTACGAATTGAAGTCCTCTTCGGGCAGGCCCATTTTCGTCAGGTATTCGCCGGCCGCGCTGTCGGGCAGAATCGCGTTCGACGGCGACAGGTGGTCCGTCGTGATGTTGTCGCCGAGCACGGCCAACGCGCGCATGCCCTTCAGCGTGCGCTCGCCGGCGAGCGCGCCTTCCCAGTACGGCGGACGGCGAATATAGGTGCTTTCTTCGCGCCAGTCGTACAGCGGGTCGGCCTTCGCGCCTGTGTCGGGGGAGACCGCGAACATCGGTTCATACACTTTGCGGAATTGCTCGGGCTTCACGCTCGCGGCGACGATCGCATCGATCTCCGCATCCGACGGCCACAGATCTTTCAGCGTGACCGCATGACCGTCCGCATCGACGCCGAGCACGTCCTTCTCGATGTCGAAGCGGATCGTGCCCGCGATCGCATAGGCGACGACCAGCGGCGGCGACGCGAGAAAAGCCTGCTTCGCATACGGATGGATCCGGCCGTCGAAGTTGCGGTTGCCCGACAGCACGGCGGTCGCATACAGATCGCGCTCGATCACTTCCTTCTGGATCACCGGGTCCAACGCGCCGGACATGCCGTTGCACGACGTGCACGCATACGCGACCACGCCGAAGCCGAGCTGTTCGAGTTCAGGCAAGAGCCCTGCCTCTTCCAGATACAGCGTGACCGCCTTCGAGCCCGGCGCGAGCGAGCTCTTGACCCACGGCTTGCGCACGAGTCCACGCCGGTTCGCGTTGCGTGCGACCAGGCCCGCCGCGATCATGTTGCGCGGATTGTTCGTGTTGGTGCAGCTCGTGATCGCGGCGATGATCACCGCGCCGTCCGGCATCAGACCGGGCTCGTTCTCGACCTTGCCGCTGACGCCGCGCGCGGCCAGCTCCGACACCGGCAAGCGGCGATGCGGATTCGACGGCCCCGCGAGCGTGCGCACCACGCTCGACAGATCGAACTCGAGCACGCGCTCGTATTCGGCGTGCTTCAGCGTATCGGCCCACAAGCCGGTTTGCTTCGCATAGGTTTCCACGAGTTTGACGAGTTCGTCGTCGCGGCCGGTCAGCTTCAGGTAGCGGATCGTCTGCTCGTCGATGTAAAACATCGCGGCGGTCGCGCCGAACTCGGGCGCCATGTTCGCGATCGTCGCGCGATCGCCCAAGGTCAAATTCGCGGCGCCCTCGCCGTAAAACTCGAGGTACGCGCCGACCACCTTCTCTTTGCGCAAGAACTCGGTCAACGACAGAACCACGTCGGTCGCGGTAATGCCCTCGCCCGGCTTGCCGCCCAGCTCCACGCCGACGATATCGGGCAGCCGCATGTACGACGCGCGGCCGAGCATCACGCTCTCCGCTTCGAGGCCGCCGACGCCGATCGCGATCACGCCGAGCGCATCGACCATCGGCGTATGCGAGTCGGTGCCGACCAGCGTGTCGGGAAACGCGACACCGTCCTTCACCTGCACGACCGGGCTCATGCGTTCGAGGTTGATCTGATGCAGGATGCCGTTGCCCGGCGGAATCACGTCGACGTTGCGGAACGCGCGCTTGGTCCAGTTGATGAAATCGAAGCGGTCTTCGTTGCGGCGATCTTCGATCGCGCGATTCTTCGCGAACGCATCCGGATCGAAACCGCCGCACTCCACGGCCAGCGAGTGATCGACGACCAGTTGCGTCGGCACCACCGGATTCACGAGCGCCGGATCGCCGCCTTGCGCGGCGATCGCATCGCGCAGACCCGCCAGATCGACGAGAGCGGTCTGGCCGAGAATGTCGTGGCACACGACGCGCGCCGGGAACCACGGAAAATCGAGCTCGCGCTTGCGCTCGATGATCTGTTTCAGCGAAGCGGTCAGCGTCACCGGGTCGCAGCGGCGCACCAGGTTTTCGGCGAGCACGCGTGACGTGTACGGCAGCTTGTCGTAAGCGCCGGGCTCGATCTTGTCGACCGCGGCACGCGTATCGAAGAAGTCGAGCTCGGTGCCCGGAAGGCGTTTGCGGTTGGCAGTATTCATGACGTAGGGACAGGACGGTTATCGGCCGCCGGACGGTATGCCGGCGGCGTCGGGCGGCGCTTCGCTCGCGCGCCGGCCGGACAGTGCGGGTAGTTTAGCTCGCGGCCTCAGGTCAAACGCGCTTCGCCAGCGGCACGAACGGCAGATCGTCCGGACCGGTGTAATTCGCGCTCGGACGGATGATCTTGTTGTCGACGCGCTGCTCGATGATGTGCGCGCTCCATCCTGCCGTACGCGAGATCACGAACAGCGGCGTGAACATCGCGGTCGGCACGCCCATCATGTGATACGACACCGCGCTGA
>NZ_VZQP01000092.1:0-17364 GCF_014397655.1 Paraburkholderia sp. UCT31
GGCCCACCCCGCCCGGGCCGGAATTAGCCGAGCTATTCCCGCCACCGCTTCCCGCGCCCGTGCCCGTCGAGGACGTCCCGTTGCCCGCCGGCGAGCCGGTGGGCGATGTCGGGCCGAGCCCCGCCGCCGCGACGCCGAAGGCGCCCGCCCCGAGCTGCCCGAATCCCTGCGACGTGCAGCCCGGCCCGCCGCCCGACGGACATCCGCCGTGCACGCTAGCCTCGGCGAGCACCATCACTGCGGGATTCGTTGCCGGCGCGGCGGTGCTCCCCGAATTCGTCTGCGCACCCGCCATCGCCGCATAAAGACTGACCGCGACCGCCAAAGCCGCCCGTCGCGTTCCCAATATCCACGCGTCCCCGTTTTGCTTCTTCATTTCACTCTCCGAATTATTTCACCAAAAAGACCGGTCCAATTAACGAGTGAATCTCCGCTCGTCAACAAAACGAAAAGTCAAAGCCTTTGCGCAGCTTCGCTTTATGCGAATTAAAAATGCGTTCGCACCAAACACTTCTCTCACGGAAAATCCCCGGTCCGATTTGGCGTGCTTCGAGAGAATCGGCTGGCCGTGCGCGCACGTGATCGTGAGAGCCGCACAGCGAGGCTTGATGGACGTTGAAGTTATTCGCAGCGCAATCGCTCGACCGTGCGCTAGACCACGCAATGCGATATTGCCGATACGGCCCGTCAGGCGGCGTTAAACGGCGTTCCGCCCGCCAAATCCGCTACTCCATATTCTTCAGACAGGAAGTTAATAACTATCGCGCTCAATGCAATCGGATCAGCAAAAAGAAAATCAGCCTTTGGTTTTATCGGACAAATATGGACCATTTACACATCATTCGTTTTATTCATGTGGCCATTCGCACATAAAAATAAAAATAGGAAAGACCGAATGAGAGCAATCCAATAGACAACGCAATGAAAATCACCGAAACGCGCGTGCGAAACATTACGCGTCGTCGGGCAATGCGCGTGCGTCGCGAAAATCGCTGTCGCGATGTGCGCTACCTCGCACAGTCGTCGAACGTGTGCCTCGGTCGCACGCGATCACGAGCCACGCCCATATGCAAAGTGTCGTGGCACAACCACCAGCGCGTCGGATAACCAACACATCAGCGCGCACGCTTTTCCCGGAGCATTCCCACCATCTTCGGCGGTACCGCCGCGTATCGTCGTTGCCCTGCCCGCAAAAGCCTGTCCCCGCGAGCCACCGCGCGGGATCGCCCACGAACGCGGGTAAACCTTTGTTTGACTTCGACGCGTCGCCCCGTTTACTGCACGCAGCCGAACCTCTCAATCCGCTTTCATTCACCGCCCGCATTTTTGTTTGGTCTGCGGAGCAGTGTTCTGCGAGCGCCTTCCCCTCTTCGACGAGGTACAACATGGTTACTATCTCCAGCAGTGCGGTCGACGAATTCAAATCCGGACTTCGCGGTCAGCTTCTGCTGCCCGACACGCCGGGCTTCGATACGGCGCGCAGCATCTGGAACGCAATGATCGACCGTTCTCCCGCGATGATCCTGCGCTGCGCGGGTGTTGCCGACGTGCGCCGCGGCGTCGCCTTCGCGCGTGACAACGGCCTGCCGCTCGCAATTCGCGGAGGCGGCCACAACATCGGCGGTAGCGCTGTGTGCGACGACGGCCTCGTGCTCGATCTGTCCACGATGAAATCGGTGCGCATCGACCCGCAAGCGCGGCGCGCCTATGTCGAACCGGGCGCGACGCTGCACGATCTCGATCACGAAGCGCAGGCATTCGGACTCGCGACGCCGCTCGGTATCAACTCGACGACCGGCGTCGCGGGTCTGACGCTCGGCGGCGGCTTCGGCTGGTTGAGCCGCCGCTACGGCATGACGATCGACAACCTCGTCGCGGCCGACATCGTCACCGCGGACGGTGAATTGCGCCGCCTGAGTGCCACTTCGCACGACGATCTGTTCTGGGCGATTCGCGGCGGCGGCGGCAATTTCGGCGTCGTTACGCTATTCGAGTTCGCGCTGCATGAGGTCGGCCCGATCGTGTATGGCGGCCTCGTCGTGCTGCCGCTCGCCGACGCGAAGGAAGCGCTGATCAAATACCGCGATGCTGTGCCCGCGATGCCCGACGAACTGGCCGTCTGGGCCGTCGCGCGGCTCGCGCCACCGCTGCCGTTCCTGCCGCCCGACGTGCACGGCCAACCCGTGCTCGTGTTCGCGATCTGCTACGACGGGCCGGTCGAAAAAGGCCCAGCCGCGGTGGAAGCCGTGCGCGGCTTCGGCAAGCCGCTCGGCGAACATCTCGGTCCGATGCCTTATGAAGTTTGGCAACAGGCCTTCGATCCGCTGCTCACGCCGGGCGCGCGCAACTACTGGAAGTCGCACAACCTCGCCACCATCGACGATGGACTGATCGACGCGCTGATCCGCGCGATCGACACACTGCCGTCCGCGCAATGCGAAATTTTCTTCGGGTTGATCGGCGCGCAAACGCAGCGCGTGGCGGTCGACGCGACCGCTTACCCAAGTCGCGAGACGCAATACGCGATGAACGTGCACGGCCGCTGGGACGATGCGCGCGACGACGAGCGCTGTGTCAAATGGGCGCGCGACTTTTTCGACGCGTCGCGCCCCTTTGCGCTAGGCAGCGTGTACGTCAACTTCATGACGCAGGAGGAAGGCGGCCGTATCGCGGATGCCTATGGGCCCAACTATGAGCGGCTCGTCGCCGTGAAGAACCGCTACGATCCGCGCAACCTGTTCCGCCATAACCAGAACATTCGCCCAACGGCGTAGCGACGACGCGTGACGGAAAGCGGCGTAAAAACCCGAACTGCAATGGCCGCGCCGCTCTCGCGCAAGGCGGCGCGGCCCTTGGGCACGCTACCTGCTATTTGAGCGGTGGACGTCCGCGATGCGAACGTCACGGCACGCCGCCGCCTGGCTGCGATGACCGCGCGCACGGAACCTCCAGCGTGCAGATGAGAACAAAGCAAAGCAGGCGACTCGCCGCACTCTTCCAAAACGTACAACACGCGTGAGAAACGCAAAGGAAAACCGTCATGCGCAGACGACAATTCATCATGACCGGCAGCGCTGCATTGGCCGTCGCAGGCCTGAGCCTCACCGGTTGCACGACGACTTCGCCGTCCTCGAACGCATCGCCGTCCGCCAACGCCGGCAAGCGCGACACGATCAACGCCGGCGTCGACTCGACGCTCGCGCGTCTCTACGAAAACGTCGACGGTGCGCGTGAGCTCGTCGCGAAAGCGCGCGGCGTGCTGGTGTTTCCATCGGTGATCTCGGCCGGCTTCTGGGTCGGCGGACAGTATGGTGAAGGGGCGATGCGCATCGGCGGCCGCACGGTCGGCTACTACAGCACGGTCGCGGGCTCGTTCGGGTTGCAGATCGGCGCACAGTCGAAGGCGCTCGTGTTTCTGTTCATGACGCAGGAAGCGCTCGACGAATTCATGCACAGCCAGGGCTGGGCAGTCGGCGCGAATGCGACCGTCGCCGTGCTGAAAGTCGGCGCGAACGGCGCGGTCGATTCGTCGACCGCGACGAGCCCGGTGCAGGCTTTCGTGCTGACCAACGGCGGCCTGATGGCCGGCGTGTCGCTCGAGGGCACGAAGGTGTCGCGGCTGATTATCTGAGTATCTGAGCGGAGCTTTCCCTCTTGCGGATTTGTGGCGCGAGCGCACCGCGCGATTGCACGACAGATCCGCGCCGCGCGTTCGGGCCATAGCGTTCCCGCCCGCTTCGCCAGCGCGGCACGCTGTTTTTCGCGTCGACGACGCGCTTTCACGAGCTGTTCGATCCGGCGCGCGACCCGGCGAGCGTGACCGTCGATTGCAGTCACCTGCTGCTCGCCGATCATTCGGCGCTCGCCGCGTTGCAGGGTCTGGCCGAGCGCTATCGCAAGGCAGGCAAGCAATTGCGCATGAAGAATCTGTCGGAGCGCAACCGCCAATTGTTGAGCCGCGCGGGGATCGGCTTGGCGTGAGACACCCACCGCGTTGCGAGCCCGCGTGCGGTGAATTCTCGCGTGCGGTGAATTCTCGCGCGCGTCGACAACGCGGCCTGGTGCCTTAGCGCTGCTCGGGCAACCGGAACACCGCGATCGCCGCCGACAACTGCCCGGTCTGCGTCTTCAGCACATCGGCCGCCGCGCTCGCCTCCTCGACGAGCGCCGCATTCTGCTGCGTCGTCTGATCCATGCTCGCGACCGCGATGTTGACCTGCTCGATGCCCGAGGTCTGCTCGGCCGACGCCGCGCTGATCTCGCCCATGATGTCGTTGACACGACGTACCGCCTGCACGACTTCCTGCATCGTGTCACCCGCGCGTCCGACGTGCTCCGAACCGCCCGCGATCTGCGCGGCCGATTCCTCGATCAGCGCCTTGATCTCCTTCGCGGCCGCCGCGCTG
Source organism: Paraburkholderia sp. UCT31 (assembly GCF_014397655.1). Taxonomy (NCBI): domain Bacteria; kingdom Pseudomonadati; phylum Pseudomonadota; class Betaproteobacteria; order Burkholderiales; family Burkholderiaceae; genus Paraburkholderia; species Paraburkholderia sp. UCT31. Next base: position 4,407 of record NZ_VZQP01000092.1, read on the forward strand.
CGTTGCGCGAGCGTGCGCACTTCGCCCGCGACCACCGCGAAACCGCGGCCCTCCTCGCCCGCGCGCGCCGCCTCGACGGCCGCGTTCAACGCGAGAATATTGGTTTGGAACGCAATCCCTTCGATCACGCCGATGATGTCGCCGATCCGGTGCGACGACTGTGAAATCCCGCGCATCGTGTCGATCACCTGACCGACCGCCGCGCCGCCGCGCGCCGCGGTCTCCGACGCGTTGTGCGAGAGCTGGCTCGCCTGCTTCGCGTTGTCGGCGTTCTGACGCACGGTCGCGGTGATCTGCTCCATGCTCGACGCGGTCTCGCCGAGCGCGGCCGCCTGCTGCTCGGTGCGGCGCGACAGGTCCGAATTGCCCGCGGCGATCTCGTTCGATACCGACGAAATCAGCGTCGCGCCGCCGCGAATCTGCTCGATCGCCTGCGCGAGACGCTGCTGCATCCGTTTCATCGCGGCGAGCAGGCTCGTGCTGTCGCCGGCCTTCGCGTCGACGACCACGTCGAGGTCGCCGTCCGCGATACGCGACGCGATCTGCAGCGCGTACGCCGGTTCGCCGCCAAGCTGACGCAGAATGCTGCGCAGAATCACGCCGATCACCAGCGACACGAGCGCGCAAAGCACCACCGCCGCGATCACGTATTGCACGAGGGTGCGGTAGAACACGCCGTCGATGTCGTCCGTGAAGACGCCGGTGACGATGGTCCAGTCCCACGGCTTGTAAAGCCGCATGTAGTTGATCTTCGGCGCAAGCTTGTCGGTGCCGGGCTTCGGGAACTGCAGCTGAACGAAGGCCTCGCCTTCGCGCTGCGTTTGCTCGGAACCTTCCTTGAACACGTGGCGGCCGTCCGGATCGGTGACGTTGGTCATGTCCTTGCCGACGAGGTGGGCGCGCGTGGCATGCATCAGCACGTGCGCCTGGCTGTCTTCGAGCACGAGATAGCCGCCGGCACCGTCGTAGCGCATTGCGCGCAGGTCCTCCATCGCGGCGCGCTGCGCATCGGCGAGCGGCATCGTGCCGGCCGCGACGAGCGCGTTGTAGCGATCGAGCACGCTGTACGCGATGCTGACCACGTTTTTCAGCTCGCCCTCGCGATCGGCGATCATCGTGTCTCGTGTCTTGAACGCCCCCCACAGGCCGATCGCCAGAATGCCCATGCACATCACCGCGAGCGCGAGCCACAGCCGCACTTTCAGGCGAAACCGTTCCATCTTCCGTATCCCTTGTCGTGGTCGGCGGCTGTCCTCGCGAACGGACGCCGCAAACGTTTCATGTCGTTGTCGGGATTAACGGCGCGACGGAAGAAAACTTCAGTGCGGCTTCAAGGTTGCGGGTTTCCGTCCGCAGGCAGCGTCAGCGCCGCCACCTCGCAGCGCGGCCATTGCCGCAGCACGTCGGGCGACATCAGCAGCTTGGCCGCGCGCACGCCGGCGCCCATCACGATCTGCGCACGCTCCATCACGGCGGCGTCGACGAGGATGCGCCAGTCGGCCGGCAGACCGAACGCGGTAATTCCGCCGAACTCCATCTGGCTATGCTCGACCGCCGCCTCGCGCTTCGCGAATGACAGCCGCTGTGCGCCGAGCGCGGCCTTCACCGCGCCGTTGATGTCGAGCCGCCGCGAGCCGAGCGACACGAGCGCCGCAAAGTGCTCGCCACCCTCTTTCCTGTAGCGGATCACGATCGTGTTCGCGCAGTCTTCGAGACCGAAGCCGTAGCGAGCGCTGAATGCGGCGGTGTCGGAGGCGTCGTCGGTGACGGCGAACACCGTGATCCCGCGCGCCGGCAATTGTTCGATGACGTGCGCGGGCAGATGCGCGCTCCACTGGTCGCGCTCGATGACGTCCAGTTGCTGTACGAGTTCGTGCGAATGCATGATGAGCGGAAAGGTGACATTAACCCGCTGCATTCTAGCGGTACGCGCGGGCGGCCGCGAAACGGGCCGCAAAACAGGCCATGAACGCAGGCCATGCAGCGCGCCGCTTAACTTGTATAGTGACGGGCACGAGGTTTGCGAAAGGCAATGAAGCAAACACCCTGAAGGCGCCCTCACGATTCAGACACGATCATGGACATCGACACGCTCTCTCGCGAGAACCTCCAGCAGGCCGCGCGTCATCAGGCCAATTGGGCGATGGGCGCACTGCGGCAGTTCGCGGAGAACCGCTGTCCTGCGTTGGCGGCGAGCATCGCGTTCTATGCGGCGTTTTCGCTCGCGCCGACGCTCGTGATGGTGATCGCGGTGGCCGGCTGGTTCTTCGGCCCGGCGGCCGCGCGCGGCGAGCTGTTCGGCCACATCAACGGCCTGATCGGCGACCAGGCCGCGGCCGGCGTGCAGACGATCGTCGAGAACGCGCATCACGCGGGCGCCAAAGGCGGCATCGCGACGATCATCTCGTTCTCGCTCCTGGCGATCGGCGCGTCGGCGACGTTCTCGTCGCTGAACAGCGCGCTCAATATAGTGTGGCCGAACAGCGGGCCGCGCACTTCCAGCTGGCTCGCGCTGGTGCGGGTGCGACTGATTTCGTTCGGGCTCGTGCTCGGCGTCGCGTTCCTGCTGATCGTGTCGCTGGTGCTCGATACGGTGATCGTCTTTATCGGCAACTGGCTGTGGGGCGACTCGCCGTATGTCGTGATCGGCAATCTGCTGCAGCTCGGCGTCGGGCTGTTCGTGCTGATCTTCGCGTTCGCCGGACTGCTCAAGTTTCTGCCCGACGCTCGGGTGCTGTGGCGCGATGCGGTGGTGGGCGGCATCGTCGCGGCCGTGTTGTTTACGGCTGGCAAGAAGCTGTTCGCGCTGTATCTCGCGCATGCGGGAATGGCCAGCGCGTTCGGCGCGGCCGGCTCGCTCGCGGTGCTGCTGATGTGGCTGTACTTCTCGGCGCTGGTGCTGCTGCTCGGCGCGGAGTTCTCGGCGGCGCGCGGCCGGCTGCACGATCCGCGTGGCGGCTGGGGCATGCAGGGCGAGTCGCCGCCGGGCAGCCGCGCGAAGCTCGCGTCGGTACTGGCGGCATCGACCGTCGCGGCAAATGCCGCGCCGTCTGCTCGCGCTGCTGTGGGTGTTGCCAGCCAAACGGCTACGCCGCTGCCCGCGGGAATCAACGCGGCGGCGCAAAGGCGCTCCGCGCATGAGACCGCGGTGGACGTTACGCGCAAGGTGCTCGACGCCGAAGCGCAAGCCACCCGTTTCGCGGCGTCCGCCCTCGTCGAAGCGCGCCGCCAGGCGACGGCCGCCGACCGCTACGTGCGACGCAACCCGTGGACCTCGGTGCTGCTCGCGGCCGCCGCGGGGCTCACGGCCGCGGCCATGGCGCGCCGTGGCGCCGACCGGCGCTGAAGCGGGCGCTTCACGCCACGCTACCGTCCATACCCTTATAGATGCACGTGTTGCGCCGTCAATCCAGTCGATTGCGCCTAGACACACAACGCGCCCCTTCTGTCCAGCCTGTCTAGTCCTTTCGTCAGCCGTCTCTTTCATGATTTCACTACAAAGACGAGTGGACGTGTACACGACCAGGTTACATTTAGCTTGCAAATCGATGCTCATCGTGCGTTCGTTCACCCAGTCACTATCAACAAATCAACAATAATGCACATCAGACCAATGAATGTTGCGCAAATGGAAACAATCGTCGAGAGCTTTAAATACAAGGGTTTGCATCGATTGTCAGTTTTTGGCGACACTCTTTTTTTTCCGTTTCTACCCCGCCGAGCCGCTGAGCTATTCTGCTTTCCGCAACAACGAACAATCATCTGCGTGGAGAAATGGATGAAACGAATCGCACTGTCTACCCTCTCGCTGGCGCTCCTCGGCGTCGCCGGCATCGCTCACGCGCAAAGCAGCGTGACCCTGTATGGCGTGCTGGATGAATCGGTCCAGTACGTGAACAACGCTACGCCCCACGGCGGTAGCCTCGTACAAATGTTTGGCGGCAACCTGCAAGGTAACCGTTTCGGCCTGAAGGGCACGGAAGACCTCGGCGGCGGCCTGAAGGCAATTTTCCAGTTGGAAAACGGCTTTGACATCAACACCGGCAAGCTCGGTCAAGGCGGCCTGATGTTCGGTCGTCAGGCTTACGTCGGTCTGACGGGCGACTCTTGGGGCACCTTCACAGCTGGTCGTCAATACGACCCGCTGGTCGACATGATCCAGCCGCTGACGGGCGACAACTACTTCGGCAGCACGTTCGCTACGCCGGGTGACGTCGACAACAACGACAACAGCTTCCGCGTGAACAACTCGCTGAAGTATGTGTCGCCGGTGTTCTCGGGCTTCCAGGTCGAAGGCATGTACGCTCTGGGCGGCGTCGCAGGCGCGACGGGTTCGGGTCAAACGTGGGCCGGCGCAGCAACGTACGCAACGGGTCCGTTCAGCGTCGCGGGTGGCTACCTGAGGACTGACAACGCAAGCACCAACCTTCCTGTCCGCACGGGCTGGAACAGCACGACGGTCCCCGGCGCTACGTTCGACACGAACTTCCCGGACAACGCAGGCATCAACCAGGCTTACACCACGGCGAAGTCGATCAGTATCGCTTCGGCAGCTGCTCAGTACGTGACGGGGCCGTTGACGGCTAACCTGTCGTACAGCAACGCGCGCTACAAGCCGGACGCACAATCGGCGTTCACGTCGACGCAGATCTTCAACGTCGGCCGCGTGTACGTCGGCTACCAGATCACGCCGGCAGCCCTGCTGGGTATCGGCTACGCGTACACCCGCGGTACGGGCGACGCGAAGGCAACGTACAACCAGGTTTCGCTGGGCGGCGACTACTCGTTGTCGAAGCGCACCGACGTGTACACGGTCGCCGCATGGCAGCATGCAAGCGGCGACCAGCGTGATCCGGCTACGGGCGCACTCGTTTCGTCCACGGCTTCGATCGGTTCGTATGGCAACCAGTCGAGCACCAGCAACCAGGTCATGGTCAGCCTCGGTATCCGTCACAAGTTCTAATCGGACTTCGAATCGGACCTGCTACGCAGCTGACGAGCTGCGTAGCCAGAGACCAGAAACCAGCCAGAGGCGATGCCGATGGCTGGTTTTTTTTCGTCCTGAGGTTGTGGTGCGGGCCCGAGCGAGCCTGACCCGCGCTCCGAACCCAACGCAGCTAGCGCCGCTGCGCCTTGCCCTTGTCGGCCTGCGCGAGAATCTGCGCGGGCGACACATCGTGCTCATGCTCGACGCCATCGGCGCCGACCGGCGCGCGATACAGCACCAGCGCCCGCTCCGACTGCGGCGACGGCGCATCCAGCGACTGCTGCCAGTCCGGATCGGGAATCTCGGCGAACACCTGGCGCAGACGCTCGCCCCATGTGCGGTGAAGCATGTCGAAGTACGCGTTGTCGCGATCGATCGACACGAACCGCGTGACCCGCAGCGCGTCCTTCTCGTACACGAGCAGATCGAGCGGCAAGCCCACTGACAGGTTCGAGCGCAGCGTCGAGTCCATCGAGATCAGCGCGGACTTCGCGGCCTCGTCGAGCGGTGTGGACGGCGTCAGAACCCGGTCGATGATCGGCTTGCCATACTTCGCCTCGCCGATCTGGAAATACGGATTCACGGCCGACGCCTCGATGAAATTGCCCGCCGCGTAGATCATGAAAAGGCGCATCCGGTTGCCCGCGATCTGGCCGCCGAGAATGAAGCTGCAATTGAAGTCGACACCGAACTTCTGCATCGCCTCGGCCTCGCGCTCATGCACGCGACGCACCGCGCTGCCGACCACGCGCGCGGCGTCCGCCATGGTCGGCACGCTCCACAGCGTGGGCTCGCTGGCATCGGCGGGCTCGGACAGCTCGTGCAGCACCGCCTGCGTGATCGACAGATTGCCGGCGCCGAGCAGCACCAGCATGCGTTCGCCGGGTTGCTCGAACACCGACATCTTGCGCGCGGTACTGATGTGATCGACGCCCGCATTGGTACGCGTGTCGGACAAAAATACGAGGCCGTCGTTGACGGCCATCGCTACGCAGTAAGTCATAAGGAATCCGCGGAAGGCAAAGGAACGGGGCTATTGTAATGCGGCGCACAGGCGCCTTTTATCCGTGTTTACGGCCTCTTTTGCAGCCTTTTTTGCAGCCTTTTGGCAGCTGATTCCGAACACGTGGCAGGCATGTTAAATGCCGTCGCGCGCGTTGGCGTTGCAACGCGGCTACTGCGACATCTGCGCGCTGACCGCCACCGCCACGTGAAGCTCCTCTTCGAGTCCGCCGATGCGTCGGCCGCGCACCGGTGCCGCGGCCTCATAGTCACGGGCGACCGCGAGCCGGCAGTAGATCTCGCTCGCAAACCCGGCATGCGTGACGTCGATCGAAATCCACCCTTTGCCTTCGAGCCATACGTCGACCCACGCGTGACTCGCGCCATGCGGCACGTCGCCGGGTTCGATATATCCGCTCACGTAGCGCGCCGGCACGCCGCGCGCGCGGCAGCACGCGAGCATCAGATGCGCATGGTCCTGACACACGCCGTTGCCGAGCGCGAGCGCCTCGGCGGCCGTGCTCGTAACCTCGGTCACGCCGGGCCGGTACTGCACGCGCTGCACGATCTGCTCGGACAGCGTGAGCAGGCTTGCCGGGCTCGCCAGATTCGCCACCGACTCCGCCAGTTCGCGGATCGCGCCGTCGGCTTCGGTCAGACGCGTCGCGCAGGTGAAATGCTCGAGCGGAATCGGGCCGGGCGGATCACCCAGCACGCCGTCGACGAGCGGCATCGTGTCCACCTCGCCCGACACGCGCAGATGAATCTCGTCGTGCGGCTTGTTCATGACGAGCGTGTGCAGCACGTTGCCGTAGGCGTCGAGCGTCGCGTCGAGCTTGCCCGGCGCGTCGATGTTCCAGCGCCGCACGGTCTGTCCGGCGCCGCTCGCTGGCGTCAGGCGCAACTGCTGGATCGAATAGTGAACCGTCGCTTCGTAGCGGTAAGAGGTGTCGTGGCGGATCGTCAGGTACATGAGAAAACTCCGTCAGGCCACTGGCAGCATCAGATAAGTACGCGCCACCAGATTGCCCAGATCGAACACGCGAGCGAGGAACTGCGTCAGATAGGCGTGCAGACCGCTTTCGAAAATCTGCCGGATGTCGGCATACAACAGCTCGGCGCGCAGCTTGCCGGCGAAGCGCTCGCACTGGTTCGAGCCCGATGTGCGCAGCATCGCGAGATTGCTGCACACGCCGTCGAGCGAGGCGAGCAGCGAGCGCGGCATCTGCTGATTGAGGATCATCAGCTCGACGACGCGCGCGGGCGTCACGACGTCGCGATATACCCTGCGGTAGATCTCGAGCGCCGACACCGAACTCAGGATCGAGGTCCAGTAATAGAAGTCCTCGAGCTGGCGCGCCGCGTCGCGTGAATTCGGCTCGACGTTCGCGAAACGCACATCGAGAATCCGCGCGGTGTTGTCGGCGCGCTCCAGATACGTGCCTAGCTGCGTGAAGAAGAACGCGTCGTCCTGCAGCGCGGTGCCGATCGTCACGCCGCGCGACAGATGCGAGCGGAACTTGACCCACTCGAACAACGAGCCCGGATTGCTCGCGGCCTGCCCGCTCGCGAGCCGCTCGTTGAATTCGAGCCACGTGTCGTTGATGGTTTCCCACCACTCGGTCGTCAGCGTGCCGCGCACCGCGCGGGCGTTTTCACGCGCGGCCTGCAGGCACGAATGAATGCTCGACGGATTACTTGCGTCGGCGATCATGAAGTCGAGCATGTGGTCGCGCGTCGGTTCGTCGTAGCGCTGCGCGAAGGCGCTTTCGAGCTCGGAGATGCGCAGCACCGAGCGCTGCGCGCGAGCCTCCTGTTCGGCCGTCTGCGGCAGCAGTTGCGCCTTCAGGTTGATGTCGAGCATGCGGGCGGTGTTCTCCGCACGCTCCATATAGCGGGCCATCCAGAAGAGGTGATCGGCGGTTCGGCTAAGCATGACGACGTTCCATGTCTGTGATCTGAACGCGCGAGGCCTTCGTCAGCGACGAAGGTCCGCGCTGGTTATCCGTTGAGCGCCAGCGCGCATCAGGTTGCGAGTGTCGCGCCCTGCTCTGCTCTGTTGCGAGCGAGGCGAAAAGCGCGGCGGCAACCGCGTCAGTCGACCATCCAGGTGTCCTTGGTCCCGCCTCCCTGCGATGAATTGACGACGAGCGAGCCCTCCTGCAACGCGACCCGCGTGAGGCCACCCGCCACCATCGTGGTGGTCTTGCCCGACAGCACGAACGGCCGCAGGTCGATATGGCGCGGCGCGATGCCCGATTCGACGAAAGTCGGACACGCGGACAGCGCCAGCGTGGGCTGTGCGATATAACCGGCCGGACGCGCGATCAGCCGCTCGCGGAAGGCCTCGACTTCGGCCTTCGTCGAGGCGGGGCCGACCAGCATCCCGTAGCCGCCCGCGCCGTGCACTTCCTTGACCACCAGCTCCGGCAGATGCGCGAGCGTATAAGCGAGATCCTCGGGCTTACGGCACTGATAGGTCGGTACGTTGTTCAGAATCGGCTTTTCACCAAGATAAAACGCGATCATGTCGGGCACGTACGGGTAGATCGATTTGTCGTCGGCGATGCCGGTGCCCATCGCGTTCGCGAGCGCGACGCGGCCGGCGCGATAGGCGGTGAGCAGACCCGGTACGCCGAGCGCGGAGTCGGGGCGAAACGCAAGCGGATCGAGAAAATCGTCGTCGACGCGCCGGTAGATCACGTCGACGCGCTTCGGTCCTTGCGTGGTGCGCATGAACACGTAGTTGTCGTCGACGAACAGATCCTTGCCTTCGACGAGCTCGACGCCCATCTGCTGCGCGAGGAACGTATGCTCGAAATACGCGGAGTTGTACATGCCCGGCGTCAGCACGACGACGACCGGATCGTCGACGCCCGCGGGCGCGACCGAGCGCAGCGTATCGAGCAGCAGGTCGGGATAATGCGCGACCGGTGCGATGCGGTTCTGCACGAACAGTTCGGGGAAGAGCCGCATCATCATCTTGCGGTTTTCGAGCATGTACGACACGCCCGACGGCACACGCAGATTGTCTTCGAGTACGTAGAATTCGCCTTCATCGCCGGCGCGCACCACGTCGACGCCCGCGATATGCGCGTAAACACCGAGCGGCACATCGACGCCCTGCATCTCGGGACGATACTGCGCGTTGGTATAGACCTGGTCGGCCGGCACGATGCCCGCGCGCACGATGTTGCGATCGTGATAGACGTCGTGGATAAACAGATTGAGAGCCTGCACGCGCTGTCGCAAACCCGCTTCGAGCGTCTGCCATTCGCCGCGCGGGATGATGCGCGGAATCAGATCGAAGGGAATCAGCCGCTCGGTGCCTGACAGGTCGCCGTTTACTGCGAACGTGATGCCGACGCGCCGGAACAGCAGGTCCGCTTCCGCGCGTTTGCGCGCGATCGCTTCATCGCCCTGACTGTCCAACCATCGCTCAAAGCGCGCGTAATGCGGCCGTACGCCATCGGCGTGATGGCGCATCTCGTCATAGCATCGCATGTCAGCCCCAGTCTTGTTGTCAAATAGAAGGCGAATGCGCTGCGCATTCGGTATTCGACCTTCGATCAAGCAAGCGTTATGCCATTGAATGTGTCGGGATAGAGCGCGTTGCCGTGCCCGCTAATGGCGCATCCGCAGGGCGTCGGATTGCCTTGATCGTACTGTCGTGGATCATGATGCGCCAGTCAGGTGCGTGTGCGCCATCAGGGAGCACACTATGAGAGGGCGCGCTTGCCGTTTCGCCAATGGACTCGACGCGCACTACGAAGCGAGCGCATAAGAAAGTCCCCGTGAATCTTCATCCACGGGGACTTCGATCACCTGCATGCAGGCGCTTTTTCACGCACTCAAACGTCAGGCATGGTTAAACACAACAGCGCCATGCCGACGCCTGAGTCGTGCGAGCAACGCGTTCAGGCTGCCGCTGCGTCTTTCAGCTTCTTCAGCGCGCGTGTCTTGATGCGCACGCTGGCCGGCTTGGCCGGGAACCAGCGCTCTTCGCCCGTGAACGGGTCCTTGCCGAAGCGCTTCTTCTTCGCCGGCACAGCCTGCACGACGATCTTCAGCAGACCCGACAGCGTGAATTCGCCAGCGCCCTTCTTGTGCACCGTGCCGAGGATCGTGTCTTCGAGCGCGGCCAGCACGGCCTTGGCGGTCTTCGGTTCCACTGCAGCGCGTTCAGCGATGTGAGCTGCCAACGAGGCCTTCGTGAAGGTGTCCTTGATCGGCGACGGTGCGCCAGACGCCTTCACGGCGACCTTCTTGGCTGCGACGGCTTTCTTCGCAGGAACTTTCTTTGCAGCAACCTTCTTGGTCGGTACCGGGGCAGCAGCCTTCTTGGCCACCTTTTTTGCGGAAGTCGGCATGTTTCTCCTACCTGTTGTGGTCAGTGAATTGCTCGAAGCGCATACCGTATGTGCACGCTTCAACGCCGGATTCTACAAGCGCTAAAGCGATTTGCGCGACTCTTTTATGTATTGCGATGAAGTTTTTTGCGCGGCGCCGACGGTGCAACACGTTTTAGTCCCTGTTTTAGCGGCTAAAACGCGCGTGGCGAGCTCTTTGACATGCAGGAGTAACGCTCGTTACAGTTCGTTTCGGCCGTGGTTTCGAGGCGGTTGCGTCGGGGCGAGCCGGTGTTTTCGCCCCTTGAAACAGGGCATTTTCTTCGTTTGACGCGTCAAGCAACGCACCCCCCAACGTTTCGACGATGCCCACGCCTCGCTTGCGGCGAGCTCCGTTTCAGCGTGCGATGCGCTGCAGGATGTCGGCGAGCGTCGTCAGCGCCGTGTCGATATGTTCGGCCGCGATGCTGCCATAGCCGAAGATCAACCCAGGCTGCGGTGTCACGCGATGGTGAAATGGCGCGAGTCCATAGAGGCCGATCGACGCTTCACGCGCGGCGGCAACGAGCACCTCTTCGCCGAGCGACGCCAACGGCCCCTTGAGCCGCGCCGCCAGATGGATGCCGGCGCTCGGCACGATCGGCTCGAACCAGCGCGAGACCGCCTTGCAGATGCTCGAGCAGCATCGCGCGGCGGGCCGCGTAAGCCTTGTGCATGCGCCGCAGATGGCGCGCGAAGTCGCCATTGAGCATTAACGACGCGAGCGCCGTTTGCGTCAGCGTGCAGCCGTGACAATCGGCGATCTGCCGCGCCTTCAGCAGCGGGCCGTGCAACGACGCGGGCGGCACCAGGTAGCCGACGCGCAGCTCGGGGAAGAGCCGGATACGGTATGGGACGCGATGAAGCCGCATTTCAGCGAGCAGGAAATCAGCGACCTGACGCCGCTGATCGTTGCGATCAACGGCTGGAACCGCATTGCGGTCTCGTTCAGGAAGATGCCGGAGTAAGCAGCGGCGCGTCTTCGCGGAGCTTCAGAAGATCACGGAGACCGCCACCGCGAGCCATATCGCGGTCACGCCCGCGAGAAACAGATGCCGCGCGATACGCACGCGTGAGTCGCTGTTCTCCGGCTCGACGGGACTCGTCGCCATCCATGGCACGAGGCCCAGGCACGCGAAGCCGGCCAGCGCGAGCACAAAGACCACGACGTCGGCCTTGTGCCAGGCAGTTGGCTCATACATACCCCAGTAGCCGAGAAACACGATGCCGATCGAGAACACGGTCGCGGAAGCGGCGCTGAGCGCGGGCACCGATCCAGTTGGAGCCGGCATGCTTGACCTCCGATCGTCAGGTTGCGGCGGCGCTCGCGTGCGTCGCGCCATCCGCCCGATCCGCGTTCGCGTCGGCCGCGGCGAGCCGTCAGGAAGTGCGGGTCTGGCGAGCTTCGTACGTCTTCAGATGACTATAGGCGATGCGCAGCAGCGACACGCCGTGTTCGCCCTGTTGCGCGTCGCCGCCGCGCGAGATCAGGTCGCCGAGGATATGATCCGCCTCGGTGTGCGAGCGATTTTCGACGTCGCGCAGCATCGACGCGGTCAGCGGCGACGGCGTCAGCAGCACCTGGGTAGCGCGCACGTCAAAGTCCGCGGCCATCGTGAAGCCGTTGTGCTCGGCCGCCGCGCGGCATTCGCCGAGCAGATTCTCAATCACGCGCTTGCCGTCCGGCGCAGCCAGGATATCGCCGACCGAACCGCGCATCAAGCACGTACTCGCGGCCAAGGTGGCGAGGAACACCCATTTTTCCCACATGCGCAGCAGGATGTTGTCGCTGATTGCGACGTCGAAGTTCGCCCCGGACATTGCATCGGCAATCGCCTCGGTGCGCTCCGAGGTGCCGCCCACGAGTTCGCCGAACGTGATCGCGTGCATGTCGTTCAGATGCACGATGTGCTGCTCGGCATCGAGCGTCGCGGCGATCACGCACTGACCGCCGAGCACGCGCTCCTTGCCGAAGCTCGCGGTCAGCACGTCGATATGGCGCATGCCGTTGAGCATCGGTAGGATCAGCGTGTCTTCGCCGACGAACGGCGTGAACGAATCGATCGCGTCGTCGAGACTGTAGGCCTTGCAGCTCAGCAGCACGAGGTCGAACGGCTCGGCGGCGACACCGGCCAGTATCGTCTTCACGTCGGGCAACTGGAGATTGCCGCGCGGGCTGTTGATGACGAGGCCGTCGCTCCGTAGCTTTTCCGCGCGACCGGCGCGTACGAGGAAGGTCACGTCCTGCCCGGCCGCGGCCAGACGTCCGCCGAAATAACCGCCTACCGCGCCCGCTCCTACTACCAGAATTCGCATCTTGAGCCTCTTGAAAGATTTCGATTTGCCGATCATGCGCGTCGCTGGCGGACGCATCTTCATGCGTGCCGCGTATTCGGTGCTTGTGCAGGAATGTAGCAAAGATTGGGGGATCGGTTCCGGGAGTGTTGCCAGCAGGCGGGTGGTGTCGGCCAGATGGTGCGTGCGAGGCACGATTGCGAAACGCTTGATCGGACTTCAACCCTCCCATACGCTTTCATGTCGCTGCCGTCACTGCGCCGCCACCGTTTCCCCCTGCTCCCAC
>NZ_VZQP01000093.1:0-16243 GCF_014397655.1 Paraburkholderia sp. UCT31
CTCGCGGCTACACGCGCTTCGCGACGATGCGCACGGTCCTCTTTCTCGTTGCTGGCAAGCTCGATTTCTCCGGCTTCAACCCGCATGCCTCGTGAGCCCCGTTACCCACTGCATTTTCAAAAGAGCCTGTTTTTTTGATTATCAAAAGCTAGGAAGCAATTATGGGAACCAACACTGAGTTCGACACCGACGTGGTCATTGTCGGCTCTGGCCCAATGGGTGTCACGACAGCCCTCGCGCTGGCGACGTACGGAGTTCGCGCGCATATCGTCTCGCGCTTCAACTGGCTGGCTGACACGCCACGCGCGCACATCACCAATCAGCGAACGATGGAGGTGTATCGGGACCTGGAGATTGAGGAAGAAGTGCTTCGGCATGCTACGGCGTGGGACCAGATGGGCGATAGTCTGTTCGCCACCAGCCTCGCCGGTGAGGAGCTGATTCGGTTGCGCTCATGGGGTACCGGCGATGCGCGCCACGGCGACTACGTTCAGGGTAGCCCGTGCAATGTTGTCGACATCATCCAGCCGGAGATGGAACCAATCCTGTTCAAAAATGCGGCTCAGCGCGGCGCTACGTTTTCGACCAACACCGAGTATCTGTCGCACGAGCAGGACGAGAGTGGCGTCACCGTGCAGCTTCAAGACCGCATTACGGGGCGTGAATATTCAATGCGCGCCAAGTACCTGGTGGGTGCCGACGGTGCGCGCTCGAAAGTTGTCGAGGAGCTTGGCCTGCAAATCGAAGGTCAGATGGCACGAGCGGGTACCGCCTATGTCATCTTTAATGCGGACCTCGCGCGTTACGTGAAGCATCGCCCCAGCATCCTTCACTGGATTGTCAGTCCGGACGCTGCATTCGGTGAGATTGGCCTCGGATTGCTTCGCGCGGTCAAACCTTGGACTCAGTGGATTGCTGGGTGGGGCTTCGACATATCCAAAGGTGAACCAGACCTGAGCGAGGAAACGGTACTCAGCAAGATTCGAATCCTGGTCGGCGACCCGGACCTCGAGGTGGAAATCGTTCGCAAATCGGTCTGGTATGTGAATCAGGCTTACGCGACGACGTATTCAAAAGGTCGCGTCTTCTGCGGCGGGGATGCCACGCATCGCCACACGCCGTCCAGCGGGCTCGGGCTGAATACTTGCGTGCAGGATGGGTTCAATCTCGCGTGGAAGCTCGCGTACGTCCTCAAGGGCTATGCGGGCGACAAACTGCTCGAGTCCTACTCGCCGGAGCGCGCGCCCGTCGGCAAACAGATTGTCCTGCGTGCCAACCAGTCGCGTCTCGACTACGCACCTATCAAAGCGGTCTTCAGCGTCGAAGGCGCAGAGAATCCGGTCGCGGCTGGCATTGCACGGTTCAAGGACCCAGGTCCCGAAGGCGCTAAAGCACGCCGCGCGGCTCAGGATGCCCTGGAGCTCAAGAACCGCGAATTCAACGCACAAGGCGTTGAAATGAACCAGCGGTACGCCTCGTCAGCGGTCATCCCAGACGGCCAGGTTGGCGCTGAGGAATGGAAGCGTGACCAGGAGCTTTATCTGCAAGCGACCAGCCGACCGGGCGCGAAGATTCCGCACGCGTGGCTCATCGACAAGCATGGCGCTCGCGTTTCTACCCTCGACGTCATCGGAAAAGGGAAATTCTCGCTCGTGACGGGGTTGTCTGGTAGTGCGTGGGTCAAAGCTGCTGAAGAACTCGGCTTGCCATTTCTGCGTACGGTCGTAACCGGTGCGAATGACTCACAAGACCCGTACTGTGACTGGCAACGTGTGCGTGAGGTTTCAGAGGCGGGTGCTCTTCTCGTTCGTCCAGATGGATATGTCGCCTGGCGACAAAGCGAAAACGTGTTCGACGCTGCAATGGCGAAAGGGCTGCTCCAATCTGCCCTGTCAGATGTTTTGGGCAAAGCCTGAACGAGCCCGCCGAACACGAAGTCAAGGAAGGCACTTCTAACGATTTCAACCATTTTGTGAGAAAGGAAGCATCATGAGCATGAACATACAGTTGACGGAAGCAGGAACCAGCAAGCTTGTGCGGGTCAAGGAAGGAGACCTCGACCTTCAGATTCACTACAACGACATGGGGCTGGGGCGCGAGACTGTCGTGATGCTGCATGGCTCGGGGCCTGGCGCCAGTGGCTGGGCGAACTTTAATCGCAACCTGGAGCCGCTCGTTGAGGCAGGTTATCGGGTCATCCTGATGGACTGCCCGGGTTGGAGCAGGAGCGACCCTGTTGTCTGTACGGGTTCGCGCTCAGAGCTGAATGCACGAGTTCTGAAGGGACTGCTCGACGCTATCGACGTGCAGGGTCCAGTACACATTATCGGCAATTCGATGGGTGGTCACAGCGCGGTCGCCTTCGCGATGGCCAATCCATCGCGCGTGGGCAAGCTTATCCTGATGGGCGGCGGCACAGGTGGGCCGAGTCAGTTCGTTCCGATGCCGACCGAAGGCATCAAGCTATTACAGGGTCTCTATCGTGAGCCGACGATTGAAAACCTGAAGAAGATGATGAGCGTCTTCGTGTACGACACGAGCAATCTGACTGAAGAGCTGTTCCAGGCGCGACTCGACAACATGCTCGCTCAGAAGGAGCATCTTGAAAACTTTACGAAGAGTCTCGCCGCAAATCCCAAGCAGTTTCCTGATGTTGGTCACCGCCTCTCCGAAGTAAAGGCGCCGACCCTCATCATCTGGGGGCGCGATGACCGCTTCGTCCCCTTGGACGTTGGACTGCGGCTGCTATGGGGCATGCCGAACGCCGAGTTCCATATCTTCAACCGTTGCGGGCACTGGGCGCAGTGGGAACACGCCGACAAGTTCAATCGAATGGTGCTGGACTTCCTGACGCACTGACGGAGCGGTAGCGCCGAGGTTGTGGCTTTGAGGTTCATCGAGAATGTCCGACGCGTTTCAGATGGACCCGCCACCATGTCACCTGAACGAGAAACTGTCCCAGCACCATGAAAAAAGTCAGTTGTTTGCTTCCCGTTGTTGTGGCTGCAGCCATCCTGGCGGCATGCAGCAGCGGCCGACCTGTCAGTTCAGCGCCTCAGCGCATCGGGTTCGTAGCGGGTGCGGGTGGATTCCAGAAGATGGCTGTGACGAATCAGGCGTTCTTTGACGCGCTGGCTGAATCTGGCTACTCCAACGGCGAGACGTTGGACGTGGTATTTCGCACGGCAGACGGCGATATGGCCCGGATGCCGTCGCTCGTGAACGAGGTCTTGAACGAGCGAGTGGACATTCTTGTTGTATCTTCGTCACCCGGTTGCGCTGCGGCCAAGGCGGCGACGACGACCGTAACCGCGAGGAGAAAGTCGGATGAACAATTTTGAGAACCTCAGTCCTGACGACCGCAAACGCATGTCATATCTGAAATCGCGCGATGACTGTACGCAGTTTGCGAGGAATGTCGGCGACAGACACCCGCATCTCGTGCTCGCGGCACGTCAACGGTCAGTTGAGGTGCAGGTGGACGCCATGAATCTCGACTCAGCATTGCGTCGCGACATCTGGAGCGTCGTCTACGCACAGGAAGAGGCGATTTTCGTGAAGCACGGCAGACGTCTGCGCGCCGGCAATACTCGTAAGGTCATCACCAATCGGGGAGAGCTGGGTGCTGTCGCGTACGTGGTGAAGCAACCTGGAAGCGAGAGCTTTGAGCTTTTGCATTCTCTGGGATTGGGCGACTACACCTTCGAGGCAGTTGTGCTGCGACATCAGGAGCATTTCTCTTCTGACATTGTGGACGCAGCTCGCCGCAAGCTTGATGGCCGGCGAGGCGCGGATACCGCAGGTGTCGCGTGACCAGCAGGTCGAATAATGTGTTTCCAGTTCACAACATCCCTCGGGCATTGCGTTGCACGGATAGTCTCCAGTAGGGCCCGCACTTGATTGCACACACTCTGCACGAGCTAACGAATGGTAGCTATCACTCGCATAATCGCCGGCGAAGAGCACCCGTATGGTCTGTTCCACCTCACGCATACGCCGCTCGATGTGCTGCGCAAGAAAGGGCTGCGTGCGAACGCGCTCGCGGAATACGGGGTATTCGTCCTTTTCGTGTCAAATCTGGCGGTTTTCTTTGTTTTTTCTTTTCAAAACAAAAGCTTGCAAATCGTCGATTCTGCGGGAGGGCATCCTTTTGATGCAAAATCTGGCGCTTTCACCCTCCCGGGCACCCAGCGGGCGAGCGCAGAACCGCTTCACGATCCTGCCATGCGCCGCCATGGTGCCGCATCCAGAAGCATCTCTCGATAGCGATCGATCGGAAAGCTCAGCGTTCCGCGGAAATTCACATGCGTAAAGTGCGCTGGCCCCATGCGCCGCAACCAGTCGTCGTCAATCCCTTGGCCCTTGCTTCGCCAACGATCCAGGGTTGCCTGGATGCGCTGTGTATTCCACGCGATGACCAGGTTCGTCAGCAGCGTCAAGGAGCCGGATATCGCGATCATTTCGTCGCGGCGCCGTCCGCGCTCAGGCGCGATCTTGCCCGTATAGATTGCGCGCTGCAACTGATGGACCGATTCACCGCGGTTGAGCAGCGTATGCATTTCTCGCCGGAACTCAATGTTGCTGAAGTAGTCGCACAGGAAAAGCGTGCGCAGTAACCTACCGAGGTGGTCTGCCGCCCGGTATACCGGGTCGCCCTGCGCCGCGCTGCCGAACCGTTGCAACGCGACAATTGCGCTCACGCGTCCCGTATGAATTGATGCAACGAGGCGCAGCAGTTCCTTCCAGCCGTCACGAATCGCCTTGATGGAGACCTCGTAGGCGACGACAGCTGCCAGCCCCTCGGGCGCAACCACGGCTCTCGGCAGATGCAGTTTGCGTTCCGAGAGGTTGCGCAGACGCGGGCAGAGATCAAAACCGAGCAGCTTCGACACCGCCATCCCTACGTTCGTGTATCCATGCGTGTCTACTGAAAGACGTAGCAGTCCACCGTCGTCACGGTTCTCGTTGTGACGGATCACCCCCTCGATCGCCACGCCAGCCTGGCGTTCGTTCAGCACGATTGGCTGGTTATAGACAATGCCGTGCTGATCCAGCACGTGCGTGTACATGCCCACCGCATAGGTGCGACGTCGCGGATCGACCCGTGCATAAAACAGGTGCGGTGACGTATCCAGACTCATGGAGTCGCTCGATGCCTGCCGTCCGGTACCCCAGAGCTCGGTAATCGGATGCGTGCGCTGGACGTGCTGTTCATCTCGCAGACCAATCTGCTCAAGAAGCTCCATGCCGCCCGTGCCACCGGCCTGTACGAACGCAAGTTCCAGCAATTCGTGCGCGTGCCGCTGCTGATCGTCGATGACTTCGCCATCAAACCGCTGCGCGCGCCACACGACGAAGACTTCCACGATCTGGTCGCCGCCAGGTACGAACGCGCGGCCTCAATCCTGACGTCAAATCTCGACTTCACCGAATGGGGCGATGCGTTCCCCGACAACCGCATCCTTGGCGCTGCCACGCTCGACCGTCTACGCCACGGCGCCTATCGAGTCGTCATCGAGGGCGAGAGCTTCCGCAAGCCTAAACCCATGCCGGAAAACAGCGAAAACCTCGTTGCAAAACTCGGCAAAAAACCGCATCCTTGAGTCCCTTCGAAATCGCGTTTCGGGGCCATTCTGAGTGGCCTCATTATGCCGATCATCCCCGGCTCGATTACGCCGATCCGTGACACCTCATGACGACTCTTCAAGTGCACTGAGCTCCGCGAGCGTTATCGGCTTTAGTGGGGGCCGCACGCGTTGGAAACCAACCGCAGCAACGGAGCGACATTGCGCAGATGCCAGCAAATTAGCGACGGTGTAGCCGCATTGACGACCCTGACACGGGCCCATGCCCGCGCGCGTGAACGCTTTTAGCTGGTTCGGCCCCGGCTGGCCGAGCTGCGCGGCCAGCCGTACATCGCCAGCGGTCACCTCTTCGCAGCGACAGACAATCGTCTCATCGGGCGGCGTGAAAATCTCCGTACGCGGCCGATAGATCGAATCAAGCAGAGGCCGCATCGCCAGCTCATGTCCGAGCCGCCGATGCAGCGGCGCTGCAAGCTCGCTTGCGCGCTCGACTGAGAGTGCGCCCGAGGAAAGTGCGACGCCGGTAGCAGCAAGTTCACCGCGTGTGCACGCGGCTTTCGCGCCGCCGATGCCGGCGCCGTCGCCTGCGACATAGAGACCAGTCACGCTGGTTTCACCCCACGTATCAACTTCCGGCTCAAAGCAAAGTTGTGCTTCGTTCCATCGATGGCTGCATCCCATCGCCTGAGTGAAGTGGATAGACGGCACGACGCCTTCATGAACCAGAAGAATGTCGGCAGCCACATCGCCCGACAGCCCGTTCTCGGTGCGATAGACAATCTGTTCAAGACGGCCGATACCGAAAGCGCGAAGGCTACTGACGTTTCGAACAATGGGGAACCCCCTCCCGCGCAATCTTGCCGACCACAGTAGCCCCTTAAGGAGATCATGCCAGCCGTCAACTGCACCACGTAGAGTCGGAAGGCCCCGACGGAGGGCGCCGCGGGGAGTCGTGTCAAGCCAACCTGCAATCCTACCGCCGGCGTCGAGCAGCTGGGTCATGTAGAGCAGTGGCAATGGACCACTACCGGCTATCCAGACGGGTTGATCGGGTATTTGGTGAGCGCTTTTATGCAGAATCTGCGCGGCGCCGACTGTCATTACACCCGGAAGCGTCCAACCTGGGAAAGGCATGGGCCGTTCCTGTGCGCCCGTCGCTAGTAACACATGGCGCGCGCGAATACTTTCGGCGCCATCCGCGCGGCTCAAAAAGACAATCCACTCCCCGGAACCGGCCGGTTTCCCTGGGCTAGGCGCTCGCTCGATCTGCCATACACGGGTCTCCGGCAGGTAGTGCGCACCGCATTCGCGAAAGTTCTGTACCACTGCCGCGCCTGCGCTGTACGCAGCGCCTAACCCTTGATGAACACCACGTCGGACGTTTTCTTCGATGGCGCGCCATATCTGACCGCCCGGTGCTGGCTGTTCGTCTACGAGGATCGTGGTCATTCCAAGACGAGCAGAACGTATTGCGGCACTCATGCCGGCAGGTCCTGCACCTACAATCAGAATATCGAACGTTCGCATCACGAATGCACCTCACCACCAGGAAGATCGCCACCACCGTCGTCTGACTCAGCGATCGCCTCACTGAGATTGCGGCGACCGTGTTGGCGTTGGATGCGCATCCCGTCGCGCACGATCGTCAGACAGGTCTGCGTGGACGCTACACCATCGACGACAGCAAGACATTCGAAGCACACACCCATCATGCAAAAAGGTCCGCGTGGACTGCCGCTTCGCGGCGTGGTGCGAGCGACGGGGTTGTCCTCGCGCACGAGGACTGCCGCCACGGATTCGCCTCGCTCGGCGTTCACACGCCTGCCGTCGATCGATACCGTGACCACGGCGTCCTCGGCGGGACTAGATAACTTGCGAAACATCAAAGCGCCTATGATGGAAGAACTCGAAGTTTTCCGGCAGTACGTTGCGCGCGAGAGCATCCGCAACTGGTCCAGCATGAACCGCCGCGAGGGTGATGCCGGAATGACAGAGCGCGATCCAGGCACCAGGATACGTTGAAGATTGTGCGTACACAGGATGCCCGTCCGGGGTGATGATGCGCAGACATGCCCAATGCCTAACAAGGCGAGCCATAGCAAGGTCCGGCAAAATTCGTAGGGCTCGCTTTGTCATCTTGGCGGCGGTGAAGGTAGTAGTACCGAGATCCATACCGACTTCCTCATGACTTACACCTATCATTACTGTACCGTCGCGAGTCTGGCGAATGCCGCTAGCGGGGAGGCGCAGAATTGGCTCGAGCCGTTCAGTGACCAGCAGCTGGCCACGCTGGGGACGCAACGGGACGTCGAGCGCCACCATTGCCCCCAAGGCTGTGGAACCAAGCCCGGCCGCAATGATCAACTGTCCCGTTTCGAAACAACGCGGACCTGTCGAGGTTTGCACATGAACACGAAAACTACCGTCAGGACATGGCTCAATCTTCGACACCGTGTGATTGCCAGCTAGAGTGCCGCCACGTAACTCAATGGCTTGCTGCAGCGCCCGCAACAGCTTAAGCGGATTGCAATGGCCATCGGCAACGCCAATTCCAGCCCCCACCACTTCCCGCCCGAGCCGTGTACCAGGCAGCAGCCTTTCTAATACCGATCGATCGATCATGCGCGAACACGGGTCGATTTTCGGGCTTTGCGCATTCCAGCTCGCGAGGAATTCGGCTTCCTCTTCAAAATCCGCTTCACTTAGGCAAAAGCGCAAGCAGCCATCGTTTTCATACTCGACGTCAATGCCAGTTTCATCGTGCAGCGCTGTTGCGAAAACGGACCAAAGTGCGACGCTCTCGCGTGACAGCTGCTGGTAGCGGGGCGCGCCATATCCCTTCCCGTATGCGCCGACAAGACCGAAATTCGCTTTCGACGCGCGCGGGTCGCAATCACCCCCGTCGAGCACAAGCGCACGCTTCCCTCGCCCCAGCATCCCGTGCGCCAATGCGCAGCCGACAACACCGCCGCCAACTATGATGACGTCATGGTTTTCGCGTATCAAGCCCGCCTCTTTTCCTGAATGATTTGGTTAACTCTATGATCGTCGCAGCAAGGCGTCAAAGTCGAATTTCAAGTACGAGATATTCTCAGCGGTTATGGTCCAAAACGCGGGCGCTCCCGGTAGGCGATAGAACTCCACGAAAAAACGGCGAGCGATTTCTCGAGCAACGCTCGCTCACCAGATTCTTCAACGAGGCGGTAGCCATCGCTGAGCGCACGGGCCGACTCTCAGGCAAACAAACCAGCGCGGACGACACGCTAAACCACGCATGCCCATGGAATACGAGAATAGAGTGCGACGACCGCTTCCATCACGACAACAATCTCGGCAGCACGGGCGCTCACAAAAGCCCCAAACCCAGCAACGAGACGCCACACTCCATGATTGGTCCCAACGCATAATGCAAGCGTACGGCGTTGTATAATTCGCGCCGACCACACTCGACGCTCGAGTACGTCAGCCGCATGACGTTCGAGAAAACTGGTTCGCCGCCCAAGAGGGGCGAGCCGCGCAAATCTCTCAGCTATGGGATTCGCCAAACAGGGGCAAGGTCATGATTCAATCAGCCACTGCCCGGCCGGCGGTCATGTTTGCCAGGTCTGAGCGCCCTCAATCCGTCTTCTCGCGAACGCTTCGTCTTCATGCCCGCATAAGGCATCCCGCACTATTTGGTGAACTCACCAGTACGATGATCAATCTCAGCGTTCTGCTAGGTTTGCTTTGTCGCCGACTCACCGAATATCTCCGTCCACGCCTCTTCCGCAACCTGTTTAGCGCATCGTTCATACTCCTGAACACGCTCGATGTTTTTCGCCAATCTCGCATGACAGAAATGAAAATACTCGGGAATATCGGGCTTGAACCGCCTGATATCCAAGCGACAGCTCATGTCGATGACAGATAGGGGATGCACCAAGGAAATCCCCAGTCCCGCCGAGACGAATTCACACAGAGTGGGCGTAGTCTCGCTTTCTAACACGACGTTGAGGTCGACGCCGTAGGAACGGATAGCGTCATTGAAAGCACTGGTCGTCCGGTTATCTGCCGCATATCCGATAAAAGGGATTCCCTCAATATGCTCGGGGGTGATAAATTCAAGTTGGCTCAGCGGGTGTCCTTTTGGCATGATGCAAACTAACGGGCTCTCCATGATAGGCGTCACCACCGAATTTGGGCTGCTCATCAAGCTCGTTGTGAATCCAACGTCCATCTGACGCGTGGCGACGCGATCCGACACAATGTTGGACGCTCGCATATGGATCGTCGGACGAACGTCTGGACACCGAGAGAGGAACATCATCGTCGCCCGCCTGATGAATGATCCGGATAATTCCGGAAGCACTCCGATAGCAAAGTGACTCATGTCCTTCCGCCGGATGATTGCGATCGCCTCTTCAATCTGTCTTAGACCTGCAAATACTCGATCGACTTCGCCGTACAAGCGCATGCCTTGTGCCGTCGCAGTTAGTCGGCCTTTAACTCGTTCGAACAGTAGAAGACCTGTCTCCTCCTCAAGGTGGACTAGCAGTTTGCTCACGGCAGGTTGGGTCACGTGAAGAACCTCGGCCGCTCGACTCACCGTGCCTTGCTCGATGAGAGCTTTAAATGCCTCTATCTGCCGTAGTTGAAGTTGTCTTTTCATATGCCGCTGCTTTTTCTAATGTCATTCCTAGACTAGGAAAATGCTGATTAATGTGCCGCCCGTTCGGCATGCAGAAGTTCTGACGGTCGCAGCGTTTACCCAGCACCGCTGAGCGTCCCTGCTAGCAGTCACTTCCATATGCAACCCATTTTCAGCTCCTTGGATGTCGGGTAGACAATGCAACTCGCTCGCTGTATGCAATGGTAGCCACATCTTGCGGACGATCCTCAACAAGCGGAGACATTTTTGTCATTTCTTACATCGATGACCGATGAGTTTCCGAACTACGCGGGCTACACAAATACCGTTCTTAAACGAACTGGATCTCCGACAAGCTTTCCGTCAAACCACGCATGTCGCCTCGTCTGGCGTCCGAAATGGCCCCGACCACAATGTTCTGCTGCTCGGGAGTGGCAACGAAACGCGTGGCCTGTCGAAACTTATCCTCGAGTTTATCCCACGGAAGACCGTTATCCTTCGGGAAGGTTACAGGTGAAACAAAGCGCTGATCCCCGCATGTGACCGTGACACGGGCCGGCAGCATGCCGCTTTCCGCATAGATCTTGTCCAGCTCCGGACTTAGCGAAAGTTCCACCTTGTGTGAAAGCGCAGTGACAGAGGGATTGTTTAGGACATCGCCAGTCAGTGGCAACAGAGCCTCGTGACCGTAGTGCGTGACCAACGCGAGACAGTATGGATGACTATACTGAACATCCATTATATCTCGAGGTTCTTTCCAGTTCGAAATGCGTAAGGCCGGTCCGTATGTTTCGACCTCAATCCTGTCGATATTTCGACCCACTAACCGATGTTCTTTGATCAGCTCGATTAATGCATCAAGCGCACCGTGTAGATGCCTGCAACAGCAATATGGCTTAAAGCCCGTCGTGCGAATGTACTGGTAGGAACCGAGGTCTAGATCGTTCGGAAAATTGTAGTAACGCGTTGCGTCCAAGATATTGCGGGCGCCGTGAAATCCGTTCTGCGCTGATGCAAGCGACTCCAAGCCGGTCACGACAGCCCACGTGATGCCCTCCTTGACATGGTTTGGCTCGGGATGCGGTTTTCGGGGAGCGGGAGCGCTCGCCAACGACTGATTGGGTGCACTTTCCCCTGCAATCGCCAAAGCGTGTTCAATCACCTCGCGGGAGGACCGGCGAAGCGCCGCAGCCGTTGCGACGACCGCATAAGGCGCCCAAGTACCACTACTTCCGTAGGCGCGCGCAGCGCTAATCGCTGTACCCACTTCGTAACCGATGACAATCGCATTTAATAGCTCTCCCAAGGTGGCTTTCGTCTCTTTGGCAACGGCAATGGCTGTTGGAATGACGGCGGCTCCAGGATGGCCCCGAGATGCCGGCGTGTCATCGTCGAGGTCTAGCGCAGAACCGGCGGCGCTGTTTGCCCAAGCAGCTCCAATGACGGAACTGGTCTCTCCCGCAAACCAAATAGGAATGTCGCCAGGAGGTCGCGTTTCGTGCGCCGTCTTTCGGATCGCAACGGCTCCCGCCTGCCCAACTCCAGCGCCAACAGCACTGAGCAGATCCAGGATACATTTGAGCGCAAATTCCAGCGACTCTTCTGGAGCTCGATTTTCCCGCGCCTCCACGATATAAGCGGAAAATTTTTGGACGATCCCGCCTTGGGGATAACGCTCATCCTCGATCACATTAGTCGTCATGGTGCCTCGATAACATCAATTGAACATTTCGAACTTGATAGTTGGCTGCAAGTGACACTTTAATGCGCAACACCGCGATGTCCACCCACGATCCCGTTTTGCTGTCGGCCTGCCATAATCGACGCAGTCGGGCACTCTTCAAACATCAAGCCGTCGGCCATGAGAAAAAAGCTGTACACAAGGGCCAACTACCCTCGTGTACCCGGACAAAGCCGCCCGTAACGGGACAATGTCGGTTCGTGCCGTCAGGCCACTTCTATGTCGTCGAAATGTTGATGCGTTCATGGACGACGGACACCGTACCGAAGTGCTTAATGCATGGCCGCTGCAGCAGAAGATCCGAACGTGCCGCGATGGCGTCTCTTCGGACTAATCCGCCTTTCGATCATGAATATAACTCTGCTGATAAGAAAGTTCATGCTGAGATATATGCAGCCAGCTATCAGAAATACCTCTAGGGGGCGGTAGCTTTCAGAGATGATTTGCTTAGCCACTCCTGTCACTTCGACTATGGTGATTGTCGACGCAAGTGACGTTGACTTGATCATAATCATAAGTTCACTTCCATAAGCTGGGAGTGCTTGCCGCATTGCAATCGGGAAGACAATTCTGCGGAATAAAAGGACGCTCGACATGCCAATTGACCGCGCCGCTTCAATTTGTCCCCATGGTACTGACTGAACACCACCACGAATGATTTCGCTGGTGTATGCCGCAGTGTTCAGCGACAGAGCTAAAATCGCACAAAACCACGCATCGCGAAATAGCGCCCACAGGCCGAGGTGTTCCAAGACAATTCTAAACTGCCCCGATCCGTAATAAATCAGGAACATTTGCACCAGAAGCGGCGTGGACCGCACTACATATACGTAACCATAACCGAGAGAAGCCAAAATTCTACTGTGTGAAAGCCGAGCCAATGCAACTGGGACCGCAAGCAGGAAACCAACAAAAAGCGACACGGAAGCCAATGCGAGGGTCGCAGGAACCGCCGCAAGAAGCTTGGGAAACGACTCATATATCAGCTGAAAATCCATCACCGACTCCTTACGCCGCGGTTAGCCCACTTCTCTGCTCTCAGAAATCCATGGTTCGAAATCGAAGAAAGCAAAAGGAAAATCACGAAGGCGACCAGATAAAACGTGAACGGTTCTTTGAAAGATCCAGCTCCGATGGCAGCTGTGCGCATGATTTCAACCAACCCGACGACGGAAATGAGCGAGGTATCCTTTAACGCCAGTTGCCAGACATTCCCCAGACCGGGCAAGGCGAATCTCGCGGCCTGTGGGATAAGAATCCGACGAAGTAGCACTGCCCGCTCCAATCCCATTGCCACTGCCGCTTCGATTTGTCCTGTTGGAATGGCTATGACCGCCGCCCGTATGACCTCTGTCGCATAGGCGCCGGCACTGATGCCGATGCAGAGCACACCGACTGCGAACACGGGCAGTTCTATATAACCTTCGAAGCCGAAAACAGCGTTCGCGACATAGCGGAGCAACGTATCCCCACCAAAGAACACCAGAAAAATTATCAGCAGCTCGGGAATTCCGCGTACGACCGTCGTATAGACGTCAGCTAGAAAACGCAGCAAACTGAAGCGAGAGAGTTTTGCCGCGGCAAAAACCGAGCCGAGCAAAATGCCGACGGGAAATGAACACACCGCGACGGCGACGGTCATAAGGGTGCCACGCGCAAATTCATCAACCCACGCTGTGCTTCCCCATGCGAGCACTGAAATATCCACTTTCATTCCCCATCAAATTGAGTTCGGCTATGCATAAACGACCGTATTCACTTACCTATTCCTTCGGCGAATTGTCGAAGCCGAACCACTTGATGGCAAGTCTGCGCAGGCTGCCATCCGAAATTGCTTCCCCGATCGCCTTGTCGAACATCGCACGTAGTTGATCGTCATTTTTGCGAAATCCAACGGCCACTCGGCTGCCGAACGGCCCGTTCGTCATACTAGGGCCAAATGTCCGCAG
This sequence comes from Paraburkholderia sp. UCT31, assembly GCF_014397655.1. Taxonomy (NCBI): domain Bacteria; kingdom Pseudomonadati; phylum Pseudomonadota; class Betaproteobacteria; order Burkholderiales; family Burkholderiaceae; genus Paraburkholderia; species Paraburkholderia sp. UCT31. The sequence continues at coordinate 13,903 of NZ_VZQP01000093.1, forward strand.
GTTCTTGCCGTCGGGCTTGTCCATCAACGGCTTGAGGAAATTGAAGGAAACCATTCCCGCATCAATTCTCCCCGCCGTCAAGTCGAGCATCATGTCATCCGTGGTGTCATATGTCGAAACTCTCACGCTCGGCATGAACTTCTTCATGAATGTCTCGAAGTTGCTGCCCACCTGTACCCCAACGGTTTTTCCCTTCAGAGCGGAGGTGATTTTTTTTATCGCTGACTCCTCATCAGCATCAAATTTGTCTAAATTCAGATTTGATGGCGATATTTTGAGAGCGGTTAGATCGCTCGCCGATGTGGTGACGAAAACCATCGGAGTGGTTACGTACGGCCTGGAAAATGAGATAACCTTTTCTCGGGCGGGTGTGATCCCTATTGCAGCCATAATTGAATCGAACCGACCGGACAAGAGAGAGGGAATTAGGCTGTCATAGGCCTGATCGACGATTTCGCAGTGCAATCCCATCCGTCGGCACAAGTCGCTAGCTACATCGATCTCAAAGCCAACCATCTTGCCGCTCTTGTCCTTGAAGGCATACGGAGCATACGACGCTTCGGTACCAATCGTGATTCTCTTGTACTCCTTGGCCATAACAGGGTCGCTGAGCATCAATGCAGCAGACAGCATTCCAATAAGCACGCCGATTTTCAGGAACTTCATGAGCATCTCCTGGACTATGTCCTATCTTCTTCGTTTTACGATTCTCGGAATTTCAATATCGCGTTTTAAGTCAGTCAAAGTACACGCGAGAGAAATTCACGACATCTCGGCGATGCTGGATTTTTGAAAACCTCTTCTGGCGTCCCTTCTTCCTCAATGCGTCCCCTTTCAAGAAAGATCATCTTGTTGGAGACATCACGAGCAAAACCCATCTCATGAGTCACGACTATCATCGTGCGTCCCTCTTCCGCCAACTTCCTGATGACTTTCAGCACCTCTCCCACTAATTCGGGATCGAGTGCGGAGGTCGGCTCGTCGAAAAGGAGCGCAGCCGGTTGCATCGCGAGCGCACGCGCGATGCTTACTCGTTGCTGCTGCCCACCAGACAACTCGGATGGGTAACACGCGTGCTTGTCCGCAACGCCAACTTTCCCAAGGAAATCCATTGCCCTATCGCGCGCTTCGTTCTTTGGCAGCTTCAGCACATGGACTGGCCCTTCCATCACATTTTGCAGCACGGTCATATGGGACCACAAATTGAAGCCCTGGAAGACCATACCGAGTTGCGTGCGCATCTGGTCAACTTTCTTGCGATCCATCCCGACGACGCGACCGGTTGCGTCGGTTTCCACGCTGATCTCGCGCTGCCCCACCGCGATGCGGCCTCTGGTAGGGACCTCAAGGAGATTCATGCATCGCAAAAACGTACTTTTTCCCGACCCAGAACTACCAATTAACGAGATCACGTCGCCCCGCTCAGCCTGAAGCGAGACCCCTTTGAGCACTTCGTGAACGCCGTAACTTTTGTATATGCCATCGGCTACGAGAGCCGGTGTTTTATGGCCCACCATGCCGATCGTGGTCCCGCCCGCCTCTGGGGTCATTGACAAGGCGTAACTCGCAGATTGGTACGCCGATCGAAGTGCATTAGCCACCTTCATCTCATCTCCTCATGACTGAACATCTCAGGTTTGACATTTACGTCAACCTGAGAAGGATTATCGTTATAGATATTAATTAAACGTTGTACTGCCTTGCGCTGTCGGACCTGCAATGAACGCGATGGAAGCGCCAAGCACACTCGACGGACAAAAAAAGGCGGCCGGCCGGTCGTTCGCTCGATTTACGCCCGTCTCAGCGCCCAGCGATTGCGGATAAGCTCAGAATACGTATGCCCAAATTGGGTGTCAAAGTCGAGTTGAGACACGATGGTATTCCTCCGGGTTATACCACCTTGCGTTACATCGGGTACGTTTGCGGGTCGCACGAGCGCATGTTGAGGTTGCGCCCCAAGACTTCGGTCGCGTGCCCGTTCTGGATTTGGCACAATTTGCACCGCATACGCAATGCGAGCATTCTGATGTCAAGGAGACCGCCGCACCCCTCCGAAAATGGCCGTCTCCAGGCGCCAACGCATCACAGAACCTTCCGTGATCGAGCCCCTTTTACTCTTCGATCCAATTTAACGATCGCTTGAGGGTCGAAATTGTTCCAAGGTTTTCGTTTGCCTTCGGCCGATCGGCAGGGCGCCCGCAATTTGACTACCAATGTAAGCACCTCACGACGACCGTCGTAGACGACGGCGAGGACCGACATCAAAATGGTGCCCATCATTTTCGATTTGATGGACATCACTGTGACAGAGCCGAAAGCTAGGCCGGGTAGCCGCAAGGGA
>NZ_VZQP01000094.1:0-14846 GCF_014397655.1 Paraburkholderia sp. UCT31
CCCGTTCAGGAAAAGGCCTTCCGTCTTCTGAACGTCAACCCCGCCTGTACCCAGTAACCGCCCCGCCCAAGCGCGCATAACAGCGCGAAATCAACAGCTTATGTTAGTGGCCTGGTCAAAGTTCGGACTAGCTCATGTTGGTTCGGCCGATCAGCACCGCACCGGTGCATCTCAAACGCGCCACGGCAGGTGCATCGGCCAGCGCGGCGGGGGCGTCGGCGAGGACTCTGGAACCGGCGCGTGTCGGTTGTCCTTCGACATCGAACAGATCCTTCACCGACACGGGCAAGCCAGCCAATGGCGAAAGGCCCGCGCCGGCGCGGCGTAGCGCATCGATCGCATCGGCGTGGCGACGCGCGCCATCGGCGTCGACCCTGCAAAAGACTGCGGCACCATCGGTGGCGATGCGCCCCAGCGCGGTTTCGACGAGTTCGCGGCTGGTGGTTTTCCCGCTGTCGAGCAAGGAAGCGAGTTGCGCGAGCGGAGTTTTCGGCGTGAAGAGCATGGTAATTTGGGCTGGATCAAGTTCAGGCTACGACCGGCAGTGATTCGACGGCATATCGGTGGCGCAGGCTACGCGCGAGTACGGGGTCATGCAGTTCGATCTCGAAGGCTTCGCCCGACGCCATGGCGGCCATCTCTCCATGCACCGCGAGCGTGCCGCTGTACATCGCGCTGCGGGCGGGCAGGCTCGTTGGCTCCGCCATGCCGCCCGCGAATTGCCGCCAGAGCTCGGGCGGTGTCAGCAGTCCGCTGACGCAGCCCTGCTGGTACACACGCCGCTCGCCTTGCGCATCGACGAGCCATGAACGCATCTGCAACTGGTCCCAATGCGCTGCCACATCGGCGTAGAGCCACGCATTGCGCCCGAGTGGCTTCGCGCAGACCTGTTTCGATACGGCCACGCCATACGCTTCGACTTCGCGATCGGTGTGGTCGGAGCCGATCGTCACGAGCGCGCCGAACGGGCTGTCGATCAGCACGCATTCGACTTCCCCGCTCGAATGCCCGCCGAGCACTTCGACGCGTTCGCGCTGGGTCAGCAGCGTGGCCGCGAGACGATAGAAGCACGGCGTACTCGATGGCGGCGCGACGCCTAGGGCCGCGAGTTCGTCGATGTGCGCCTGAATGGCGGCCGGGTCGCGTCCGGCCCAGCCGGCGATCACGAGGTCGTCGATGTCGACCGTGATGCTGGCGGGCGCCGCGTTGAGTGGCAAAACGTCGAAGGGAAGCGTAGTCATGAGGGTGCCCGTGTGTTGGGTGCAGGGTGGTCCTGTGAGCGATCAGTTTTCCAGCGGCCGGCGCGCGGTTTCGCGCGCGGCGAGAAGCGCAATTGCCGTAATCACGAGCGCTGCCGATACATACAGCGACACCGCGAGGGTCGTGCCGTAGTGCTTGTAAAGACTGACAATGATCAGCGGCGCGAACCCGCCGCCGAGGATCCCCGCGAGCGTGTAAGCGAGCGACGACCCTGCGTAGCGCACCCGGGTCGGAAACTGTTCGGTGACGAACGCGGCCTGAGGGCCATACATCACGGCGTGAATCACGAGGCCGCCAACGACGGCCAGCGAAATCAGCACAGGTTGCGAACTGTCCACCAGGACGAAGAATACGAACGCCCAGACGAGCGCCGCGAGAACGCCCGCCAGATAGACCGGCCGACGCCCGTAACGGTCCGACAGCGCCCCGAAGAACGGCACGCTGAGCGCATTGCAGGCGGTGCCGAACAGCACGGCGGTCAATGCGGTCGTGCGCGACAGGTGCAGCACGGTGGTGACATACGTCAGCGTGAACACGACCAGCAGTGCGTACAGAACGTCCGAGCCGATGCGCGCGCCGCCCGCGACAAGCAGGCGTCGCCAGTGCTGGGTCAGCACTTCCGCGACGGGCACTTCGGCGGTCGCATGCGCGTGGCTCAGTTCCTCGAACTGCGGCGTTTCGTCGACGCCGCGCCGCACCCAGAAACCGAACACCACGAGCAGCAGGCTGGCAACGAAAGGCACGCGCCATCCCCAGACGAGGAAATCACTAGGCGACACCGCGAGCGTGATGAGCGCGATCAGCCCCGTGCCGAGCAGCGTGCCGAATGACGGGCCGACCTGGGTCCACGATGCGCTCAGTCCGCGTTTGTTCTGGTCGCCGTGTTCCACCGAGAGCAGGACCGCGCCGGCCCATTCGCCGCCGAGCGCGATGCCCTGCACGAAGCGTAGCGCGACCAGCATGATCGGGCTGGCGATTCCAGCCGACGCGTAGGTCGGCAAAATGCCCATCAACGCGGTGCACAGGCCCATCAAGACGAGCGTCAGCATTAATACCGAGCGCCGGCCGATGCGGTCACCGAGATTGCCGAAAAAGAAGCCGCCGAGCGGACGCGACACATAGCCCACCGCGTACGTCGAAAACGCGAGGATGGTGCCGGCAAGCGGATCCACCGAGGGAAAGAACAGGCGGTTGAAGAGCAGCGCGGCGAGCGTGTTGTAGACCGTAAAGTCATACCATTCCAGCGACGTGCCGATCATGCTTGCCGTCGCGAGACGGCCGCGTCCGACGTGCGGTTTGCCGAGCGTGGCGTGCTGCACAAGAGTGTTCATCGGGTGCCTCGATTGGTGAAGGGGGAGGATCAGCCGGCCGAAATGCGCCATAGCAGCTGGAAGGTGCGGACTTCGCCGGGCTCGCCCGCATCTGCGGTCATTTCGCCAGCCAGCGCTTTCGCGAGCGCGTGCGTCGCGGCGGCGTCGCTGCCTTCGATCAGGACCAGTGCATCAGCCGGCGGCTGCGATGCGCCAGCCGCCGCGTTCAGCGGTACCGACAACGCGGGCGCCGTGCAAAAGAGGCGTGCGGCGTGAATGCCGGCCTGCGTCACCGCTGCGTCGAGACGCGGCTTCATCCGTGCAGGTTCGACACGCTCCGGAGGCAGCACGAATAGCGCCAGAAACGCTCCTTCGCCGTCGCCAGCGTCGATCGTCAGCTCCCCAACCCGGCGCTGCGTATTGCGCATCCGCGCGAAGTTGGCGAGCGACCACGGCGTCTGCTCGGTGAAAGCCTGCTGATAGGGGGCGCTGCGAAACACCTCGAGCGCTTCCGTGACGTAGAGCGCGAGATAGCCGCGCGGGCCACCATCGGTCGCCTTGAAGCGGCGCGCGTACCGGAAACCCGGAAGCGCGACGCGCTCCTGCATGTGCTCGCGGTCATACCACGCGTTGAAGTTGGCTTCCTGAGCAGGCTCAGTGTCGGTCCAGATGCAAAGCTGGCCTTGAAGAGAGGAGGTTGACTGACGCATCGTCTGAATCTCTGACTGAAAAATGCAATTTGGATGTCAGGGACAGTGTCGCGATTGTCAGCCGGGTCGGTCCAACAAGAAAAAAAATACGCAGCGAACAGGTTTTTTTATGAGTGCGGCCAAGCTCGCGTGTGAAACCGCCTTCGCTGGGAGGCTTGGCCCCACTCGCCCAGCCTGCGCGGCGCCAGCCATCAGGACTTCGTACTACGTCCGGCTGGGCTTGCCTGCTTGCCGCGCCGCGCTTTGGACGCAGCAATCGTGTCGTCTTCCAGCGTGGCCGTGAACTCGCTGGCTGCCTGACGCGCGAGCTCGGCGATGCCCGCCGCGAGCGGATGGCTTTGCGCGCGATGCACCGCCACGAGCGGCAAGGGCGGAAAATCGGTCTGCACATCGAGCACTTCGAGCGCGCCTTCCCGCAGTTCGCGCTGGATGATGGCGGGCGGCAGCGCCGCCACCCCGAAGCCGTCGGCCACCAGCCGGATCATCGCCGCCACGGACGTAATGCAGTTGATGCGCGCCGGCCGCTCGACGGCCGCTGCGAACAGCTTCTCGAGCGTCGCGTGAGGACCGGAATGCCGTGAGAAGCTGACGATCGGAAACTCCGCGAGGCGGGTCAGTTCGAGCGTCTGGCTGGACAGTCCCAGTGTGGGACTCGCGAACCAGCGCACCGGGAATTCGCACAACGGGAGATTGGTGAAGTCTGGGCCGGTCATCGCGTCGGTTTGCAGGATCAACTCGACGACGTCGGTGCGCAGCAAATGCGCAAGGTGAATGGTGGTATCGCTGGTCACCTCGATTTCGAGGCGGGGGTAGCGTTCGCGGATCAGCCCCATCAGCGCGGGAAACCAGCTATGCACGATCGACTCGATCACGCCGATGCGGATCAGGCCGCCCTCGTCTTCGGCATCGCCGACTTCGCGCCGCATCTCCTCGCCGAGACGCACGATGCGTTCGGCGTAGGCGAGCATCTTGCGGCCGGCCAGCGTGAGTGTCGCCAAGCGCGAGTTGCGGTCGAACAGCCGGACATCGAAGCTTTCCTCCAGCGACGCAATGCGGCTGGAGACGGCGGCTTGCGTCGTGTGCAGCTTTTCAGCAGTGAGCCGGAAGTTCTGCAGCTTGGCAAGCCACACAAACGTTTCGAGAAAGCGGATATTCACGGTAAGCAGCAGCGATTGGCACCGCGGCGCTCTGCGACTGTGTCGAGTGATTCGATTGGACTGGAAGACATACTTCACCTTTGTGGGGATAAGTGTTGCTGGAACGCGGTTGAATTTTGTTAACTCTCGGCGTTGTCATGACGCCGGGGTACCGATGAAGTGTGTCGTAGAGCTGACCGAATCCGAGGATCAGACGTTGCAACAGTTGTCCGTGAACCACAAACATCGCGACGTGCGCACCCGGGCCGCTGGCGTGCTGTTGCTCGGACGCAGGGTCAAGCTGACCGAGATTGCCTCGAAACTCGGCGTCGGCGGCCAATCGGTCTACAACTGGGCGCACGCGTGTTGTGAGCATGGCGTTTGCGGCTTGCTGATCGGTCATAAAAGCGGCCGTCCCCGCGCGCTGTCCGAAGGCATGCTGGCCACTGCGACGGAAGTCGCACGCACGGAGTCCATGACGCTCGGGCAAATCGCAAGACACATTGAAGCCGTGCATGGCAAGCCGATGCCGTGCGCGCTGGAAACCTTGTCGGTGGCCCTTCGGCGGGAAGGTTTCTCCTTCAAGCGCAACGGCTTCTCGCTCAAAAAAAGCGCAGGCAGGAAGACTTTGAGATGAAATCAGCCACCCTGGAAAACTGCATTGCGCCGCTCCCGCCAACGCAGTCCGCCTAGTCTATTTCGATGGAGCGGGCTTTGCCGCGTCGCCTCCGGTGCAAAGAACGTGGTCATCGCGCGGCCTGCCTCATTGTGTCGAACCTCGCTTCCATTGCCGACGCTCGGTGCTCGGCGTGTGACTTCGGAGCCAACGCGTTGACTCACCATGTCACGAGCTCGTCGATCAAAGGCGGCGCTGTCGTCGAGTTCCTCGAGCAGATCGCCCTGCAGGGCGATGAACGTCCGACCGTGGTGGTACTCGACAACGCTTCGATCCATCACGCCATTGATCCTGAAGTGCATGAGCGCTGGCTGCGCGAGCATCGCATGCAGCTGTTCTATCTGCCGCCATACAGTCCCGAACTCAATCTCATCGAGATCTATATGAGCGCCTCCAGCGCGACGCGTGAAAGCCCCTAACCTGACGCTTCGCGTCAGATTGGGGGTCCCGAAAGAATCCGCCCCTTCAGCGGCTTCTCGTACATATAGCGCCGCGACCACGGCAGCGTCTTCGCGCTGCGGCCGGCCTTGCGGCACACCACCTGGAAGATCGACACGTCGTCGTTTTCGAACGCGTACGCGCAGCCCGCCAGATACACGCGCCAGATGCGGAATTTCTCGTCGTCGACGAGCGCGCGCGCTTCGTCCGCCTTCGCTTCGAAATTCTCGGTCCAGACGTCCAGCGTGCGCGCATAGTGACGTCGCAGGCTCTCGACGTCGACCGCTTCGAGTCCGCCTCTTTGCATCGCTTCGAGCGCGAGGCTGAGGTGCGGCAGCTCGCCGTCCGGGAACACATAGCGGTCGATGAATTCGCCGCCCCCGAGCGCCGTTTCGCCGCTGTTGTAGTCGGTTGACGTGATGCCGTGGTTCATCGCGACGCCGTCGTCGGCGAGCAGGTCGTGGATCTTCTGGAAGTAGCCCGGCAGGTTCTTGCGGCCGACGTGCTCGAACATGCCGACGCTCGTGATCCGGTCGAACTGGCCTGGCACGTCGCGGTAATCCTGCAGGCGAATCTCGATCCTGCCTTCAAGGCCCGCCGCCTTCACGCGCTCGGTCGCGAGATCGAACTGGTTCTGCGACAGCGTGACGCCGACGCACTGCGCGCCGAACTTCTGCGCGGCTCGCAGCACGAGCGCGCCCCAGCCGCAGCCGATGTCGAGCAGGCGCTGGCCCGGCTGGACCTGGATCTTCGTCAGAATGTGGTCGATCTTCTTGATCTGCGCGGTCGCGAGGTCCTCGTTGCCGTTCTCGAAGTACGCGCACGAATACACCATGTTCTCATCGAGCCACAGCTTGTAGAACGCGTTCGACACGTCGTAGTGGTACTGGATTGCCTTTTTGTCGGACGCTTTCGTGTGATTGAAATAGCGCCGCACGCGGGCGAGCTTGCCCGCGTTCGTCGCCGTGCTGCGGGCGAGCGAGTAGCCGATGTTGATGATGTCGCTGAGCTTGCCCTCGATGTCGATCTTGCCTTTGACATACGCTTCGCCGAGATTGTCGAGGCTCGGTTCGAGCAGCAGCGGCAGTGCGGACGCGCTTTTGACTTTCAGCGTGACCCGGGGGGCGGCGAAGTTGCCGAAATCGAGCTGCTGACCATCCCATAGGACGAGGCGCGCCGGGAGGTTCGCCTTGTCCCGCACTTCTTCCGCCCACTGCGCCAGCTTTTTCTCCCAGAACATGTGATTTCTCCGCGTCCACTTAACGCTTTCATGAACCTGATATGGCGACCGTGCCTTCAACTGCACGGTTCTCGTGGTTCGACCCTTTTGGGGTCGACAACGCTTCCCTATCCGCCTCGTGAGCGATAGAGCCGGTTCAACCGTTGCGACGTTGCTAACCGGAAGATCAACAAGAAACCGTGTAGAAATGGTAGCCCGGTGCGTTGTGAAGAGCCTTCCTGAAATTAATGTAACAATGGTCGGGTGCGGATGATTGTTCCGCTCATCTGGTAGTTTCACGAATCCTGTCCACAGAGCATGAACGACACGAGTTTGACACTCACTAAGCAGGACCGCGCCATCGTGCGAGCGCTGCAACGTAACGCGCGAATGAAGAATGCCGATTTGGCCGAGCTCGTCGGGATGTCGACGACAGCTTGCTGGAACCGCACCCGCCATCTCGAAGAGATCGGACTGATTCGCGGATACGTTGCCCTGATCGATCAGGAAAAGCTTGGGCTATCCGATACAGTCCTCATCGAGGTGACGCTGGACCGGCATGAGGACGAGGTACTGGCGCGCTTCGGGGAAGAACTTGCCGCGTTGCCGGAAGTTCTCGACGCGTACCTAATCTCAGGTGAATACGACTATCTGATCAAGGTCGCTGTACAGGGCACCGCAGGTTATGAACGCTTTTTGCGCGAGAAGCTGTACCGCATATCAGGTATCCGTCACAGCCGGTCGATGTTTGCGCTGCGTTGCATGAAGAGCGTGCCGTCGGTGGCAGTCTGAAAAAACGGGTATGTCACTCGAGACATTGCCCGGATTCGTCAGGAAGTCGGCCTAGCGCGATGAATACCTAGGACCCATAGGGGACCGTCGAATTGGCGAAAAGCGGACGGTCAAACAGCGCGCCGGCCAGTCAACGCCCAATACGTGAGCCTTGCGACGGCGCCGGAGACGGAGGACTACATAACAGACCGTTTGGGCGATCTGGATTTCATCTCGGCTCTCGTCCGCGCACTACGTGGAAAAGTGCTCATTGGCGTGCGGGACATTTATTAAGGTCGTAGCCAGGAAGCGTCGATATCGACAAACAGCAGTGAAAACACGCTGCGCGTGCGCCCGGCCCGGCGCCACTCCTGGTCGAGAATCTCGCCGAGGGTGCGGCGGTTGTGCAGGCCGGTGAGACCGTCGGTGCGAGCCAGCAGCTGCAGCTCCGCTTCCGCGGCGCGGACAATCCGATAACGGCGAATAAGGATTGCGCCTCAGTAGGTGACCGGAAATGTGGGCGAATCTTCCGGCCGGTGGCGCCGGTGGTCATAGAGACGCGTGGTCGCGATATTCGCGTGACCGAGCCATTCCTGGACCTTCGCGATATCGGCCTCGTGCTCGAGCGCATTGGTGGCCGCCGTTGCGCGCAGGCTGTGCGCGCCGAAGCCGTCGATCGCGATCATCACCCGCGCGGCGTACACGAGCACGACCTTATAGACGCCGTCCGGTGTGATGGCGTTGCCTGAGCCACCACGCGCGCGCTGGAACAGCGCCGCGTTCTGCTGCTCCCTGTTCTTACGTTGACCGAGCGCAACTACTGATGCTGGGCGATGACTGGCGTCGCGACCGCGACTCCTGCCGCCACGACGACGCCCAAGTAAAACCAGGTCCAGCCGTTCGAGGCGGGCTTGGCGGCAGGGCCCGAAGCCGTCGCTAACGGCTCCGGGCGCGCCCCTCGCCGGTCTTCCTACGTCGAATCGGCCGAAGGCGACTGGACCACCGGCCGGGACGAAGGCGCATATGGCGGTGGCAATCTTGGCTACAAGCAGCGCTACAAGGAGGGCTACTTTCCGGTACCGCCCCATGACACGCTGCAGGAGATCCGCTCGGAGATCGCGCTGACGCTTCAGCAGGCGGGCGTACAGATCGAAGTGCATCACCACGAAGTCGCGACCGCCGGCCAGAACGAGATCGACATGGAATACGCGATCGCCCCTATCACCCCAAAGAACGGTCAGTCGGCAGGCCGGCGGCGACTGGCCGCAGCGGGTCGGCGAATAGGGGTAGGAAACGGCGTTCGCCGTTTCCTACCCCTATTCAATGTCCTTTATCAGATATAGAAGGTGCGCCCCTGCAGGATGTGCAGGGGACGCTGGAGCAGGCACACTTTCACGACCGGCCGCAGGCTGGCGATCGCAGGTACTATCCGGCAACGCGGTACCAACTTCTGGAGCGCCATCATGGCCGATGTGGAGCAGTTCAGGGACGACCTGGAAAATAACACGGACGGCCTGGTGGGTGGCAGCCGGGGTGACTTCATGGAAGCCCTGGGGGAGGTCGTATATGCGCGCGTCGCCGGCGACCAGCTGGACCGCATCATTGCCGGGTACCTGACGCTGCAGGCGGTGCTGGATGCAAACGTCGACAACCTCGACGACGAGGCCGACGATGCGATTGACAATGCGACCGGCGAGTTCCACAAGACCGTCGGCCGGATCCTCGGGGTGTAGCCCGGGTACATCATGACCTCACCGGAGACGGCCCGTGGACACGCCTGACGATAGACCCATTTTCTCGGTTGGGCCGGGCTCGGTGTTCGAAGAAAGCCAGCTGCTGGCGATCGATCATCCTGCACAGGCCGGCACGCGGCACGCGAAGATGATCCGCGAGGCACTGCGCGATGGCACCTGCTGGATCGCGGCGCAGGACGACGCCCTTCTCGGGTATGCAATCCGGGGCGCGTTCTTTGACTATCACTTTCTGCAGCTTGTGTATGTCGCTGTTGCACACCGGCGCCAGGGTATCGGCGACGCGCTGGTCGAGGCGCTTGAACGCGCGTGCCACGGCGACCGCCTGTTCGCCTCGGCAAGCGGGACCAATGCTGCGATGCGCGGCCTGCTGGCCCGGCGCGGGTACAGGGCCAGTGGCGAGGTATATAACGTTGGACCGGACGGCCCCGAGCTGATCTTTATGAAGCCCCTTGGTGCGTCAGCGGGGCTGGCCGGGCCGCCCGCATGAGCGCGTTGATTGCCCCGGCCGTGCGCCCGGATCGCGTCACGTCCGCGGCGCTGCCTGCGCTGATCGCGCACAGCAGCGCGTCCGTGCAGACCCGTTTTCTGGAATTCTTCGCGTCGGCAATCCGCAACCCGCACACGCGCCGTGCGTATGCACGCGCGGCCGGCGACTTCCTTGCGTGGTGCACCGGCGCCGGCGTGCCGTCGATTACCGCGGTGCAGCCGCTGCACGTCGCCGCCTGGATCGAGCGGCAGACGCAGACTCACGCTGCGCCGACCGCCAGGCAGCGCCTCGCGGCGATCCGCCACCTGTTCGACTGGCTCGTGACCGGCCAGATCGTGCCGCACAATCCCGCCGCGTCGGTGAGGGGGCCCAGTCACATCACGAAGCAGGGGAAAACGCCGGTGCTCGACGCGACCGAGGCGCGGCAGCTGCTCGACAGTATCGATGTGACGACCCCCATTGGTCTGCGCGACCGCGCGCTGATTGCGTTAATGGTGTTTTCGTTCGCGCGGGTCGGCGCAGCGCTCGCGATGCGGGTCGACCATGTCTATGTGCAGCCGCGGCGCCTGTGGGTCCGTCTCCGCGAAAAGGGCGGCAAGCGGCACGCGATGCCGTGTCATCACACGCTCGAGGCGTACCTGCATGCGTACCTGCATGCGTACCTGGACGGCACCGGGATCGCCAGTGATCCGAAGGGGCCGCTGTTCCGCACGGTTGCGCGCGGCACCGGCCAGCTCAGCGACACGCCGCTGCCGCAGGCGAACGCGTATGCGATGGTGCGGCGCCGTGGGCTGGCCGCTGGCCGCTGGAATTGATACAAAGATCGGCAACCATACGTTCCGCGCGACCAGCATCACTGCGTACCTGAAGAATGGCGGGACGCTGGAGAACGCCGCGGCGATGGCCAATCACGCGTCGACCCGCACCAACCAGCTCTACGACCGGCGCCACGACGACATCAGCCTGGACGAGGTGGAGCGGATCCGCGTGTAAGACACGGTGGCTCCTTTCCCCTATGCGGTCGTTCGCGGCGGTGGGGGCGTGCGTCCAATTCGGACGGTCGTCTCGAGCCGCGTTGCTGTTCGCAAGCCGCTTCTTGGCTTCGTTGATAGCTTCCTCGTCCGCAACAATTTCAGCGATTTCGTCGAGTGGAAGGTCGGTGAACAGTCGAAAGAATCTGACTATTGTCCAGGGGACGGTGCGCACTATACTGCCTGAAGCTATTTCTTCAGCTTGTGACCACAGTTCGGGCAGAATCTGGCGCTTGACTCTACCGGCTCACGACAGGAAGGGCAGTTCTTCGAAACCTTCATTTTTTGCCGCATGTACGCTAACTGGACCACACACGGCACTGTTACCCGATAGGCGGGGCTCGCCAAGTCCGCAATTGACCATAGACCAGTCACCGCCCATCCGATCGGACCCAATGCAATGCCCAACGTGCGACCAAGAGCAGCATTTGCGCCAAATACCAGACCGCGGCCCGCCAAAGTCCTCGCTAACGCGTTGGCCATAATGAAAGCGAGCTTGTAAGTGGCGGGGCCACGCAGTTCCCAACCAGTCAACGCGACCGCCATCGCGGCCGGCTTCTTACCGACAAGGGCCTCCATTTCGAGGTCCGTGAGAATGGCAGCCCGTTCGGATTCGGACATCTTTTCGAGCGCTCGACCGAGCAGGTGCCTAAGCAACCGCTCTTCAATTTCGGAAGCCGCCGTAGTCTTGGAGAATCGGACGCCGATATGGGACGCGACATCCCTTAGCACTTCGGCATAGGGCACGCCATCGCCGCGGAATAAATTGATGACGGAGTTGCCACCAAATAGACGAATTTCTTTCGCGATGAGAGATCGCTCGACATCACCGAAGTCTCGGTCAACTCTTGCACCATGGAGGGTCTTGCAGACGTCGCTATCCAGCGAGAGGCGACCTGCACCATTGTCGGTGATGTAGTCGGCAAGAACAGCAAGATCGTCGGGATCTCCATGCTCGAGGACTGGATCAAGGTCACGGTCGATAGTCGACATTAATCTAACTCCAGGGAGGGCACATCCGGCACGACTCCGTTGCTTTGCGCCATGGCAAGACTGAAAAGAAACGCAAGAATACCTCTTCCTTTCGAGGCACTACTCTCCACGCCAGACCTAGGCCTGAATCGCTCATATCGAGGTACAAGCGCGGTGTTGATCAATCCTTGAGCGAGCAGCCTGTTTTTGTTCTCTCTTTTTGCCTGGTCCGAAGATGATGGCTCTCCGCTTTCTGGATCGATCACCTGATTCGGCGGATGTTGCCCGAAGATCAACGGCGCCAACTCCAGCGAGAGATCCGCCACCTTCACTCTTCCGCTTTGCAATTCCTCGCCGAGCGACTGCATCCGGTAGCCAAGTTCCTTTTTCTGAACTGCTGCGATGACCGCCAGGAGCGCAGCATCAACTCGCGCCCAGTCTTCGTCCGTAAATAGCAGAAACGCGGGGGGGATATTAAGCGCATGAGCGATTCCTACCACATCTCGCAACGTTGGCGACCCGGTGACTTCCGCACTCGCTTTCCGACAGCTGAGATATTTGTAAAGCGTTGCACGAGGGATGGCTGCCCGCTGGGCCAGTTCAGCCTGGCTGATCCTGTTGGGATTGCCCCGGCCATCAGTTCCTCCCGCAACCTCGCAGACGCTGTCTGCCGCACGAGCGATACGCCGCCGCACTTGTTCATAAAGAGGGTGGGCCGCGTGGTCGACGGCGCGCGCAAGTTTCTTCGGTCTGGCCATCCCTTCAATCTCCGCTGCGCTGAACTATCCATTTGTTAATTGCCATGTCATTCGTGCCCAGGCTCGTCCCACGTCGACACGTGGTCGACGACTCTGCATTTGATGAGTGCGGCAAACGACGACTGAATAATACCCCAGTTTCCAGCTAGCTATCAGTTCCGTACCAGCTATCCAGGTAACTGGAATTCGCGCTTTCTCCTGAAACCTCGTTCCCCCGAGAATCAGTTTCACGCAAGGACGCCAAGCCGTTGACTGCGGATGCCCTGCGATCACTTTGTGACAACAACCTTTGGAGAATCGAATGAAAACCGCTCTTGAAAAATGCAAACTAAACGACCTGGTGTACATCAGCGACATGTTGGACAGCTACCTGTCCTTCACCGATGACAGAAAGCGCAAGCGTTTCCTTGCGTGTGCGGGCGAGAACCCATGTACCGGAAAATCTCTCATTGACTTGATGGATCAGCAGATCCGGTACTACGGCTCTTCGGACGTAGCGTATGTAACCCGTCTGATTTTCAAAGACGATCCTGGCGTCTCCAGTGACGAGATAGTCCGTGATGTCATCAAGAAAATGAAGCTGAGCGTCAAGATGGGTGGATGTCTGGACGCGAAGCTCCAGCGCGTCGCGTCTGCTATGGTGGAAAAAGAGTTGGCTTCGAAGTCCCCTCAAGAGCTTGCAAAAGCGTTCACGGACATGGGAATTGATGAAATCAAACTTGATCTGATCAAGGATCATCTCAAGAAGAATGGGAAGGTGGCCGTGTTACCGGTCGTCATGAAAATCCTCGGGCCAGAGATCACGCTCGGCATAATTGAGACGATCATCGTGTCCATGATTGCGCAGATCATTGGACGGGAAGCAGCAAAACAGCTCATCAAGGAATTGCTCAAACGCCACCCGTGGATCAATGCGATAGGCCCGATTGTTTGGGCGCTGTCCGCAGCGTGGGTTGCGTGCGACCTGCAAGGTCCAGCCTTCAGGAAGACTGTGCCGGTCACGTTGTATCTTGGGGTGGTCGCGTTGCGTGGCGAAAATATCAGCACTCTGCGCGCCGCGGCTTGACCGCTTGGGCACAGCACGCGGCAGACTAGCTGAACAGGCATTCAGCTTTTCACAACCGGCAACCCGCAGCGAATGCGGGTATGCCAAACAGACCACCCCGGATACATCCGGCGCAGCGTCGCCTGGGTAGGGGCATAGTGCTGAATTCGGGAGGGAATAAAGATGTTTTACTTAAATTTAGATGTACCGTCACATCTAGGCGGTCCCAATCCAAACTGGACGGGGTGGCTTTACCTCGCATACGACTACCGCCATTTGGACCAAACGAAGATAGGTATAACAACAAGGCCAATATTCAAACGCATTCGGGAGTCGACGACAAATCCGTATTACGCGTTGTTTGCGGCTTTTCACGTACCGAATCTTTCTGATCTAACACGCATCGAAAATTATCTGCACAGAAAGTTCCACATTGGTTTTGTTGATCACCTGTCGTCGGGCGTTGAATCTGAATGGTGCACGGCATCGCCCCCAGATGTTTTATCAATATTGGTAGAAATAATTCCGAACGTCCTCAGCATTGATTGGGATGAGGAAGAGTACGACTTCACCAGGACGATTTATCTTCCGGAGGTGAATCCATACGAGGCGCTGCTTCACCGCGAGCACTTAGATGAATACATCCGATTTGCAGCACCGGCAATGTATCTAGAAGAATTGCACTGCAAGTACCGTAGGTGGGATGCGAGGCCAAATTTTCTAGCAGAGTTAGCCGCGATGGGGCCACGTACTCCTCTCACCATAACTGGTCCGCAATTGCTGTTGGATCGAGTCAACTACGATATCGCGCGGCGCCGGCCTTTTTGAAGTCCCTTTTAGGCTTCGCGCTCCCTTAAATTCTAGCCGCCGCTCAAAGTCTAATGTCCGGTAGCGAGTGATAGCGCGACGTCCGCTCTGTGGAGCGTTCACCGAACTGATGCTCTCGGCCATGATACGTCGTTCGCCAGGGTCGTAATGCCTACGTTCGGGTGTCGGCTTCGGCCAGTTACCGGTCGCGTACCATCAATGGTGCAAGCTGCATCATCCATCGACCCCGGACATTCACGCAGCTATGGCTAAAAGCCAAAAATCCGTCCAGTCACTGGTATCGCGACAATACGGGCGACGCTCTCATCGAGCTTCTCAACAAATGTATCCGTCAGCGCATCCCGTCTTGAACGCACGTACGCGCGGTGCGAAGGTGTAGCCATCGTAACGACGGAGCAAATGCGATGGAGAACACCACGGGAGAGACTGTATTGACGGGCACGCGGCGGCC
>NZ_VZQP01000095.1:0-14525 GCF_014397655.1 Paraburkholderia sp. UCT31
GAACAACGATGCCTGCGGCAAACCGGAGCGGGTGCGGGAAGCGGAGGTCATGGCAGGGAAGTGTCGCAGCAAACGCGGACTAGCTCAAGTTGCGGCAAGCGAGCGCATGAGGTGCCGCGGGTTTCGGGCAACGCGCTCACCTGGCGCGCAACCGATACCCGCGCTGCGCCTTGCTGATGTCATCCGGCGCGAGGCCGGCAATCCGTTTGCCGAGTTCGGCGGCGAGCGTGTGAAGCGCCGCTTCGTCGCCCGATTTCAGTTCGAGCTCGATCTCCGAGATCGGCGCGCGGCGCGCTTCATCGTCGACTTCGGCAAGCACGTCGCCCTGATCGATCGCCGCCTCGATCTGAGCGCCGTCGGAGTCGAGCAGCCATAGCGTGCGCGTGAAATTGGTGTGGAACAGCTCGATCAGCGCAGGCGCGGCCTGTTTCAGTGCATCCGCGGCGGCGGGTTCGTCGCAAGCGCTCAGCAACGATTCGATTTCGAGCTTCGCGCCCGCGACCGGCAATTCCCATTCGTGCCGGCTATGCAAGCCGTTCGTCGCCGTGCCGACCGTCTTGAAGGTCTGCAGCCAGCCGTCCGGGGTCTGCCGTAGACGCAGCGCGCTCTTTGACGACGCCAGCGTCAACTGCGGCGTATCGAAGTAAATGTTCACGAGCTTGATCGCGCGTCCGTTCTTGCCGGCGCGCGCGGCGAACCACTGCGTCGCCGCCTGCACCTGCGAAGCCGGCAGCGCCAGCTTGATTTCGCGTTCCATGCCCATGCTGGGTGTCCTTGTTGCGTGGATTTCTCTGCGCCCGATACGCCGATACGTCGATACGACGCTCAGAAAAACATCCGCGCGAGTTCCACGCCCGGCTCGTCCGCGCGCATGAACGCTTCGCCGACGAGGAAGGTATGCACGTTCCGCGCGCGCATGCGCTCGACGTCGTCGCGCGACAGGATGCCCGATTCGGTCACGACGATGCGATCGTCGGGAATCGCGTCGAGCATGCCGAGCGTCGTGTCGAGCGAGGTTTCGAAGGTGCGCAGATTGCGGTTGTTGATGCCGATCAGTGGCGTCTTCAGCGTCAGCGCTTCCTTGAGTTCATCGCTGTCGTGCACTTCGACGAGCACCGCGAGACCCAGCGAATGCGCGAGCGCTTCGAGGTCCTGCATCTCGGCGGTTTCGAGCGCGGCGGCGATCAGCAGGATCGCGTCGGCCCCCATCGCGCGTGCTTCGACCACCTGATACGGATCGACGATGAAGTCCTTGCGTATCACCGGCAACTGGCACGAGGCGCGCGCTTGCTGCAGATAGGCGACGCTGCCCTGGAAGAACTGCACGTCGGTCAGCACGGACAGACACGCCGCGCCGTGCTTCTCGTACGAACGCGCGATGTCGCCCGGCACGAAGTGCTCGCGCAGCACGCCCTTCGACGGGCTCGCCTTCTTCACTTCGGAGATCACCGCGGCGAGACCCGCCGTGTGCTTGGCGCGCAATGCGCCGACGAAGTCGCGGAGATCGCGAGACGACGCTTCGAGCCGCAGTTCTTCGAGCGGCACGCTTTGCTCGGCCGCCCGGACTTCTTCGCGTTTGACCGCGATGATGCGGTCGAGGATGTCGCTCATAAATGTCTCGCTACGTGATTACTGCTTGAATTGCTGGGTGAAGCGCACCAGTTCGTCGACCTTCGCGCGTGCCTTGCCGCTCGCGATCGCTTCGCGCGCGAGCTCGATGCCGTCCGCGATCGTGGCCGCGACGTTCGCCGAATAGAGTGCCGCGCCGGCGTTCAGCGTGACGATTTCCCGCGCGACGCCGGGCTTGTTGCTGAGCGCGTCGAGCAGCATGACCTTCGACTCGCCCGCGTCGGCGACTTTGAGCGTGCGGTTCGACACCATCTGCATGCCGAAGTCTTCCGGATGGATCTCGTACTCGCGGATCTCGCCGTCGCGCAACTCGCCGACCAGCGTGGCGCCGCCGAGCGACACTTCGTCCATGCCGTCCATCCCGTACACGACGAGCACGTGTTTGGCGCCGAGGCGCTGCATCACGCGCACCTGAATGCCGACGAGGTCGGGGTGAAACACGCCCATCAGCTGATTCGGCGCGCCGGCCGGATTGGTGAGCGGCCCGAGGATATTGAAGATCGTGCGGATGCCGAGTTCCCGGCGTACCGGCGCGACGTTTTTCATCGCCGGATGATGGTTCGGCGCGAACATGAAGCCCATGCCCGTTTCCGCAATCGATGCCGCGACCTGCTCCGGCTGCAGATCGATGTTGACGCCGAGCGCTTCGAGCACGTCCGCGCTGCCCGACTTGCTCGATACGCCGCGATTGCCGTGCTTTGCGACCTTCGCGCCCGCCGCGGCCGACACGAACATCGTCGCGGTGGAAATGTTGAACGTGTGCGCGCCGTCGCCGCCGGTGCCGACGATATCGACGAAGTTCGAGTTGTCCTGCACGTCGACGTGCCGCGCAAATTCACGCATCACCGTGGCGGCCGCGGTGATTTCGCCGATGGTCTCTTTTTTGACGCGCAGGCCGGTGATGATCGCCGCCGACATCACGGGCGACAGCTCGCCGCGCATGATGAGGCGCATCAGGTGCAGCATTTCGTCGTGAAAAATCTCGCGGTGCTCGATGGTCCGCTGCAAGGCTTCCTGGGGCGTAATGGACATGATCTCGTCTCTCCTTGTGTCAGGCATTGCGCGGCGCCGCGTGATGCGAGGCCTTGCCGGGGCCGGCGAGCTTCGACTGCTTGACGAAGTTTTCGAGCAGCGCGTGGCCGTGTTCGGACAGGATCGATTCCGGGTGGAACTGCACGCCTTCCACGGCCAGTTCCTTGTGGCGCACGCCCATGATTTCGCCGTCTTCAGTCCATGCCGATACTTCGAGGCAGTCGGGCAGCGATTCGCGTTCGATCGCGAGCGAGTGGTAGCGCGTTACCGTAAAGTGCTTCGGCAGGTCTTCGAATACGCCCTTGCAGTCGGTTTCGATCGTGCTGACCTTGCCGTGCATGATGGTCTGCGCGCGCACGACGCGGCCGCCGAACGCCTCGCCGATCGCCTGATGGCCGAGGCACACGCCGAGAATCGGCGTCTTGCCGGCGAATTCGCGCAGCACGTCGAGCGTGATGCCCGCGTGTTGCGGATTGCTCGGGCCCGGCGACAGGCAGATGCGCTCGGGGTTCAGCCTGGCGATTTCATCGAGCGTGATTTCGTCGTTGCGGTAGGTGCGCACGTCTTCGCCGAGTTCGCCGAAGTACTGCACCAGGTTGTAGGTGAACGAGTCGTAGTTGTCGATCATGAGCAGCATGGTGTGTCTCCGGTCAGAAGTCGCTATCGAGGCCGTCCTGGACCTGCTCGGCGGCGCGCATTACCGCGCGTGCCTTGTTCTCGGTCTCCTGCCATTCGGATTCCGGCACCGAATCGGCGACCACGCCCGCGGCCGCCTGCACATACAGATTGCCGTTGGCGATCACGCCGGTGCGGATCGTGATGGCCAGATCCATCTCGCCGGTGAACGACAGATAGCCGACCGCCCCGCCGTACAGGCCACGCTTGACGGGCTCGAGCTCGTCGATCAGTTCCATCGCGCGGACCTTCGGCGCGCCCGACAGCGTGCCGGCCGGGAAGGTGGCGCGCAGCACGTCGAAATTGGTCATGTCGTTCTTGAGCTTGCCTTCGACCGAGCTGACGATGTGCTGCACGTGCGAGTACTTCTCGATCGCCATCTTGTCGGTCACGACCACCGAGCCGATCTGCGCGATGCGGCCGACGTCGTTGCGCGCGAGGTCGATCAGCATCACATGCTCGGCGATTTCCTTCGGATCGTTCAGCAGCTCGGTAGCGAGCGCGGCGTCGCGCTCGGGCGTGTTGCCGCGCGGACGGGTGCCGGCCAGCGGGCGGATCGTGACGATACGGTCCTCGCCGCGCTTTTCCTGGCGCACCAGAATCTCCGGCGACGCGCCGACCACGTGGAAGTCGCCGAAGTTGTAGTAGTACATGTACGGCGACGGATTCAGCGAGCGCAGCGCGCGATACAGCGACAGCGGATTGTCGCGGTACGGCTTGATCAGGCGCTGGCCGACCTGCACCTGCATCAGTTCGCCGGCGGCGACGTATTCCTTCGCCTTGCGCACGGCCGCCAGGTAATCGTCTTTCGCGAACTCGCGGTAGATCTCGGTGCGTACGCTGGCCGACACGACGGGCGGCTCGACGGTGACGCGCAGCCGCTGGCGCAGTTCGCGCAGACGGTGCTTCGCTTTCGTGTAGGCCTCAGCCTGGGTCGGGTCGGCGTAGACCACCAGATAGAGCTTGCCGGCGAGGTTGTCGATGACGGCGACTTCCTCGGTCAGCAGCAGCTGGATGTCGGGCAGATTGAGGTCGTCTTTCGGCGCGCTGTTCGCGAGCTTCTTCTCGATATAGCGCACGGCGTCATAGCCGAAATAGCCGGCGAGACCGCCCGTGAAGCGCGGCAGCCCCGGGCGTTGCGCGACCTTGAAGCGCGCCTGGAATTGCTGGATGAACGCGAGCGGATCGCCGTCGTGCGTCTCGACGACCTTGCCGTCGCGGACCACTTCCGACACGCCGTTGCGCGTGCGCATGAGAGTCCGCGCCGGCAGGCCGATGAACGAATAACGTCCGAAGCGTTCGCCGCCGACCACCGACTCCAGCAGGAACGAGTTCGCGCCGTTGCGCTCGGTCTGCGCGAGCTTCAGGTACAGCGACAGCGGCGTCTCGAGGTCGGCGAGCGCTTCGGCGATCAGCGGGATGCGGTTGAAACCCTCGTTGGCGAGGGACTGGAATTCGAGTTCGGTCATGTTCCGATCCTGTACGGTGGTCCGGCGGCAGCAAGCGTCGGGCAAAGCGGGGCTAAGCGCCTTCGGTCGGGGCGTGGGTCGACGTTCTCGACACAATGATACCGACCGGCGCGGGTCTTCCATCGGCGCGTGCGAGCGGTGCGGGTGAGCAACGGTACCTTGCGGGTACGCGCAGGCTCAATCAGCCGATGCAGCTGCGCAAAAACAGATCGATGGAAAAAGCGCGTGAGCGCAGCGAAGTAAAAAACGGTTGCCGAAGACGAGCTTCAGCGTACCTCAGGCGAGGTTAGCGCGACCAGCGACGCCAGGGCCAGGCTCCCCGGTCGATGCTAATCAGACTCCGTTTTTTATTCAGAAACATGAGGATGAAGGACTGTTAAGTCGTGGATTGATGCGCTGCGATCGCCCTGGCGGCGTCGAGCAGCGAGGCAACTATACCATCGGATTTTATCGTTTGTATAGCTTGGCCGTGGTTGTACCCGTAGGGCACGGTCAGCGTCGCCATGCCGGCCGCGCGGCCCGCCAGCGCGTCGTTTTCGGAGTCGCCGATCGCCACCGTGGCGCTCGGCTCGACGCCGAGCTGCGCGGCGGCGGTCAGCATCGGAAGCGGGTCCGGTTTCTTTTTCGCGAGACTGTCGCCGCCGAGCACGACGCTGAAATACGGTGCAAGCCGGTACTGCTGCAGCAATTCGAGCGCGAAGCGGTGCGGCTTGTTGGTCACGCAGGCGAGCTTCAGGCCCGCGTCGCGCAGCGCGCGCAGACCGGCCTCGACGTCTGGATACAGCCGCGTGTGCACGCCGTTGATCTTCGCGTACTCGGCCTGATAGATCGCGAGCGCTTCGTCGAAGCGCTCTTGCGCGTGCTCGGCTTCGAAGCGCGGCGCAAGCACGCTGCGGATCAGATGCTCCGAACCCTTGCCGACGTAGCCGACCACTTCCTCGCGCGTCGTTTCCTCCGCGTCGAGCTGAGCGAGCATACCGTTCAGGCCGGCGGTGAAGTCGTCGGCCGTGTCGATCATCGTGCCGTCGAGGTCGATGATCGCAGCTTCGAGGCGCGGGCCGGTAAACGTCGGGGCGGGATACGGAGTGGTCATGAGGCGCTGGTTTTTAACGCTGGACGGTCGCGAGGGCGGCGCGCATCTTGTCGATCACGACCTTGTGATCGGGCTGGCCAAAGATCGCCGAGCCGGCCACGAACGTGTCCGCGCCGGCCGCCGCGATTTCCGCGATGTTGTCGACCTTCACGCCGCCGTCCACTTCGAGGTGGATGTCGCGGCCGGTGCGCTCGGTGTACGCGTCGATGCGTTTGCGCGCTTCGCGCAGCTTGTTGAGCGCCTCGGGGATGAACGACTGGCCGCCGAAGCCCGGGTTCACCGACATGATCAGCACGAGATCGACCTTGTCCATCACGTGATCGAGATAGTTCAGCGACGTCGCCGGATTGAACACGAGGCCGGCCTTGCAGCCGTGGTCGCGGATCAGCGACAGCGTGCGGTCGATGTGATCCGACGCTTCCGGGTGAAAGCTGATCAGGTTCGCGCCGGCTTTCGCGAAGTCCGGCACGATGCGGTCGACGGGATGCACCATCAGGTGCACGTCGATTGGCACGTCCACGTGCGGGCGGATCGCTTCGCATACGAGCGGGCCGATGGTCAGGTTCGGCACGTAGTGGTTGTCCATCACGTCGAAGTGGATCCAGTCGGCGCCGGCGGCGGCGACGTTGCGGACTTCTTCGCCCAGGCGGGCGAAGTCGGCGGAGAGAATGCTGGGGGCGATGCGAAATTGCGTCATGACAGGGGGCCGATGCAAGCGGGAAAGCGCCATTTTACCGGTTTTGCGCGTGCAGACCGGGGCGCTGGCCGCGGTTGGCGTGGCGGAATCGCGCGATGAAACTTCGCAAAGTGCCGGCGCAAAAACGACATGGAGACTGGGCGCGGCAAAGCAGCCGTGTCCCAACGTCTTAGACACAGCTGGCCGAAAGGCGTATCCGGTTGCGGCCATGCCGCGCATCAAGCAGAATGCCATTCCATGAGCGCCGCATCGCCGCTGCACCCGCAGACCATTGGCGTTCGGGCCTTCCACGATTTTTCACAGCCCGTTTGATCAGATCGGAATCAGGATGAGCCAGTACGAATTCAGCGTCTCGGCGCAGGTGCACTACCTGCCCGAAGAATCGGACCCGGAGCGTCGCCAGTACGCCTTTGCCTACACGCTGACCATCCGTAACACCGGCCAGGTGACCGCACAGTTGATCGCGCGTCACTGGATCATCACCGACAGCGAAAACACCGTCCAGGAAGTCAAAGGCCTGGGCGTGGTCGGTCATCAGCCGCTGCTCAAGCCGGGCGAGCATTTCGAATACACGAGTTGGGCAGTGATCGCGACGCCGGTCGGCACGATGCGCGGCGATTACTTCTGCGTGGCGGAGGATGGTGAGCGCTTCGAGGCGCCGGTGCCGGAGTTCGTGTTGCGCATGCCGCGAACGTTGCATTGAACCGGCGCGGTGTTGCGCGGTCTTTAATGAGTTCGTATCGGCGCGCGGCGCAACGGGCAGTTGAGTGGGTGGTTGGATGAGCGCTCAGACGAGCGCTTGATGCACGAGGGGTTGCGCGGTTCTGTATGCAACCCGCCGGCCGGGGTCACTGCGGCTTTTGCTGTTGGGACCGTTCCGCCGGCTTGGCACGTCGCGCTTTTTTCTTGCCAGACGACGTCCACACAACGATAAAGACGAGCAGGAACAGCGCGAGCAGCGATTCCAGCGCGAAGATGAGCATCGGGTATTCGTCGAACAAATCAGACATGGCGGTTTCCATCAAGAACGAACATTGTATGCGTTTTGTCCGCCGAGCCGGCGCGTGGGTCGGTGCATTGTCGGTTGCGGTGTTGCTTGCCTCCTGCGGTGGCGGCGGCGCGCTCCGGCCTTCGCCGCCGAGCGGCGCGGCGATCATCCCCGGCCAGATCGCGTCGTCGCGCTTGACCGCGGTTGCGTGGCAGCAGGTGCCGGGCTGGCAGGACGACTCGCTGATCGGCGCGACGGCCGCGTTGCGGCAAAACTGCACGAGGCTCGCGCGTCAGCCGAACTGGTCGCGTGCATGCGCGGCCGCCGCGCAAATCGACGATCTCGACGTCACCGGTGCGCGCGCCTTCTTCGAAGCCTACTTCACGCCGTTCCAGCTCGCGAATAGCGACGGCACGCTCGACGGTCTGGTCACCGGTTACTACGAGCCCCTGCTGCGGGGCTCGCGCACGCGGCACGGGGTATATCAGACCGCGCTGTACCGCTGGCCCGCCGGCTATCGCGCGGGGGCGCCGTTGCCGGCGCGCGCCCAGCTCGAACGCTCGGGCGCGCTCAGCGGCAACGAACTCGTGTGGGTCGACGACCCGATCGAAGCATTCTTTTTGCAGGTGCAGGGCTCCGGGCGCATCGTGATGGAAGACGGCAGTGTGATGCGCGTCGGCTTTGGCGGTACCAACGATCAGCCATACAAGTCGATCGGACGCTGGCTGCTCGATCATGGCGAGATCACACCCGCGCAGGCGACGATGCAGGGCATCAAGGCATGGGCACGCGCGAATCCGACGCGCGTCGATGGATTGCTCGACACCAATCCGCGCTTCGTGTTTTTTCGCGAGATGCCGTCGGCCGAAAGTATGCCGAGCGGCGGCGCGGACGGTCCGATCGGCGCGCTCGGCGTGCCGCTGACGCCGGAGCGCTCGATTGCGGTCGACCCGAGCGCGATTCCGCTCGGCACGCCGGTGTTCCTGCAGACCACACGGCCGCTGACGAACTCGCCGATGAACCGCCTCGTGTTCGCGCAGGACACGGGCACCGCGATCAAAGGCGGCGTGCGCGCCGACTACTTCTGGGGCCTCGGCGACGATGCCGGTGATCTGGCTGGCAAGATGAAGCAGGGTGGCCGGATGTGGTTGCTGCTGCCGAATTCGTGAGGCGGTGGGGCGCAGGCGGAAGCGTGACTGCCGTTTGAGTTACGGCGGTTTTCGGGAGGCGGGTTGGAGGCTGCCGCGAAGCCGTCAATAGAAGTCGCGGAAATCGGCGTCACGTTCGGATCAGGATCCGTGCGTGACGCCGTTTTTTGTTGGGCTCTTACGCTGCGCGTCGTTGCCGGTTGCCTGACTTAGAGCCCCGATCTGCGCTTGTCGACCACCCGCCGTGCCTTGCCCACCGAGCGTTCGATTCCATTCACGGCCAGCACGTTAACCACCGCGCTTACGCCAATCAGCGCCTTGATGTCGTACGCCAGCGCGTTTTTCGCGGTGGTTAGCGCGGAAGTATCCGGCGCGCTTTCGGGGCACGGTTCGACGTTCAGCGTCAACACGTCGAGCGGCCCTTCCTTCGTCAGTACGATCTGATAGTGCGGCGCGAGCGCGTGCTGCTTGAGCAGCAACTCTTCGATCTGCGTCGGAAACACATTGACGCCACGGACGATCATCATGTCGTCCGAGCGGCCCGTGATTTTTTCCATACGCCGCATCGTGCGGGCGCTGCCCGGCAGCAGGCGCGTGAGATCGCGCGTGCGGTAGCGGATGATCGGCAGCGCTTCTTTCGTCAGCGACGTGAACACGAGTTCGCCGAGTTCGCCATCGGGCAGCACCTTGCCCGTTTCGGGGTCGATGATCTCGGGATAGAAATGGTCTTCCCAGATCGTCGGGCCGTCTTTGGTCTCGACGCACTCCGAGGCGACGCCCGGCCCCATCACTTCGGAGAGACCGTAGATGTCGACCGCGTCGATGCCCATGCGTTTTTCGATCGCCTCGCGCATTTCGTTGGTCCACGGCTCAGCGCCGAAGATGCCGATGCGCAATGAGCAGCTAACCGGGTCGATACTTTGGCGCTCGAGTTCGTCGGCGATCGACAGCATGTAGCTCGGTGTCACCATGATGATGTCCGGCCGGAAGTCCTGGATCAACTGCACCTGCTTTTCGGTCTGGCCACCGCCGAACGGAATCACGGTGAGCCCCGCGCGCTCGGCGCCGTAATGCGCGCCGAGGCCGCCCGTGAAGAGGCCGTAGCCGTAGCTCACGTGCACCTTGTCGCCGCGCTTCGCGCCGGCGGCGCGTATCGAACGGGCGACAAGATTCGCCCACGTGTCGATGTCGCGCGCCGTATAGCCGACGACGGTCGGCTTGCCGGTCGTCCCAGACGATGCATGGATTCGCGAGATCTGCTCCTGCGGCACCGCGAACATGCCGAACGGATAGTTGTCGCGCAAATCCTTCTTCGTCGTGAACGGAAAGCGCGCGAGGTCCGCGAGCGACTTGACATCGCCCGGATGAACACCGGCTTCGTCGAACTTGCGCCGGTACACCGGCGAATTTTCATACGCATGGGTGAGTGACCATTTGAGCCGTTCGAGTTGGAGCGCGGCGAGCTCGTCGCGGCTGGCGGTCTCGATCGGATCGAGCGGAAGAGCGGTGCTCATCGAATGTCTCCTTGCTGCCTCAGTATCTGAGTCTGATATGTAACGCGTTGGCGTCAGAGAGCCGCGCAGACAGTTGTCCGCCAGGGCGGCTCTGGCTTGCCGCCGCTCAATGTTAGTCGCCGGCGGGAATCAGGTTGCCCTTGATTTGCGCCGACTTGCCGCGAAACATCGCGACGGTCTCGCCGGCGCGATTCGTGACGCGAATATCGTAGATGCCAGTGCGCCCGCTCGATGTCTGCTCGACCGCTTCGGCGCTCAGCACGTCGCCGCCGTAGACCGGCCGGAGGTATTCGATCGAGCAGCCGGCGGCAACCGTATTGATGTTGTAGGTGTTGCAGGCGAACGCGAAGGTCGAATCGGCGAGCGTGAAGATCAGGCCGCCGTGGCAGATCTGATGGCCGTTCAGGAAGTCGTCGCGCACCGCCATGCGCAGCCGCGCATAGCCGGGGCGCACTTCGAGAATCTCGAGCCCGAGCGCGCGACTGCAGGCGTCGTTTTCGTACATCGCGGCAGCTGTCGCGCGGGCGAGTTCGTCGGCAGTCATCTGGTCGGGGCGGGTGGTTTGCGTGGACATCTCAACGCCCCTCGAAGCGCGGCGCGCGCTTTTCGATAAATGCCTGCACGCCTTCCGCGTAATCGTGCGAGGCGCCTAGTTGGCGCTGCAGATCACGCTCGAGATCGAGCTGCTGGTCGAGCGTTTGCGTCGTGCCGGCACGCATCGCCTGCTTGATCGCGGCGATCGCGCGCGTCGGTTGCTGGGCAAGCTGGGCAGCGAGTTTTGCCGCGGCCGGAGCCAGTTCGGCGTCGTCGAGCGCTTGCCAGATCAAGCCCCAGCTTTCGGCTGTGTCGGCGCTGAGCTTGTCGCCGGTGATCGCGAGGCCGAGCGCGCGTGCCATGCCAACGCGTTGCGGCAGGAACCACGTCCCGCCCGAATCCGGCACGAGGCCGATCTTCACGAACGCTTGGATGAAACTCGCGGAGCGAGCTGCGAGCACCAGGTCGCAGGCCAACGCGAGATTGGCGCCCGCGCCGGCGGCCGTGCCGTTGACCGCGGCGATCACCGGAAACGGTAGCGCTTGCAGACGGCGGATCAACGGATTGAAGTATTCATCGATCACGGCGCCGAGGTCGGTCATCGCGCCGGGCGTGAAATCGAGGTCGGCGAGATCCTGGCCGGCGCAGAAGCCGCGTCCCGCGCCGGTGAGCACGAGCGCACGGGCGCCGGACTTTTCGACCTGGTCGAGTGCCGCGCCGAGTTCCTGATGCATCGCGCGCGTGAAGCTGTTGAGCTTGTCCGGGCGGTTCAGCGTGATGATGGCGACGTGGCTCGATGAGTCGATGTCCAGCCGGATCGCTTCATATGACATGGGGTGTCTCCTCAAACTCTCTTTGGCCGATGGGCACGGTCGCTCGACTAGCGTCGGCGCGTGATGCCGATCCGATGTCTGATGTTAGTCAGAGCGCACGACTCGGTCCATCCGCCGAACGGCATAGGACGAAGTCGTGCGTTGTGCTGAAGCCTTCTTATGCCGTTCAGCCAGCTACCGCGGGCGCCGCTTTCGGTTCAACATGAACGCGGCTTTGAACGACACGGAAGCGGTTGGCGACGAAAGCGGCATCGGCAAGCGCGGCATTCGCGGCCGGGTTGGCGCCGGTGCCGTGAAAGTCCGAAAAAGCCGCGGACTGGTTGACGAACACGCCACCGGTCAGGTTGATCGACAGTGCGACGCCGCCGCGGATCGACGCTTCGTGCGCGGCGTCGAGCACGGCGTCGTCCGTGCTGTAGACCGCCAGCGTTAGCGCGCCGTGCTCGGCAGCAATGTCGCCAGCGAGGTCGAGTGACTGCGCGGTCGAGTCCGTCGCGATGACGAACGAGATCGGCCCGAACCATTCTCTCGTGAACTGGGCGCGGTCGGTCGAGGCGTCGAGTTGCAATACGAGCGGTGTGCGCACGCGAGCGCCCGGAAAGGACGGATGGTCGAGCGTCTGGCTCGCGACGAGAACGCGGCCGAGCCCGGCGGCTTCGTCGATGCGCTGCACGACGCCTTCGTTCTGGATCGCGCCGAGCAGTTCGACGGCGCGGGCCGGATCGGCGACGAGCTTTTGCACCGCGCCGGCAAGCGCCTGGGAGACATCGTCAAAGCTGAGCGTGCCTTCCGCGGTGCGAATGCCGTCTCGCGGTACGTAGATATTTTGCGGCGCGGTGCACATCTGGCCTGAGTAGAGCGCCAGCGAGAACGCGATGTTGCGCGCGGCCGCCTTGATGTCGTCGACCGAGTCAATGACGATCTGATTGACGCCAGCTTTTTCGGTGTAGACCTGCGCGTGGTGCGCGTTGCGCTCGAGCCAGGTGCCGTTCTGGGTGCTGCCCGTGAAGTCGATCAGTTTGATCTCGGGGCGCTGGGCCAGTTGCTGGACGAGGGCGCCGTCGTTCGGGGCGGTGGCCAGCAGCGTGACGACGTTCGGATCGAAGCCCGCTTCGCGCAACACGTCACGCGCGATGCGCACGGTCAGCGCGAGCGGCAGGATCGCGCCCGGATGCGGCTTGACGATCACCGTGTTGCCGGTGGCCAGATCGGCGAACAGGCCCGGATAGCCGTTCCACGTCGGGAATGTGCAGCAGCCGAGCACGAGGCCGATGCCGCGCGGCACGACGGTGTAGCGCTTGTGCATCGCGAGCGGCGGGTTTTTGCCTTGCGGCTTTTCCCAGTGCGCGTCGGCGGGAATACGGCGCAGCTGATCCCAGGCATACGCGACCGCTTCGAGCGCGCGATCCTGCGCGTGTGGGCCCCCTGCCTGGAAGGCCATCATGAACGCCTGACCGGTCGTGTGCATCACGCTGTAGCCGAGCTCGAAGCTGGCGCGATTCAGGCGCGCGAGGATTTCGAGGCTCACGCCGATCCATGCCTGCGAGCCGGCGGCGCGCCAATCGCGTTGCGCCGCGGCAGATGCGGCGATGAGCGCGCTCGGGTCGGCTTTCGGGTAACGCACGCCGAGCTGGAAGCCGAACGGCGAAACCTCTGCGCCGACGGTCTCTCCCGTCGACGGTTGGTCCAGGTCGAACGTTTTGTCTAGAAGCGCCTTGAACGCGGCTTCGCCGTCCGCGTTGGCTGTTTCCCCGTACACTTTCGGACTGGGCATCTCGACGAACGGGCTCCAGTAGCCCCGCGTTTCGAGCGCGGCGAGCGCTTTGTGCAGCGTGTCTTCGTGCTTGGTGAATAGCGGATGTGTCATGGCAAAGAGGCTCGGCTGTACGTTGGGGAAATACCTGTCGAATAATTGACCGACCGGTTGGTTGGGGAATGGTAGCATCACCACAGACGATGCGCGAAGCGTTTTTCGCGTGCGATTAACCCTTATGGAGGCGGCATGGCTTACGAAAACATTCTGGTTGAGACGCGGGGACGGGTCGGACTGATTACGCTCAACCGTCCGAAGGCTCTGAATGCACTGAACGACGCGCTGATGGACGAACTAGGCGCAGCGTTGCGCGAGTTCGACGGCGACGAGTCGATTGGCGCAATCGTTGTGACGGGCAGCGAGAAAGCGTTCGCGGCCGGTGCGGACATCGGGATGATGGCGTCGTACTCCTATATGGATGTCTACAAGGGCGACTACATCACGCGCAATTGGGAAACGGTTCGCTCGATCCGTAAGCCGATCATTGCCGCGGTGGCGGGCTTCGCGCTCGGCGGCGGCTGCGAACTGGCGATGATGTGCGACATCATTTTCGCCGCCGACACGGCGAAGTTCGGTCAACCGGAAATCAAGCTCGGGATCATGCCGGGCGCGGGCGGCACGCAGCGCTTGCCGCGGGCGGTGTCAAAAGCGAAGGCGATGGACCTCTGTTTGACCGCCCGTTTCATGGATGCCGCCGAAGCGGAGCGCGCCGGACTGGTTTCGCGCGTGATCCCGGCGGCATCGCTGCTTGACGAAGCGGTCGGCGCGGCCGCCACCATTGCGGAATTCCCGCTGCCGGCGGTGCTGATGGTCAAGGAGTCAGTCAACCGAGCCTTTGAAACGACGCTCGCGGAGGGCGTGCATTTCGAGCGCCGCCTGTTCCATTCGCTCTTCGCCACCGAAGACCAGAAAGAGGGCATGGCCGCGTTCGTGGAGAAGCGCAAACCGGTTTTCAAGCACCGTTAATACGCTTGTCAAAATATCGCTTGCAAGTCCCGATGTCGGCGACTAGAATTCCGCTCTTTCGCGCTCCGGACGCCGGGGTGCGGAGAAGCGGGAAGCCTTTGATGGCGTGGGCTTCAGCGGCGTGGGCAGGTTAA
>NZ_VZQP01000096.1:0-14523 GCF_014397655.1 Paraburkholderia sp. UCT31
GCCGTGGTCGCGGGCGTGGGCGAGATAGATGACCTGCTGTTGCTGGACATCGCGAGTGCCTGCCGCGATGGTGTGCAGCATGGGCTTCCAGATATGGGTTGCACTTTTGTCGATCAACGTGACCTGACCGCGGCCGCTGCGGCCAAGCGTGTTGCCCAGCCTGGTCGCGAGCAGAAGTCCAGCGATGCCGCCGCCGACGATGACGATCCGGGTGGTCTGGCGCGTTGTCAAATATCTCTCTTGCATGATCTCCTACTCCCTTTCGCGTTTTACAATACTGGTCAGTATAGTTATCAAGGTCACCGCCCCACGTCAACGAAAATAAACTGTACGGTTTATGTATGGCAAGATCGCAGCATTGAGAGTCGTAGGCCAGCGGCTTGGACGGGATGCTCATCGACATGGCTTGTTCGTGCGTGATCGTCATCGGGGCGAGTCTCCACCTCAGAGATTCAGCCCGATCGCGACCGCTTGTGTATCGATGAGAACGGGTGAATGAAGTGCGCGGTGAGTCTACGTCCAGTACTTGAAACTGGTCACGCTTCGCTCGTAGCCAGTCATGCTACGGCGCTCGCGTCGAATGCGCACGGGAGAGTTGTATTCTTCTAGCATTTGCGTGGCGGGGCGGCCTTGCGTCGGGACATGCGCCTTCCGTTCGGAACGGTCGGCGACGGTAGCAACAGGCGAGGGCTCGGCGTTCTCTGGACTCTCTGCGGCCAGCCATTCGAGCGGCAATTGCGCATTCGCACCGACGACGAGAATGGCCTGCATCAGACCGGGCGTTTGAGACTCACACATTGCGGCAATTGCCACAATACACGCGGCAACGACATAGCTTGCCCGAATGCGAGGTAGTCTGATCGTATACATCTTGCGTTCTCCATCACGCGCGAAAGAAAGTCACACAGCGCGTTTTTAATTGACCAACGACGATAAATATCTGACGGTTCAGGTTGTATTGCGTACATCAGAAAGGCCCGAAGCCAATCGAATCTGCGCAACGCGATTGAGCGCTTCACTGGCGGGCACGCTCCCGAAACTGCTATCGAGCGTTTCCCTCAGGTGCGACGTCATAAAGTCGACGTAGGTTTTGATCTTCGCGTCGACATGATGTCTACATGAATAGACGACGAACACTCTCGTGCGTTGAAGACGACACTCAGGGAATAACTGAATGAGCTTTCCATTCCGGATGTCGTCAATCACGCAATGGACCGGCAATGCCGCGATGCCTGCGCCTGCCAGCGTCGCGAGACGGGTCGCCTCGGTGTCGTTGATGACGAACTGGCTGCCCGCTTCAGGTTCCGCGGACCTGACGAGGCTCAACCTGATGGGATGGTCATCGGGTTTGGCGTTGAAGGGGATCGGCGTCAGCGCATGATCTTCGAGGTCGCTCGCTCTTTCGATCCGATGCGTCTGAAGAAAGCCGGGCGCGGCCACCAGCACACGTTCGCATTGCCAGATCAGCTTGCATACGTTGCGCGAGTCGGGCAGCGTCGGCGCGGACACGATGGAGACGTCCACCTCGTCTGCGATCAGGTTCGCCATACGCGGCAGGAACTTAAGATGCACTGAAACGGCAGGAAAACGCCTGCGATATTCGATGATCGAGTGCGTCAACTGTCCGAGGCCGAGATCGGTTACGCAGTGAACGCAGAGTTTTCCGCGCGCGGGTGTGGGCGTCGCGTGCCTCGGCTTCGGCATCGTCGAGGTCGGCCAGGACCCTCTTGCACTTCTGGTAGTAGCGCTTGCCGGGTTCCGTCAGCGATACCCGACGTGTCGTGCGTTGCAGGAGCCGCGCCTGCAGCTGGTCTTCGAGTGACAAGACGGCACGCGATACGTTCCCCTTGCTGCAACTCATATGCTCCGCAACGACGCTGAAGCTTCCCGCCTCGACTACTCGGGAGAAGATGCGCATGCTCATGAACTTGTCCATGGAACCGTTCACCTCGTGCTGTCTGATTCGGGTCGCTCTTCAGCGGAATGAGACTTTCCCGCTTGAAAGAACGATAGACCGAGGCGAACGATTGAACCATCCCTACATTGGGATCGTCGCTTAATCCATGTGGTCAGCCGGCGATACGTTGGTATAGGTGTCGATCTTGCTGCGCAGACTGTCGCCAGCCAGCGGCATTTCGCCGGCTCGGTAGCCTGTCGCGTCGAACAGGTCCAGTCATGGCAGAGAGAGGATATCAATGCCACCGCGCCTTTTCCGACCAGGCGGCGCGTTTATCAACCGAGGATCAAACATTCATTGTGTTGCATCGACCGGTTGAATCCGCCGAGCGATTCGGACGCTCATTTTGAAAACCTTGATTCCGAAAAAGATTGAGGTGGTGTTTCAGTTACGACGAAAGCCGTCGCGTTGCGCCAAGGTGTGTCGCTCGTTGCCAGCCTGATTTCTCCTTCTGGCGCAAAATTCCAGATGCACCTGGCGCAGCTTCATGCTCGCGATTGCGCGATGTCTGGTCAGATCAACGGATGCGGCGAAGGCTCGCTGGGCGCTTCGTCAATGGAGGCATTTCCAACGTGATCCGCAAGAACCACTTCGTAATCGCCGGCGCGTTGCCGATCGCGCAGCGGGGGCACCATCAAGGCGACATAGAGGCCAAAACGTCATGGTCATGTCTTGCGCAAGCGCGTGAATACGAACGCGTTGTGCTTCTTTCGTTTCCCACTGCTGTGACGCCAGTCGGTCGCTTTGTTGATAAAATCATGTCCGACAACATCTCTGTTTCTTCAAGGAAATCACCTAGGACCCGCCAAAGAGCGCGCGTTGCCCGGCACTACAATATCGCGCCGCCATCAATGTCCCGAACCCCTTAATGCACGAACTCCGGCAGGAGGAGACCCAAAGATGAAGGGCGCATCCAAAGAGGAGAAGTCCATCCCGATCGGCGCGCTCAATTCGCTGCCCGTCGTCATGCTCGAACATGGTGTGGACCCATGGGCGCTTCTTGAATCCTTCGGTGTCACCCGAGAGGCGATGGCTTCGCCGTTGACTCCTCTCGCCACGGTAACGCATGGTCGGATCCTGGAAGCCGCAGCAAAGCGGATGCGCTGCGAACACGTAGGATTGCTCCTCGGCCAACGTGCGACGCTCGATAATGTAGGGCCATTGCGTTTCCTTGTCCTCAATGCGCCAACAGTGCGTGAGGCGATCGAAAGCCTTATTCGTTTTTGCGGACTCTGGTATCGGGGATTGCACGTCCAGATGACTGAAGACGAAGGCTACGCCTGCATGTCGGTTTCGATCGACCCAAACATTCCTGGTGCGCGGCATTTGCTCACGGCGTACCTCGCGGCAAATGTCCGGATTCTGGAGTTGATCCTCGGTCGGGCGTGGCGGCCGACTCTTGTACGGATCGCGTTCCGCAAGCCAAAAGCGAGCGCCTTGTACGAGCAACATTTCCAGGCGCCGGTCTGGTTTGGCCAGGCTCAATACGAGGTCCTGTTTCCACAGTTGCTGCTCGACCAGCCAAGGTTTAGTCACGACCGGCAACTTGCGCGTTTCCTTTATCAGCACATGAGTGAGCTGCAGGATCGCCAGGGCGGAGACTTCAGCTCTCGTGTCAGAGAGGTGATCGAAAAGCTATTACCTGATGGCTGTACGTCGCAGAAAGTCGCTGAGTTCTTCGCGATACATCGGTTCACGCTCTATCGCCACCTTAGCGAACTTGGCACCAGCTATGACTCAATGTTTGAAGATGTCAGACGCAATCTGGCAGATCAGTTGCTGGGCCAGACGGATATCCAGATCGCCGAAGTGGCGATGCGGCTGGGGTATGAGAATCAAGGGAACTTTACGCGGGCCTTCAGGCGGTGGTACGGCTGTACCCCCAGCGAGTGGCGCAAGTCCAAAGCACGCGTTCGAGCTGGCTCCGTCGACGCGCCGTGAACCGCACCTACGCCCGAAGCCAATCCGGGATAATCAGCTTCACACGTTGAATACGATACCTGCGGTTCAAGTCTGCCTCTGCTGAAGCTCGCGCGGCATTGGTGTCGCATCGTGCGACGGGCGACGAAACAACCGGCCTGCCGAGGCATGTCGCGCAAGCCGGTTTCTCAGCCGGTCAGAAGTTATGACGCAATCCGATATTGACCGCCGCCGTGCCCATTCCCGGCGCGACCAGTGCGCCATAGGTAATGCCTTGAGTCATATCACCGTGGTTATTGACCCAACCCACCTGTGCATAGGCGACGGTTGACTTGGAAAGGCTGTAGTCAGCGCCGGCCGCCACTTCGAGCGAAGTGTTCTTTGAATCGTTTCTGTCCTTGATGTAGTAGAGACCACTCGAGACATTGAACGCCGGCGTGAACCGGTAGCCGAGGCCGACTGAATACAGATCGAGGCTCGTACCGCCATTCGGATTCAACGCACTGCGCGGAGCCGGATTCGCGCCATTGCTATATGACGCCGAAACCGAGAAGTCCTTGATCGTGTAGAGCGCGCCAACGTACCAGTAGCGGTTATTGTTCAGCCCAGTCGCGGGCACCGCCGTCGCGGCCGTGGACGACACCGTCGTGAACGGATTCGTATCGTGTCCGGTGTAGTACAGCGCAGCGAGCCTCAGACCATAGCCCGAGTATTTCAGCACCGCCGACTCGCGCGTGCCGCCCTGAAAATGTCCCGCGACACCGCCCGGCGCATATTCCAGATCAGCGCTAATGCCGTAGAAGTTCGGCGATCTGTAGACAATCGCGTTACTGTCGTATAACGCGCCGATGGGTCCATTGGTGCTGGTGCCAGGCCAGCCCGCCGCTGAGTTCAGGCCGATCCAGGCACCCAGAATACTGCCGAAATACTGTGCGTGGCGAGCGTCCGTCTCCCCCATCGCATAGATCATTGGCGCAATCTGCCGACCCGCATTGATCGAGCCAAACGGGCCATTTACGCCGGCTGTCGCGATCTGGTTGAAGAACCCCGGGACGCCCGCCGTGTCCGACTGACCATTCTTTCCGGTGCCAGTGTCGAACGAGCCTTGCAGCCTGAAGTTTGCCGCGTAACCGCCACCTAGATCCTCGGTTCCCTTCATACCCCAGACACTTGAATAGATGCCCCCGTCCTTGAAGCGATAGACCGCCCCGAGGTTGCGCAGCGCATTCGCGACCGAAGCCGCCGCAGCCGGCGGCAGACGAGTACCCGGCGGCAGTCCAGTCAACGTCGAAGGGTTGGCGCTAACGACCGCCGCGGAAGTGCTCTGATACAGCAGACCCGAGTCAAGGACGCCGTACAGCGTTACTGACGAGTCCGCGTGAGCCGAGTTCCCGATCACGGCCATAGCGGCTGCAGCTACCCATTTCAACTTCATACAGTCTCCTGATTGTCAATTGCATTGGTAAATCTACAACTGCCTGCGTTCGAGACTGCTCGCGCCATACGCTTCACATGGCGCCGCAATCCTTCTCTTAATGCCGGTTCGCGCTCTATACATTTCGGATGTCTAAGTTGCTCACTTACGCCGGTCAAGATGAGACAAGCGCTGACCCCGGCTGTTACGGCGACTTCGAACGGACGCCCGTTTTACCCTTTCCAAACGGACCCGAGCACTCCGCACGGGCCGTGTTATCGGAAATATGAATGACAACAGGCCTTACTGGCGTTCACGAAGCCGGGCGGCCGATATGCCGGCGAGCAGCGCGACGGTGCCGATCAGCAACATGCAGCCGATGACATCAAACGCAACATACAGGCTGCCAGTACGCGCTTTGATCGCACCAACCGTGATGGGACTCAGTACTGCCGCCAGCGAACCGATGCTGCTGACGAGCGCAATGCCGCCCGCCGCGGCCCTTGCGCTGAAAAACGCTGGCGGGATCGTCCAAAAGAGCGGTACCGCGGCCAGGCACGCGGCGGCGCCAATGGTCATGAAGACAGTCGAGAGCGACACGTTGGCTTGCAGCACATGCATCAACCCGAACGAGACCGCGGATGTCAGCATCGTCGCGGCGAGGTGCCAGCGGCGTTCGAGCCGCCGGTCCGAACTCCGTCCGAGCAGATACATCGAGGCCAGGGCGAGGAGGTAGGGGCCACTCGCTATCAAGCCAATGCGGTGCAAATCGGTGATGCCGCCCTCTTGCAGCAATGAAGGCATCCAGTACGCAACCGTGTTGGTCCCCGAATAGAGCGCGAAAAACACAATGCCGGGGACATAGGCCCGCGGGTCCCGCACGACCTGTCCGAATGACTGACTTTCGTGCGTGCGCGAGTCCTGATCCAGCCGAAGGTTCTCGGCCACAATGACCTTTTGGCGATCGGTAAGCCACGTGACGTGCGAAGGACTGTCGTCGAGCCAGAACCACGCGAATACGCCAAGCGCAATAGCGGGCAGTCCTTCGAGGACGAAGAGCACTTGCCAGCCCTTCATGTCGTACCAGCCTTCGAGACCGGTCATGATCGCACCGGCGAGCGGCCCGCTGACCATCCCGGCCACAAATCCCGAC
This sequence comes from Paraburkholderia sp. UCT31, assembly GCF_014397655.1. Taxonomy (NCBI): domain Bacteria; kingdom Pseudomonadati; phylum Pseudomonadota; class Betaproteobacteria; order Burkholderiales; family Burkholderiaceae; genus Paraburkholderia; species Paraburkholderia sp. UCT31. The sequence continues at coordinate 6,445 of NZ_VZQP01000096.1, forward strand.
ATGAAGAAGATTGCGGTCACGCGCCCCCGTTTCCATGACGGAAACCAGTAAGTGAGGTAAAGGATCACGCCCGGAAAGAACCCTGCTTCCGCGACGCCCAAGGCGAAGCGGGCGATATACAGACGCGCCGGCGTGTTGACGAAGCAGGTCAGCGCGGTGACCATGCCCCACAGCACCATGATGCGCGTGAGCGTCGCGCGCGCACCGACGCGCTGCATGTACAGGTTACCGGGTATTTCGAACAGGATGTAGCCGACAAAGAACGCGGTGGCGCCAAACGCATAGGCTGTATCGCTCAGACCGAGATCGTGCGCCATGCGCAACTTGGCAAACGAAATGTTGATCCGGTCGATCGAGTTGACCGCATAGGCGAGAAACAAAAACGGCAGCAGGCGCCATGCAATCCTGCGGTATGTCTGCCGCACTTCGGGTGACGTGCGCGACTCGCCCATTGCTGCGGCCTGAGGCTGCAAAACGCTATCACTCATGGTGTCTTCTCCTCTGAACAAGGCGGCTCGCGTGACTGTGCGCCGCTTTCATCACAGCATTTGATACGTCGGCGTCTGGGCGCAGGACATCGGGTTATCGCAGGCTCCGCCCCGCTGCTTCGCAGGCGCAGACACGGAGCCTGCACGTCCGATTAACCTCGTTCTCATCGGCGAGTTCGTTCGTATTCTTCAAATTCCGCCTGAAGCAGCGGCACGCCGACCTCGCAGGCTTCGATCCCCTGGAGGCTCACGATCTTCAGCACTTCGAGAATCTGCTCCCGGCTTGCACCCAACTCGAGTGCTGCGCGGATGTGACGGCGTGTGCCATGCGCATACAGATGGGTGATGGCGGCATCACCGGCGATGCACAGAAACTCGATCCATAGCGGCGGCAAAATGTTGTCGGTCCACAACCCCAGTCCCATCGCGAGAAATTTCTCGAGGTACTGCGGGTCCCAGCGATAAATCGTTTCCCACAACGGATTGAACATACCGTTCGCGCGCACCTTATCGCACACAGGCGTGGCCGAAGCGGGAGCGGCTTCGTCGGCAATACCCGCGTGCGCCAGCTCTTCGGCGAGAATCGGCACCCCCAGCGCGCAGGCATGAATGCCGATCACGCTTGCGAGCTTGAACACCTCCATGATCTGCGCGCGGGTCACGCCCAGGTGCAACGCATCGCGCACGTGGCGGCGAACGCCGGGACCATACAGATGGGTCGCCGTCACATCGATGTTCAGCCGGACGAGTGCGGCCAGTTGTGGCTCGAGGACGTCGCTCGTCTGCGTACTCTGGCCGAGCTTCATGAAGGACTCGGTCCATGTGGGGTCCCACTGGGCGAGCGGGTCCAGCGTGGGGTCCACGAGGCCCGCGGCGCGCATCACGTCGTAGTTAGGTGTTGGTTGTTTCGCGGTCATTTGACTGTGTGTACTGGAAGATAGAGGTTGCCGCGCCGCGCGAGACTTTTTCAGCCGATCAATCGCGCACCGGCTTGCCGATAACCGATCGGCCGCCCCCGCTCCTAAGCAAGGACTCCGGCCGATGCGCTCGTGGTTTAGCCGTGGCCCGGCACCGTAAAGCCGCGCTGGGCGGATTTGCGGTTCGGAGCCATACCGAGGGCCGCAACCGTCTCATCGGCGCTCTGATACCACTTGCCGATCTTGTAGATGCGCTTCGCATCTTCGCCGTTGGCGACATCGCGCCCCAGTTCGCGAGCGATCCGCACGGTCTGCTCGATCTGCTGGACAGACGTCATGCGTTCGCCCTTGCGTCCCCACAGGTTGTCTTCGATCCCCACCCGCACGTGCAGTCCCATCGCAATTGCCATCGCGTTCATCGGCAAGACCGCGCGCATTGCGCTCTCGATGGTCAGCACCGAGCCGTCGGGCGTACGACGCACGAACTCGATCAGGTCGGCGGGATGCAGACCCGCTGCTCCGCCGCCGATTGCGACGTAGTTGAGAATCAGCGGACCGGTGTACAGGCCGCGCCGGATCAGCCGTTCGACGCTCTCAAGTTGATGGACATGGCCCAGCATGAAATGCGGCTGGATGCGCGCTTCCGAAAGACGTCGCAGGTGTTCGATAAAGAACGACGGCTTCGCATCGACGACCATTTCCGAATACGCTTTGAAGTACTCAGGCTTTTCAAGGATGGTGCCGGCCACGTCGTCGGGTGCGAGCAACTCGCAAATGTTCATCTGGCTGGAGTTGATCGTGATGGTGACCTGGTCGGGCTTCGGGTTGAGCTCCGCGAGCATGTGTCGCGTATCGTAGTCGAGCCACTGCGCGTCCTTCCCTTCGCCTTCCGGCGCAAACGAAATCGAACCGCCAACCTGCAGAAGCATCTTCGGCACCGCTTCGCGCAGCAGTCCCAGCATCTCGTTGAACTTCGAGAGGCGCTTCGAGCCCTTGCCGTCTTCTTCCCGCACGTGCATGTGAAGGACGGTGGCGCCCGCGTTATAGCAATCGACGGCTTTCTGGATCTGGGCATCCATGCTCACCGGAATGTCGTCCGAGTCGGTCGGCAGCCATTGCGGTCCGTACGGCGCAACCTGGATCACCAGTTTTTCCTGAACTTCGGGGAAAAGGCTATCGTCGAGAAAATTCATAAGCATCTCCAGTAGTAAGGGATGACCGGCCGCGTGGGCTGGTCCGTCCATTCAACTTTAAGGAAATGCAGGTCCTCCCATTTGTCATGTCGTCATGTGGTTTTATCATCCTGTCACAGCAAGCATCGGGACTTACCCTCTTCGCATGTCCGCGTTTGCGGACGATTGCTAACACGTGCGCTTGCTTTCCGTAGGCCGGATGCGAGTACGCAGTCATTGCGCGCGGCGCCAGAAAAATACTGCGGTGCAGGGTCGCAGAACGTGCACGGACCGGGCGCGGGCGATGGCTCCGTGCCCGGGGGGCGTCGTTCAGGCTTGAGAGGCGGGAGGTCGATGCGAAGAAGAACGGCGGTGCGGTGTCGCCGGTATGCCCTGGTAGATGTGACGAGTGCATCGCGCACGTCACTGGCGGTTTCATTGACGATTCTTCGATTTCGCCCGAGCGAGCATGATCAGATGACGCCGGCGGCCTTCAACTCGCGCAACCGCTCAGCGGACACATCGAGCAATTCACCCAGTACTTCAGACGTTCCTTCGCTCAATGGCGGGGGGATGCGACGCACCGGCAAGCGCTTGCCGTCGAAGCGGTATGGCGGCGCAAATACATCGATCGCGCCGGCCACTGGATGCGGATGCGACGTCACGAGTCCGGCATCGCGGACGCGTTTTGACGTCAATGCTTCGTGCAAGCCCAATACTTCACCGCAAGGGATATTCGAGCGGACCAACCGATCAAGCAGGCTCTCACGCGTGCGTTTAGCAAGTTCGCGATTGACTTCAGGAAGAAGCGCATCGCGATGCTTTGACCGGTCGAGGTTGGTCTGGAATCGCGGATCGGCTGCAAGGTCCGGTCGCTCGATAACATCGCAGCAAAAGCGGGAGAACTGCGCGTTGTTGCCGACCGTGATCACGAGCGGGCCGTCGGCAGCGTCGAACACACCGTAAGGAACAATCGACGGATGCGCGTTGCCGTAGCGCGGCGGATCGCCGCCCATCAGCAAGGCTTCGAGGCCGTAGTACGCGGTGATCGTCAATCCACAATCGAACAGCGCCATCTCGATCGAGCGACCCTGGCCTGTGCGTTGCCGCTGATACAGCGCGGCCAGTATCGCCTGCGCTGAGTACATGCCGGTGAACAGATCCACGACCGCCACGCCAAACTTCAACGGCGGCTGATTCGCCTCCCCATTGATACCCATCAGGCCCGCTTCCCCCTGAACGACGAGGTCGTAGCCCGGCCGCGTTGCTTCAGCACCGGTGTGGTCGTATCCGGAAATCGAGCAGTAAATCAGGTCTTCGCGATCGACACGCAAATCGTCATAGCCAAGCCCAAGCCTCGCTGCACCACCGACCTTGAAATTCTGGATGACGATGTCGCATTCTCTTGCCAATGCGCGCGCCAATTCAGCACCTTCTGTCGACTGCAAGTTGAGGCCGACGGAACGTTTGTTCCGGTTGACGCTATTGAAATAGGCCGTTTCGGAAGCACCGACTCGCAACCCCCAGTCACGCGTGTCGTCCCCCCTTTCCGGATGTTCGACCTTGATGACCTCGGCGCCCAGATCGGCCAGCACCATGGCGCACCAAGGTCCGGCAAGAATGCGGGAGAGGTCCAGGACGCGCACGCCCGCTAGCGGTAGCGCCGTTTTGTCAGTCTGCAACGTGTCTCTCCGTGTTGAGTTGTATACGACAGCATTCGTAGATACGTCACAAGACGATAAATGAAGGATGATTCACCAGACCGGCCGAGCATTCGGCGGGGGAGTATCGGCTTGGCAGCCGTCGTACATTTCGATTTCATATAACAGTGGTCAAATGACCGAGCCGCCGTTCGGGCTGAGCACCTGACCTACCAGGTAGTGTTCACCCGCCAGATAGACGACAGTCGACGCGTACTCTTCCACAGTACCAAAGCGGCCCAGCGGGCAGCTTTGCCACAGTCGATTGCGACCTTCGTCGCCGATTTTGTCGAGATAGTCGTTAAATGCCGGGGTGGCCACTCCGCCCGGCGCCATCGCGTTGACGAAGATATTCGCGCCGGCCACTTCGAATGCAACCGACTTCGTGAATGCAATCACCGCTCCCTTGGTTGCGCAGTAATGCGGGCTATGCGCGCTCTTGATCGACAGTCCAGCAATCGACGCGATATTGATGATCTTCCCGTCGCGCTGCGGCTCCATCAGCTTCAACGCCTCCCGTGTGCAATAAAAGACGCCGTGGACATTGACGCCCCAATAACGGTGCCACTCCTCATCGTCAATCTCACTCGTGAACCCCAGCGACTGGCGCGGTACGGGCGTTTGCATGTACGCATACAGCTTGTTGCGACGCTCTGTGTCAATTGGACGATTAGGAGTCAGCGCTGCATTGTTGACCAGAATGTGCAGTGTCCCAAAGCGCGCGACGACCTGCGCGAACAGATTGCTCACCTCCGAACTGGACGAAACATCGCATCGCAAGGCGAGGCATTCGGCACCGCATGCTTCGACTTCGGCGCGGGCTTCTTCCAGCGACTGATCGTTGACATCGCAAATCACCACGCGTGCGCCTTCTTTGGCCAGCGCTTCCGCACAAGCCTTGCCGAGCCCGGGCCCCGCGCCGGTAACGAGTGCCACTTTGTCTCTAAGTTTCATCAAGCAACCTCTTAAAGGGTAATAAGGCGATCAATCCTGCAACAGCCTTGTCGCGACGGGAAACCGCGCCGGACAGGCGTCGCGTCTCGATTCAGTGTAAGGACGCAGCTGATTTCCCGTTATTCTTCTCGTCACGCATTTTTATCTTTTCGTCACTTTAGATCTCGGCGACACATCTTCCGGGCATTGAACCGCATGCCCGTCTTGCAGAGGCAGATTGTCAGATTCGACATCGACGTCGACAATTGCGCGAGAAATGTCAACCTGGCGACCGAGCGTTGATCGGGCGCTCGATGGTGTGCGCGCCAATGGATCAGAAATACCAAGTATCTAGTGGAGAGCAGTTAGGAAACTCGGGCAATTCCCAATGCGAGGAGTGTCGAAATGATCAGCATCAGTTACAAAGTGATGAACTCGCTCCGGGAAACCTCTCTACAGTTGCCTGCACGAGCACAGCAAGACTCGCTGTACGTGATGACGTTGCCCGGCCGGTATCCAGCGCCTGCAGAACAAGCATTGGTCAACCACCTGCGCGGACCCGTTACATCGTTTTCCGATGTCGGGTTTTTATGATTCTTTTATTCACGATTTCAGTTCATCTTCCTCAGCAGTCCGCCTATTTCCATTGGAATAGGCAAAAACGATACGGGCGATCGACGATAATCGACGTAAAGATTTTATGATCTGGCGTTCCTAGTCGATACACATGACACAACCGGAAGGTGCCGTAATGAACCGACAAACAGTACAAGAGCAGGCGACGGATACGAAGGTATCAGCCTATGCGTACCCACTATTGATCAAGCAGTTGCTGCATACGCCGCTCGCCCATGCACCCGAACAGGAAATCGTTTATCTCGGCAACCGAAGGCTGACTTATTCGATCCTGCCAGAACGCATTGCGCGACTGGCAAACGGTCTGAGCGGCCTTGGCGTAGAACATGGCAGCACAGTGGCGATCATGGATTGGGATAGTCATCGTTACCTCGAATGCTATTTCGCGGTACCCATGATGGGAGCCATATTGCAGACCGTCAACGTCCGCTTGTCCCAGGCGGAGATCCTGTACACGATCAATCATGCCGGCGCCGAGGTGCTGCTCGTTCATACCGATTTCCTGCCGACGATCGAAGCGATCAAGGAGCAGTTCGAAACAGTGCATACCATTGTTCTGATCGACGACGACGGCGCGCAATGCACACACACGATCCGGTTCTCCACCGAGTATGAAGCGATTCTCGCCGCAAGCTCGCCGAGGTTCGACTTTGCAGACTTCGACGAAAACACTCGCGCCACTACGTTCTACACGACGGGCACCACCGGATTACCAAAGGGCGTCTACTTCACCCATCGCCAATTGGTTTTACATACCCTTTCAATGATGGCCGCACTGGCTAGCCCTGTAAGTGGCCAGCGCTTTCATCGCGGCGACGTGTACATGCCGCTCACGCCAATGTTTCATGTACACGCATGGGGCATGCCCTACGTCGCGACCATGCTGGGTGTGAAGCAAGTCTATCCCGGCCGCTACATTCCGGACCGATTGCTCGAACTGATACGCGATGAAAACGTCACGTTCTCGCATTGCGTCGGCACCATTCTGCACATGCTGCTGAGTTCGTCGTTGTCCAGACATATTGATCTCAGCCACTGGAAGGTCGTGATCGGCGGCGGTGCGTTGCCTCATGGTTTGGCGCGCGCGGCGCTCGAACGGGGCATCGACATTTTCGCCGGATACGGCATGTCCGAAACCTGTCCCGCCCTCAGCCTCGCGCAACTGAAACCGGGGGACGCTACGCGTGATGCCGCCGAACAGTTGCGCTTGCGCTGCACTACGGGCCTGCCGTTACCGCTGGTTGAGTTACGCGTTGTCGACGAGCAGATGCGCGACATGCCGCACGATGGCAAGGCGGCGGGTGAAATCGTCGTGCGCGCGCCCTGGTTGACCCAAGGCTACCTGAAAAACGAAGCGGCCTCCGCGCAACTGTGGGCGGGCGGCTATCTGCATACGCAGGACATCGCCAGCATCGGCACTGATGGCTATTTGCAGATCACCGATCGTCTCAAGGACGTGATCAAGTCCGGCGGCGAGTGGGTGTCCTCGCTCGAAATCGAAAGTCTGATCTCCCGACATCCAGGCGTTGCTGAGGTTGCCGTAATCGGAGTCCAAGATACGAAATGGGGCGAACGCCCGGTGGCGTTGATCGTGCTCGCAGAGGACCACACTCCTCCGGTCACCGAGGATGAAATCACCAGGCACGTCCTCACATTCAGTGACAAAGGGGTGATCTCCAAATATGCGGTGCCGCAGATCGTCAAGTTCGTCGACTCGCTGGAGAAGACAAGTGTCGGGAAAATCAACAAGAAGCGGTTGCGCGAACAGTTTCCCCAGGCAATAACTGGCAGGTGACGCTACGAGTATTCTCGAATATTAGTCACAACACTTCCGGTGTTGTCGATCGCGAGGTGGGCTTTTTGGAATGGGTCGTCGGCGCCCAGACACGCATCGACGTCTTCGTGCATTGCGTCGGCGAGACCCAGTGGATTTACGTCAACGCGGAGCATGGGGACCGAGTATGCCCTTATGTATGTCGGCACGATCGCGCATGGAATGCCGAACACCCGACGCACTGTCCGAAGGCCGAACGACCGTTAGCGAGCGTGAAGCCGACGAATGAGTGTCCACTCGGGCGGCTTGGCGAACGTCTCTTCATGGCCGGGGAACGAAACCGCTCGCGCGGTAGAGGGCTCCGGTCCGACGCGGGAGGTCAGGGCGAGGCCGGTCACGCGGTTTTATGTTGGCGAATGAGGCAATCCGCCTCGTTCTCCAGCAGGAGCCGAATCATGA
>NZ_VZQP01000097.1:0-14497 GCF_014397655.1 Paraburkholderia sp. UCT31
AGGTGAAACAACCGGAGCGGGAGGCTCGGGGCTCAGCAGCGACGCGGTGATCGTGCGCGGCTCGAGCGGACGCTCGACGATCCGGTTACGCGCGCTCAACGCGATGGCGAGCAGCCCCAGATGCGCGACGATCACGGCGCCCAGCACGATGGCCGCGCGACGGTAACCGGCCGCGGCATTCGTAGGACTTGCTGGGTTCACCATGGCAACTTGCAGCATCATCGCCACCTCCGCGTTCATTGTCCCCCGCCGACCCCGCTTTTCAAACCAGCGACGGCCGGCGCGAAGCAATTCGGGAAAATCTCCCGCCGATCCGCGTTGTCAAACAATCGCCCGGTGGGCTACCTTGAAACGATGACGCGAACCATCGCGGCGCCGCCATATCAACCCGGAGTACAACGATGCTGGAGACACGGATTTTCCCCCGACCACCACGCCGTTCCCTCGCGCCGGCCTGCGCGCTCGTGCTGGCCGCGAGCGCCGCGCATGCCGCGGCCGCGCCGCTCGCCTACGTGACGAGCGAGAAGGCCGGCGTCGGCGTGATAGATCTCGACCAGATGACGCTCACGCAGACCTTTCCGGTCGGCGCCGGTGGCCCGCGCGGCCTGAGCCTGAACGCCGACGGCACGCGTCTGCTGGTCGCCAACAAGAACACGAACGATCTCGCGGTGATCGACACCGCCACGGGCAAGGTCGTCCAGCGCGTGAAGATCGGCAAAAACCCTGAATATGTGCGGGTGCGCAACGGCTACGCGTACGTGACCTACGAGCCCGGCGAGGACGGCGGGCCGCCGGGAGCCAAACCCGACGCGAAGGGGGACAATAAGCCCGAAGCGAACGCGGGCAATAAGCCCGCCGCGGACGACGACGACGCGAACAAGCCGCCCGCCGAAATCGCGATCATCGATATGAAAAACTGGCACGTGATCCGTTCGGTCACGAGCGGCCACGAAACCGAAGGCATCGAATTCTCGCGCGACGGCCAGATGATGCTGGTCACCAACGAAGGCGACGATACGGTGTCGATCTATCACACACGAACCGGCGCGCCGATCCGAACCGTGAAGCTCGCTGCGGGCGGCCGGCCGCGCGGCATCCGGCTGTCGCCTGACGGCAAGCATTATGTTGTCACGCTGGAGTCGCTCAGCAAGTTCGTCGTGATCGACGCGCGCACGTTCGAGGTAGTCAAGACCGTCGACACCAAACTCGGGCCCTATGGCGTCGCGTTCGGTCCGAGCGGTCAGCGGCTCTTCGTGGCCGCCGCGCGCGACAAGGTGGTGCAGGTGTTCGACGGCCACACGTACGAACATGTCACCGATGTGCCGGTCGGCCAGCGCTGCTGGCATTTCAGCTTCACGCCGGACGGCTCGAAGCTGATGGTCGCGTGCGGTCGCTCCGACGCGGTCTACGTGCTCGACGCGAAAAGCTATCAGCCGCTCAAGCAGATCGGTGAGCTGCCGCTCGCGTGGGGCATCGTCACGTATCCGCACAGCGACGGCTCGATCGAATCGCATTGAGCGAGGCGGGCGAATGAGCTGTTATCGGGTTCTGCCATACCAGTACGTTCGCGCGCGGCACCGCCGCCGCGAGTGTCCGGTCGATGAACCAGAAGGTCACCGTCCCGCTAAAAATTTCCATGTCACTTGACGTCCAGATGAGATTCGTCGCATCCGCAAGCGATGCGTGCTGCGAGAATGCGATATAGACCGTGAGCGCCTTGTCGAGCGAATATAGCGCGAGTAACCAGAGCGTCACCACGGGCACCATAAGGTTCACGCCATCGAGCGGCGCGATACCAGGTGGACCGATGTTCGCAAGGGGTTTCGCCAGGTTCAAGCGTGTTGGCCCGATCGCTTCGATGCCTCCAGGCGTCGATGACCTCGGGAATGATGCCCAGCGCGCCGCCGCCGCATGCGCTGAGCATGGCGTCTATGGCTGATTGCATCACGTTCTCCTTACCTCGGACGCGACCGAACAAACCGACACTCGCGATACCATACTGCCTCCCTCCCGCTTGAGGGTATGCATATGGCACCACTACGTACAACTCTGCGTGGCATCGCCGATGTCACGAAAACGACCGCGATCATCCGAGCGGCCCAGCTTGCATATCAGGAGCAATACTGGCGTGCTCGGGCGGAACGTGGATGGAATGGGCGTTATATGTATAAGTCCATACGCGACCTGACAGTCACAGTCCGATCCGGCCGCCAGCGGCCATGTTCGAGGCAAGGGGCGGCAGCCGACCCACAAGGGACGTTAGCGTTGCTCTGAAGCAGCCCTTCACGCATGAACAACAGCAAAGTTACGGTCTCGCGATGAGTTGGTGGTGCGCCGTTACGCCAATTTCGCCGCGCTGCTTGCCGTGTGATTTTCCGTCGGAGTGATAGACCACGAGTACAGCGTTGTCGTGCGTCAGCGGCACTGGTGCGATCGTGGTCAGCGCCGCGTTGCCCTCGGCGTCTGCTACCAGGTCGTTGTCCTGACCGCTACCATCAAGCGGCGTGAAGCCGATCGGCTTCTCATTGAAGTGATTTTCGAAAAGGCTGTAGTGTCCGTTGGGCTTAAGACCAGAAAGCACGACAGTTACCTTCTCACGCCCGTCCGGCTGCGGCGTCAGGATCGCTTCCCCTCTGGCACCAAGCCAGGCGCCCAAGGTCAGATTCATCCGCTGGCCGGTAGCGGTCTTCAAAGGCAGCGTCGGCGTGTCAGCGATTAGCGCATTGCGAAGGCCAGCGCTTCGCTTAATCCCTTGCGGCCCGGTAGCGGCGGGGGCACCCGGTTGCTCGACGAAAACCTGTGGGTCCAATGGTGTCTTTTGCTGTGTCTCCCTAGAGAAGAACGCGGCATGAGTTTCAAACGGCAGCACTTTGGCTTCGTCGGCTGCATGCGCACCGAGCGCCGAGAGACCGACCGTTGCGATAAGAATCCTGATCGTGTGCGAGAGTTTCATATTTGTCGTTCGCATGTGTTCTCCGTTGTACTAGCACGAGGCTCGAGACGCCCAACGGCATTACCTGCCGAAGTCGTTGGCGTCGGTCAATCCGTCGCTTGCCAACACGAGGGTTCTCTGGGCTCGGCCAGCTTGCTGCCGAGATTGACAGCGATCTGGCCCATGATGTCGAACGTCTCAAACTGGCCGAACGCGGCCAACGGCGAACGCACCAGATCGACCCACTGCCGCCGCTGAACACCGGCGGGACTCGGCGGCAGCTTTCAAGTCCGACAACGGCCACTTGTCCTGCCGCATCGGACGGCAATTAACCGGCCTTCGCGGGCATTGGAGTCCGCTCGCATCCTGGTCAGTCGCGCAGTCGATTTATTTGCTGATTGTGGGAATGGCCTGACGGTAGCTTCGGCAAGAAGCACTGGTCACCGCGGACAGCTGGGAAATGCGCGCTGGCGACCGCGTCCCCGATGCCCGAATGCGACGTCAATTTTTCCACGCTCGGCTTTCTACGGCGGCTGAAGTCTCAGCCTGCACGGCCGGCGGATTCTGACTTTCGAGAATCGGTTCGTCTGCCAGTCATTTTCAGGTCAATGAAATCCATATAAATCAATAAGATACGCGACCTCCACGTCAGGCGATCGATGGCACGGGCCTTGCGTTGTTTAACGCATAGAGCATTGAACGCCATTAAAGCAGTCCACATAGGACTCACCTGCGGAGACGACATCCATGATTCGATTTATCCCCCCGCGCTCACGCGCGCGGCGCTACTAAGCCGCAACTCGACTTTTCCCACTCTGCCCTGGTCACCGACTGCCTCCCGCGGACGGCGGGACAGATGCGTCCGTCGATTGTTCGTCACTGTATCCGGCACGCCCGACGATGCCACCCCCCAGTCCATTCAGAAAGCAACCCACAAGGAGACGATATGCAAGTCACTGGTATGTTGTACGGCTCAAGACTGTTGAAATTCGGTGGTTTTCCCACTGCCGAAGTTCTCGGCCCTGACGCAAGCGAAGAGCAGATCAAAGCCCTGATCGATCGTCATGGCTCGGTATTCGTGAAGCCGATGTTCAAGGGTGGGATAGGCAAAAAGGGCAAGGCGGGACTCATCGGGCGAGCAAGCGACCTGAAAACCGCACTGAAGGAGAAGGAGCGCCTGTATTTCACCGAACATCGGCATGGAAATCAGACCGCCAAGGCTAATGGCGTGACCTTCGAAGGCGCCGTGCCGGCGCAGCACGAAGTGTATTTCTCGATCACTGATTCGACGCGCTTCAGGGCGCCCACGATGACACTCACGCATCACGGCGGCGTCGACATCGAAGAACTTGATCCGAGCATGATCGTGCACGTGCCGTTCGATCCGCTCACCGGACTGAAGGCGTTCGTCGTCGCGAACGCGCTGTCGCGCCTGAACGCGCCTAAGGAAATCATCTCGCCGCTGGTGCAACACCTGCCGAAACTGTGGGAGCTCTATCACAACTTCGGTATGACGACGCTAGAGCTAAACCCGATCCGCATGCAGGCCGGTCGCGATGGCCGGCTCACGCCAGTCGCGTGCGATTTCAAATGCGGCTTTGATCGCGACGACGTTCGCTGGCAGCGGCTCGACATACCCGCGCACGTGTTCTCGGTCGACTATTCCGATTTCGAATCAGAGATCAACCAGTTGCGGACCTACCAGGGTCAAAGCGACGTCTACGTGATCAACGAAGGCGGCACGATCCTCGCGCCGACTTTTGGCGGCGGGGCCAACTCGCTGGTGTCGGAGATCCTGGGCGACGACGCGATCATTTCCTCGGACTTCGGTGGGAATCCTCCCTACGAAAAGATGAAGGAAGTGGCTCGCATCTGTTTCAAGCACTGGCTGAAACAGACCAACGTGCTATTCATCATCGGCGGGAAGTCGAACAACACCGATATCTTCGAGACGCTGCGCGCAATGGCCGATGCGTTGCGCGAGCATTTCAGCAAGAACGGACCGACGCCGCTTTACGTGGTGATCGGGCGCGGCGGCCCTAATCTTGTACGCGGCATGGGTGCAATGCGTGATACGTGCGATGCGCTCGGCCTGCCCTACAGCATTTTCGGGTTCGATTCGGATATCAGCGAAGTCATCCAGTACGCGAAGGCGGCGGACGCGTGGATGAAAGCAGGCGGCCGCGAGCTGGTCTCCGCGACGCTCAGCAGTGCGCAAGGCGCGCCCGCCCAGGCCTGAACCGACATGACTTGAGCATCTAAACAATCTGGAGGAAGACCATGTACAGGCAAGGTGCAGGAGATTTCAAATACTACGTCGGCATCAGTTCGCTCGCGCAGGCCGCCTGCCGCGAGGACCGTGTGTGCGTGCTGAACATACTCGGGGGCGAGTCGCGGCAAGTCACGCCGGTGGGCCACGCGTATTCGGGAGGTAACGTGGTTTTCGGCACGTCGCCCGGACGCCGCGGACAGGTGCTGGAGACTTCGCTTGGCAATATCCCCGTGTACAACAGCGTGCTGGAAGGGCTGCAGGACGGCCATCGTTTCAACTGCGGCGTGATCTATTTGCCGCCATCCGCTGCGCGCGACGGTGTGGCCGAACTGATTCGCGTCAATCCAGAACTGAAGAAAATCTTCATCGTCACAGAGAAATTGTCCGTGCACGATTCGCGCGAAATACGTGCGATGGGGCAGCAAAACGGCATCGACATCTTCGGCGGCAATAGCCTCGGCATTGCCGATGCGTGGAACCGCGTGCGTATCGGCGGCGCACTCGGCGGCGATAGCCCCGACGAGGCACTCAGGAAAGGCTCGATCGCGATCTTCTCGAACTCGGGAAATTTCACGACAACGATCGCGACGTACCTGCGAATGGCCGGCTGGGGAACGACTACGCTGATGTCGAGCGGTAAGGACGTTTATATCCATTTCGCGGCGCCGGAGTTCGCGTTCGCGCTCGCCAATGATGCGCGCAGCAAGGCGGCCGTGCTGTACTCGGAGCCGGGCGGCTACTACGAACTCGAAGCGAATTTCAGCAAGCCGGTGGTCGCCTGCGTGGTCGGCCGCTGGAAGCAGAAACTGACGCGCGCGGTCGGCCATGCGGGAGCATTGGCCGGCGGCAACGACGACGCTGCATCAAAAGAGCGCTGGTTCATGGAGAAGTTTGGCGTCGATCGACCGTTCACACCGGACGATCCGGTGTGCAGCGCAAAAGGCGCGCTCGTAACCAATATCGCCCACATTCCGGCGGCTCTGACGGCGGTGATGCATGAAAACGGTGCGCGGCCGGACTTCGCGCCAGAAGGCAGTCTCGCGCTCAAGCCATGGTTTCGCTCGTCAATAGGAATTGCATTGCCGCCCGAGCTCGACCTGCCGGTTGTCACAGCGTTGCCGCCGTATGACGCACAGATCGCCGCGCTGAACCAGCAGGTCGGCATCGTGTTGCCCCGCCAGAATATGAAGGACGCTTCGGGCGCATCGCAGATGGACCCGGACACGCAGGTGACGAGTCTGCACGGCGTGCCGGTGCTACAGGCCGCGCAGTATTCGCTCGAGGGCAACCTTTGCCTAGCGCTGTTGCATGAACCGGGGGGCACAAACGACGCGAAACTCGTCAGTGTTGCGGTCGGCGCCGAACTCAACCTGCATGGCGACGCGACGCTTGCGGCGGCGCAAGCCGCGCGCGACGCGGGCAACGCGCCGAATAGCGTCCTCGCGGCGGCGGCGAGCATTGTCGGGCCTCGTCGCGCGGACCGCGCGCGACGGGCTGCGCAAGCGTTCGTCGACCTCGGCACCGTGGCCGGCCTGCGTGATGCGCTCGACGAAGACTTCGAGTTGTCGTTGCTGCAGTCCGATGCCGAGACGCGCGCGTTGCTCACGTGTGAGGCGCCCGACGAAAAGGCCCAGGCGATGCTCGCAGGTCTGGCGAACCGAGAAGCGAAGTCCGTGTTCATCCGCTATTTACAGGGCCTCGACGGACACCCGAACGCCGATGCCGTGCTGGCTGCAATCACCACGACGCTCGCGTGGGGGCCGTTGATGCGCAAACGCGTATCGCGGATGACCGTCGAAAACCTGCCATGGTGGATGCGCCTGTTCGGAACGCTGATCGGCGCGTCGGTCGACGCCGGACAACATGAAGCGGGACGCTTCTGCGGTATCGCGATGGACGAGGTGCTAGGACAGCGCTCGCTGACCGATGTTGCGTGCGCTGCGTTGATTGGGGGTAAGCCGGATGAAGCTGAGCTGTTTGGATTTCAGACACTCGTGGGCCTGCTGCTCACGAACGGACCGGGCGCGATCTCCGCGCAGGGCGCGAAGGGCGCGGTATCGGCGGACGGTCCCGAAACGCCGGAACGAGTCCAACTCAACAAAGCGATGGTCGGCTTTCTCACCCACGCGGGCTACGCGCATGGCGGCAATGGCTTCGAGGGAGTGGCGTTCCTGCTTGAGCGTTTCAAGGAGGTCGCGATGACCGATCCCGGTGATCCGGCGCACGGTCTCGACCTGAAAGCGATGGCTGCCGGCTTCGCACGTGCATATGGCGAGGAGCGGACACAACGCAAGGAGGTCGGCGCACAGCAAGCCACGGCACTGCCCTGCATCAACCATCCGGTGTTCAAGGGCAAGCCCATCAACGTCGATCCCCGTGAGGCGTTCGTGCGTCAACGCTTCGAGGCTCGGGGCGAGTACAACGTCTTTCACGACTACTACCGTGCGCTGGTGCAGGCGTTGTACGATGAAAACGTGACGCGCAACGTGTTCGCTGTCAACGTGGATGCAGTGATTGCCTCGGTGTTGCTGAAGATGCTGTGGGCGCGCCATCGGGCTGGCGAGTTCTCCAGTCAGGCGCTGGAGACCGCGGCCTTTACCGTGTTCCTGTATGGCCGGATGATCGGCTGCGCTGCGGAGGTTGACGACCACTTGAATCGCGGTCGCAACCTGGACACTCGCACACCTCAGGCAAACGTGCGATTCGTCGCGTGAGAGCCAAAAGCTGTATTACGATCGACTGATCAGTCCGAAGACCGGGCCGCATTCGACTGATTTATCGGAATGCAGCACCGGGCTTCAAACGCCGAGGAGACACGTCGTGCCAGTCACTCCACACACATCACAGCCGGTACCGGTGCCGGCGCCGCAACCCGAAATCAAGCCCCGATTCTGGCCTGAGGGCTGGTGGAAACTGATGGAATACCGGATCGGCATTATTCCGCTGCCGGTCTACGTTATCCTGCTCGCGCTGATCGCGGGTTTCGCGATCACCGGAAAGCTGCCCGGCGAGATATCAATGGCGATCGCCGTATTGGCCTTCTTCGGTTTCACCTGCGCGGAGATCGGCAAGCGCCTGCCGATCGTGCGCAATATCGGCGCGGCCGCGATCTTTGCGACCTTTATACCTTCCGCGCTGACCTACTACCACCTATTGCCCAAGCCAATCCTCACGCTTACCACGGATTTCACGAAATCGACCAACTTCCTGTACCTGTTTATTGCGTCGATCATCGTGGGCAGCATTCTGAGCATGGACCGGCGTGTGCTGATTCAAGGCTTCATCAAAATCTTCGTTCCGCTCGGGCTCGGCTCGGTCGCGGCGGGCATCGTCGGGACGCTGGTCGGCACGGCACTCGGGCTCGGCGCGCGCCATACGTTGTTCTATGTCGTGGTACCCATCATGGCGGGCGGCATCGGCGAAGGCGCGATACCTTTGTCGATCGGCTATTCCGAAATCCTTCATCTGCCGCAGGGCGAATTGTTCGCCCTGGTGCTGCCGCCCGTGATGCTTGGCAGTCTCACCGCGATCATCTTCGCGGGCGCGCTCGATATGGTCGGCAAACGCTTTCCGCATCTCACGGGGCAGGGGCGTTTGCAAGCCGGCGAGGTGGACCAGATGAACCCGGGGGAGGAAGAAATTCGCGGGCACGTCGACGTCTCCCACATCGCGGCGGCTGGAATCACTGCCATCACGCTGTACCTGCTCGGGCTGATGTGTCGCAACATGTTCGGGCTGCCCGCGCCGGTGGCCATGCTGTTTCTCGCGGTGCTGGTCAAGCTTGCCCGGGCGGTATCGCCGCCATTACAGGAAGGCGCGTTCGTCGTATATAAGTTTTTCTCGACGGCCGTGACCTATCCGCTGCTGTTCGCGATCGGCGTGGCGATGACGCCGTGGGACAAACTGATGGCTGCGTTCACGCTGGCGAACATCGTCACGATCGTCGCGACGGTGGCCACACTGATGGGGACCGGCTTCATGGTCGGGCGCATGTTGAAGATGTACCCTATCGACACAGCGATCGTGAACGCCTGTCACAGTGGGCAGGGCGGGACCGGCGACGTCGCCATCCTCACGGCGGCCAACCGCATGCAACTGATGCCGTTTGCGCAGATTGCCACCCGCATTGGCGGGGCGATTGTCGTCACGGTCACGTTGGTCGTTCTAGCGCGCATGGGATGATGAGTTGCTATTGGCAAGCGTCGGGACGCCGTTCCCCACGTCGGGATCGGCAGTCATTCTGCAATCGAGCGCCGCGGGGCGACCTTGGGCATGAAAATAAGCGGTATTCCGTTGTGGGGATGGATGGCCGCCGCCGCGCTTTACGTCGGTGTGGCTGCCGCCGCGGTCGAGTTTGCGTGGGACCGTTCGATCGATGCGCTTGTGGAGATCGGCGCACACCGGCTCGACCTGTATGCTGCCAGCCTCGGGAGCGAGCTCGGACGCTACGAGATGATGCCTTCGATCGTCGCGAGGCAGGAAAGCGTGCGCGCGTTGTTGAGTGCAATGCCCCACCCACCGGCCGGACTTCTACAGACGGTCAATACCTATCTTGACGCAGTGAATCGCGAGGCCGGCAGCGTTGCCGTAGACGTGATCGACCGGCACGGCCTGGTCGTCGCCGCGAGCAACTGGAATCGGCCAGAAAGTTTCGTCGGCACCAACGTGTCTTATCGGCCGTATTTCCAGGACGCGCTCGCACATGGATCGGGCCGGTTCTTCGGTATCGGCACGAACACCGGCATGCCTGGCCTCTATTTCGCGAGCGCGGTGCGAGAGGATGGCGGGCCGATCGGGGCCACGGCCGTCAAGGTCAGCGTAGACGCGCTTGAATCCGCGTGGAGAGTGCCGGGCGTCGCGGCGATGGTGATCGATAGTAACGGCGTGATTGTCATTTCCACGGTTCCGGCGTGGAAGTTCACGTCGCTTAGACCGATAACGGCACAGCAGCAACGCCAGATCCAGGCATCGCGGCAATATGCCGGCCGTAGCGTAGAAGCGCTGCCGCACCGGCGTCTCGGTGACTGGGACACTTCGGCGTGGTTTGCACGCTTTCCCGACTGGGGTCGCCCAGGCCACGAGCGGCGATATCTGGCAATGTCGCGAACCGCGCCCCAGGCCGGCGATTCGATCATGATTCTGCTCGACGTGTCCAGCGCGCGGCGCCAGCAACAAATCGCGCTTGCGTTCGTCACGGGGGGCTTCCTCATCATCGGACTGTATTGCCTCTATGCGATCCAGCGCCGCCGCGCCATAGCGGAAAAACTCAGGGCACAGGACGCGCTGCGCCGCGCCAATGATCGGCTGGAGATCACGGTTCGCGAGCGCACGGCGGCACTGACGCAGGCCAATGAAAGGATGCGGGAGGAGATTGTCGAGCGCACACGCACCGAGCAGCTACTGCGGGATTCCCAGCAAGAGGTCGTGCATGCGGGCAAGCTCGCGGTGCTCGGACAAATGGCGGCCGGTCTGACGCATGAACTGAACCAGCCGCTCGTTGCCATCAAAACGCTCTGCGACAATGCACGGACGTTTTTCGAACGCAATCAGCCTGCGCCTGCCATCGGAAACCTCGAACGAATTTCGCGGCTCGTCGACAGCATGGCGATACTCACAAGCGAACTCAAGACCTTCGCCCGCAAGCCTGAATTCGAACGTGTCGCGGTGTCACTGAACGAAGCGGTCGCGCATGCGGTGCTGATCTACGAAGCACGGATTCGCGATGAGCAGGTGCAACTCGATGTCCTGATCCCGGCCGGCACGACGATATGCGCAGAGCCGAGCCAGTTGCAGCAGGTGATCGTCAACCTGCTCGGCAATGCGCTGGATGCCGTCGCGGATCAGGATAAGCGCGTGATCGCGATCGAAGCTTCCAGAACCGAACGGCCGAGCCGTGTGCGGTTCACCGTCAGCGACAGTGGCGCGGGCATCGCGCCGGAGGTTCTGGCGCATCTATTCGAACCATTCGTGACGACGAAGCCGCGAGGCCGCGGCCTGGGTCTCGGGCTCGCGATTACCTCGCGTCTTGTGGACGGCTTTGGGGCGCGAATCTCCGCTGCAAACCGACCCAACGGCGGCGCACAATTCACTATTGAATTCTCCGTGGCGACGGAGCAGGAGGCAGCCAATGGGCGATGAGATTAGCGTTGTCGTGGTCGAAGACGATGAGAACGTGCGTCTCGGCGTCGAGCAGGCGGTTGCTTTGGCTGGCTTTCCAGTGCGGGCGTATGAGTCGGCGGCCGCGGCGCTGGCGGAGGTCGCACCGGGTGCACCGGTGGTGATCGTGTCCGATGTACGGATGCCGGGCATCGACGGTCTGAAATTGCTCGAACGTGTCCTTGCGATCGATCCACAGATCCCTGTTGTACTGATCAGCGGGCACGCGGACATCGCGACAGCGGTGGGGGCGATGCGAACGGGCGCCTATGATTTCATCGAGAAGCCTTTTTCGTCGGACCACATCGCGAGTCGTGTAACACGCGCTGTCGAGAAGCGCCGTTTGACGCTCGAAGTGCAGGGTTTGCGCGCGGCGCTGCACAGCTGGCGGGGAATAGAGGCGCTTGTGCTCGGCAAGTCGCCCGCGATCGTCGAGGTTCGACGGAAAATCCTGCGGCTGGCGGATACCTCAGTGTCGGTGCTGATTACCGGCGAGACGGGCACGGGCAAGGAACTGATCGCCCGTGGACTGCACGATTTCAGTGGGCGCCGCGATCGTCATTTCGTTGCGCTCAACTGTGGCGGCTTACCGGAGCAGCTATTCGAGAGTGAGCTATTCGGTCATGAGGCCGGTGCGTTCACGGGTGCAATCAAGAACCGCATCGGCAAGATCGAATGGGCCACCGGCGGCACGCTCTTTCTGGACGAGATCGAAACCATGCCGATCGCATTGCAGATCAAGATGCTGCGGGTATTGCAGGAACGCCAGATTGAGCGACTGGGCTCGAACGAGGCGATAGCTGTCGATTGCCGGATCGTGGCGGCATCGAAGGCAGATCTCGTCGAACTTGCGACAGACGGACGTTTCCGCGCTGACCTGCTGTATCGGTTGAACGTCGCGCTGATCGATTTACCCCCTCTGCGCGAACGTCGAGAAGACATACCGCTGCTATTCGAGCATTTCGTACTCGCTGCCGCACTTCGTTTTGGGCTGTCGGCTCCGATTGTGTCTGCATCCCAGGTCTCGGAGCTAATGACGCATCAGTGGCCGGGCAATGTGCGGGAATTACAGAACGTCGCGGATCGCTTTGTCCTTGGGCTCGATGGCGACCGCCTGCTGCCGGCCGCCGGGCAGCGGATTAAAACCGGAACGCTTGCGGAGCAACTTGCCCATTTCGAACACATGCTGATCGCGGATATGCTGCGGCGGCACAACGGGAATATCGCCGAGGCCAGCGCTGAACTGGGAATGCCGAAAAAGACGCTCTATCACAAGGTGCGTCAACTGAAGTTTCCGGGCGCAGACGAGCAAAGCGAAGGACTCGACGCTTGAGGGAGCGCCCCGATCATGCAGCGCTCAATATCGCGAATCGTGGCTGCTTCCTGGGTGGAACGGACGTGTGAATGTCCGAGTAACGACGCGAACGAATGACGGTTGATGGCCGCACTGAGACCAGCGATCTGACATCGTCTGTCTGACCAAGTCCTATTTTCTACGCAGCAACTGACTACCCGGCAACGGCGATGTCGCAGCCGAATGGACAAACCGGCACAGCCGGTCGCACGATTCGATATAACGATATTTCGGCACACTGCCAGGCACCTCGTCGTAACGCGACGCGACCTGTCCGACAGTGACGGTTTGTTCCGTCGACACCTGCCAGCCATGCCCCTGTGCGGCAGCGGAGATACTGCTGTCCAGCACGGTCTCCGCTTCGCGAAAAAGCGCGACGTCTGGCTTTTGCGTCAGGAATACAAATGCGGTGCCGTCGACAACCCAGTACCGTACGAGCCATCTGCCGCCACAGCCCGTCCCTGCTGATCGAGGATTGTTCAATCAGTGCCGTATTGAGGTGACCGTGGCCCGTAAAGCAGCCCGTTCGGCGGCCCGGCATGCAGAAGCCGATAGCTCGTCACTCCGGCAATATCGTGCCCCCTGTCCGTCAGCGAATTCGCAACCTGCTTGATCGCTGCCATGACCAGCATGCCGATCAGGCCACCGCCAGCATTGTTGTTGCCCTCATTGCTGTTGGCGCTCGCACTACCCTGCCATAGCACGTCACCGGTCTTGAGATCGACCAGCCTGGCGGACGCCGTTACTACTGTTGCACTGTCGACGACGTGGTACACGGAGCCGTACTGTGTGATCTTCGAATACAGGGCCGTGTCGGCACCGAAGATTTCGCGCAGCTTCGCGGGCGAGGTCGCTTCGATCTCGGCCGCCATCGTCAGGCCGTTCTGCCTGAACGTTTCGTCCATCACCGCTACCGGTACCACGTAGTAGCCGGATTCGGCGAGCGGCATCGTCATCTGCGAGAGCATGCTGTTGGTCGCCTGAACGTCCGCCGTTTCATTGGTCGGCGGCAGCACCAGGATCGAGCGCGGCCGGCTGTTCTTGAATGCCGTGTAGACGGCGTGCTTCACAGGTTGCGCGCACGCGGACAGCAGTGCAACAGTCGATAGCGCAAACCAGAGTTTGAAGGAAAGGATCTTGGACATGGCGGCTCGCTCAGGGCTGTTTCGGTTTCTTCATCAGGAAGTCCATGTAGGTCGAGGACTCCGGAAACAGCTGCTTCTCGGACTCGAACTCCTGCATGGCCTCGGTGTCGTTCCCGACACTCGCGTACAGCATGCCCAGTTGCGCATGAAATCCCGGCGGCGGCATGTGCCCCTTGCCGCTGATGTCCTGGAGGGCCTTTTCCAGCGCATCGATCTGCTCCTGCGGAGCCTTTTCTCCCTTGAGATAGTCGTACACGGCCGGCTGGTAGCCGGTCCACTGGTAAAGAGGCTGGGGGCGGTTCGCCGCGCATCCCGTGAGGAGTATGGCTGTCGCCATTACTGGCAGACAGATTCCCCGCATCATGCGGCTATGTTTCATGGTGAATCGCGTCATTATGTTTATTGCAGCTACGGTTGAAAGTGGGTGGCCGCAATGGTCCGGCGCACTTACTGTGCGGCCTTCAGCGTGCCTGCATCGACCTGCTCGACCAGGTGATTGACGGCCTCCTGAATCGCCAGATCGAGCACCTTGCCGTTCAGTGTCGAGTCGTAGCCGGCGGTGCCCCCAAAGCCGATGACTTCACGGTTCGAAAGGCTGAACTCGCCCGCCCCCTGGCTCGACGCTACGACTTCCGATG
>NZ_VZQP01000098.1:0-14259 GCF_014397655.1 Paraburkholderia sp. UCT31
CCCCCACCGCCGCCCCGCCCACGCTCGAAGCACAATTCGCCGCGCTACCAGCGGCCTGGCGCGCGCACCTGAAGCCCTTCATCGACAGCGACACCTACGCGCCGCTGTGCCGCTTCGTCGACGGTGAGCGTGCCGCCGGCAAAACGATCTATCCGGCCGACGTGTTCCGCGCGCTCCGCCTGACGAGCCCCGACGAAGTGAAAGTCGTAATCCTCGGCCAGGATCCGTACCACGGCGAAGACCGCGGCACGCCGCAGGCGCACGGTCTCGCGTTTTCGGTCGCGCCGCACGTGCGGCCGCCACCGTCGCTGCGCAACATCTTCAAGGAAATCGCCGCGAGTCTCGGTCACCAGACGCCGCAGCACGGTTGCCTCGACAGCTGGGCCAAACAGGGCGTGCTGCTGCTGAACACGGTGCTGACCGTCGAGCGCGACAGCGCCGCGAGCCACGCGAAACGCGGCTGGGAGAAATGTACCGACACGCTGATCCACGAACTCGCGACGCGGCATCAGAACCTTGTCTTCATGATGTGGGGCGCGCATGCGCAGGCGAAGCGCGCGCTACTCGGCGGCAAGTCGCACTATGTGCTGGAGGCGCCGCATCCGTCGCCGCTGTCCGCGCATCGCGGCTTTCTCGGTTGCGGGCATTTCGCGAAGGCGAACGAGTATCTGTTGCAGCACGGCCGGGAGCCGATCGACTGGCGTCTACCGGACGACGCGCAAATGCTTGCGTGAGAGCGTCGTCGTCAGAAGATTGCGATACACAACGAAAACGCCACGGAGGATGAACCCATCCGTGGCGTTATTCTTTTCACCGCTCGCGCCGCATCGAAGCTGCGCAATGCGGCAGGACAAACCCGCTTAGACCGCGGCGATCGCTTCGCGTGCCGAGCTCAGCGCGGCGTTCGCGGCGTCCGGGCCCAGGTTCAGGCCTTCGGCGTAGATGAAGTTCACGTCGGTCATGCCGAGGAAGCCGAGGAAGCTCTTCAGATACGGCGTCTGGCTATCGTTCGGCGTGCCGAGATACTTGCCGCCGCGCGCCGACACGACGTGGACCTTCTTGCCCGTCACGAGGCCTTCCGGGCCGTTCGCGGTGTAACGGAACGTGATGCCCGCACGTGCGATGAAGTCGAAGTACGTCTTCAGTTGCGACGAGATGCCGAAGTTGTACATCGGCGCACCGATCACGATGACGTCGGCGGCTTGCAGTTCGGCGATCAGCGCTTCGCTGCGTGCGGCGATCGCGGCCTGTTCCGGGGTGCGCTGGTCGGCCGGCGTGAAGAACGCGCCGAGCACGGCGTCGTCGAGGTGCGGCAGCGGTTCGGCTTGCAGATTACGGACGACGACTTGCGCGCCCGGATTCGACTGTTGCAGCTTTTCCGTCAGCTCGTTGACGAGAAGCGTCGAGTTCGCGCCTTGCGAACGGGCTGCCGAGTTGATTTGCAGGATCGTGGTCATGGTTGACTCCAGTAGGGGCGCGCAGTGTTGCGCGAGTGAAGTCATTGTGTTTTTTTACCGGCCCGCGAAAAAGCCGTCCGGCGGCGAAGGATTGTTGCATGGATAGAACAATCAACCGCCCTCCTCCACCGATTGACGACGGGACAGGCGACGATCGGTGGACCGCCCGGTGCGGCCCACCACCACGCCGATCACTTCGTCAGCCAGCGCTCAAGGGCTTTGCGCGCGGCGGGACGGTGATCGCTGACCGTGAGCTTGTAGCGGGCCACTTCGGGACCGTCGAGCTTCACCTGCGTGACGCGCAGCTCGTCGCGACGGAACGCGTGCACCTCGACCTTCGCACCCGGCTGATAGCGCGTCAGCAGAGCATCGATATTCCCGCCGGTCACGCGCAGACCATCGATCGCGATCAGCACGTCGCCAGCGGAGAGGCCCGCCTTCTGCGCGGCGCTGCCCTCGTGCACGGTCGCGAGCGCGCAATCCGCGCCGCCGCGTAGCCGCACGCCGAGCGACGGCTTGCCGTTTTTGTCGACGTCCGGCGCGAGCGCCACGCCGAACGGCGCGAGCAGCGCGTCGAGCGGCAGATCGCGCGTGCCGCGCACGCCCTCGGCGAACAGTTCGGCCAGTTGCGCGCCGCTCGCTTCCGCGAAAATCGCCTCGATCTCGCTTTCGTCGACACCGACCGGCTTGCCTCGATAAAAGTCACGGCCGAAGCGCGTCCACAGCAGACGCATCACGTCGTCGAGCGATTTCTGGTTGCCGGTCTGCGCGCGGATCTTCAGGTCGAAGGCGAGCGCGATCAGCGAGCCCTTCGTGTAATAGCTGACGATCGCGTTCGGCGCGTTCTCGTCCTGCCGGTAGTACTTGACCCACGCATCGAACGAGCTTTCGGCGACGCTCTGCTTGAGGCGCCCGCTGCCGCGCTGCACCCCGCCGATCACCTTGCCGAGCAGGCCGAAATAGTCGTCCTGCGAGATCACCCCGCTGCGTACGAGAATCAGGTCGTCGTAATACGACGTGAAGCCCTCGAACAGCCACAGCATCGACGTGTAGTTTTCGACGCCGAGGTCATACGGCGCGAACACGGCCGGCTTGATCCGCTTCACATTCCACGTGTGGAAATACTCGTGGCTGCACAGACCGAGATAGGTCCGGTAGCCCTCGCTCATCGGCTCGCGGCCCTGCACCGGTAGATCGGTGCGATTGCAGATCAGCGCGGTCGATGCGCGATGCTCGAGGCCGCCGTAACCGTCGGTGACAGCCTGCGTCATGAACACGTAGCGCTCGACCGGCGCCTTCTTCGACTTCGGTTCGAACAACGCGATCTGCGCTTCGCAGATGCGCTTCAGGTCCTTGCACAGACGCTCCATGTCGAGCCCGATCACGCGACCGCCGATCACGACGTCGTGCGGCACGCCGTGCGCCTTGAACGTCGCGAGCGCGAATTCCCCGAGCGTCACAGGATGGTCGATCAGTTCGTCGTAGTTCTGCGCGCGGTATTCGCCGAAGCCGTAGCGCTTCGTGCCGCGCGCTTCCGGCAGCGCGGTCGCGACGCGCCAGCCGCGATACGCGGCGCCCTGCGGCTTCTGGATATCGACCACGCACTGCGCGTCCTCATGGCCGAGCGGCGACAGGAACACGCTGGTGCCGTTGAAAAAGCCGATCGTGTCGTCCAGATGCGCGGCGCGCACCGACAGGTCCCATGCGTACACCTCGTAGCGCAGCGTCAAGGCTCCCTTGACCGGCGCGGCCTGCCACGTGTGCTTGTCGATCTTCTCGACGCGCACCTTGCGGCCCGCGTCGTTCACCGCGCGCAGCGTGACGATGTTGCGCGCGAACTCGCGCACCATGTAGCTGCCCGGAATCCACACCGGCAGCATGAAACGCTGGCCGGCCGGATCGGGATCGGCGACGGTCACGGTGACTTCGAACAGGTGGGCGGCGGGGTTACCCGGAACGATGGTGTAGCGGATCGGCTTCATCGGCGGCGCTTGGGAGTGTCAGGAGAGTGAGGCGGGAAGTTCGGGGCTCGATGCGAAAGGAGGCGCTGCGTGCGCCTCCTTTCGTTTGAACTTTGCATCTGTTGCGCCCGCGGCGGGCGTGGCGCTGCGCGCTGTTCAGTGCACGGCCGACAGTTCCTTGTCGAGCCGATCTGCCGGCACCGCGCCGGGCAGGCGGCGACCGTCGGCGAGAAACACCGTCGGCGTGCCTTCGACGTTCATCGCACGGCCGAGCGCGAGGTTCTTGTCGATCGCGGCGGTGTCGCAGGTGGCGGCGGCGGTCGGCGCCTGACGGTCCTGCATCCACGATTCCCACGCCTTCGCGCGATCGGCCGAGCACCAGATCGACTTCGACTTGGCCGTCGAATCGGGCGACAGCACCGGGTACAGGAACGTGTAGACCGTCACGTTGTCGATCGACAGCAGCGTTTTTTCGAGCTGCTTGCAGTACGGGCAGTTCGGATCGGAGAACACCGCGATCTTGCGCGCGCCGTTGCCGCGCACGACCTTCACCGCGTTGCCGAACGGCAGGCTCGCGAAGTCGATGCGGTTGGTTTCCGACAGGCGTGCCTCGGTCAGATTCTTGCGCGTCTTCGAGTCCACCATGTCGCCGAGCATCAGGTAGTCGCCGCTCGCATCGCTGTAGACGATCTGCGTGCCGAGATTCACTTCGTACAGGCCCGCGATCGGCGTCTTCGACACGCTTTTGATCGTCACGTCGGAAAGACGGGTTTGCAAGGTGGTCTTGAGCTTGTCGGTGGTCTGGTCGGCCTGCGCCGAGCAGCCGAGCATAGCGGCACCGATCGCGAGCGCGGCGGCGGCGATGCGGAAGGTCTTTTTCATGCTGGAGTCCTGGAGTCAGTCGCGCACCTGCGCGTTTTTTACGTTCCGGCCGCGAGTTTCGGCCGCCTATCTGTTCAATCAGGCTCGATCAGGTTCGATCGGGGGTCGGATAAGGGGCGGATCGCAGCGCTTCGATCCGGTCATGATACCTGTCCCGGGCGCCGGTGACCGGCCATCGGCTATCCGCCCGACGCCTCGTTGCGGTTTACCCCAGCGCGGCCGACACGAGCCAGCGCTTGATGAATGGCTGCGCGCCGACGAACGCCATGCCGGTATTGCGCACGGCGCGCGCGAGCGGACCGGGCATCGAGAACAGTTTCTGCAGACCGTCGGTGGCAATCATCAGCGCGCGAATGTCTTCGCGGCGCGCGCGTTCGTAGCGACGCAGCAGCACCACGTCGCCGAGATCGCGGAACGACTCCTTGCCGCCGATCGTGCTCGCGAGCGCGGCGACGTCGCGCAAGCCGAGGTTCATGCCCTGTCCTGCCAACGGATGGATCAGATGTGCGGCATCGCCGACCAGCGCGACCCGCGGGGCGACGAGCCGGTCCACGGTCTGCAACGCGAGCGGGAAGCCCTGCGCGGGCGTCACGCAGTCGAGCGCACCGAACTGTTCACCGCTCACGTGCTCGACTTCGGCGGCGAGCCGCTCGGGATCGAGCGCGAGCAACTGCTCGGCGTGTTCGGTGCGCGCCGACCAGACCAGCGACACGTGGCCGTCCGGCATCGGCAGCAACGCGATGATCTCGCCGTCGCGGAACCACTGATACGCGGTTTCGCCGTGCGGCTTCGCAGCCTTGAAATTGGCGACCACACCGATCTGTCTGTAGTCGCGGCGCACCATCTTCGAGCCGATCTGCGCGCGCACCCACGAGTGCGCGCCGTCCGCGCCGACTACCAGATCCGCTTCGAGCACGCTGCCGTTCGCGAGGCCGACGCTCGCGTTGTCGACGGAGAAATCGAGCGCCTGCGCGCGCGCGTCGAACCACGTGAGATTCGGCTGGAAGCGCAGCGCGGCATCGAGCGCGCGCTCGATCACCGACGACTCGACGATCCACGCAAGCTGCGGTACCGATGCCTGAAACGCCGAGAAATGCAGCTCGGCGTGCGCGTCGCCGTAGACGCGCATGTCGTAGACGGGACCGAGCCGTGTGTGATCGAGCGCCTGCCAGACCCGCAGCCGTTCGAGCAAGGCCTGCGAACTCGACGACAACGCATAGACGCGCGAGTCGAAGACAGCACCGGCGGGCAGCACCGCGCAAGGCTGCGCGAGCAGTGCGACGCGCAGTCCGGCTTGCGTGAGCGCGAGCGCCGCGGTCTTGCCGACGAGCCCGCCGCCGATCACGGCGGCATCAAAGGTCTGGTGGTGTGCGTTCATGCGCGCATTATAGCCGCGGGGGTTGCGGGGGACGGATCGACGGGCGCGGCCGTTGGGCGCTGTGCGCGGGGCCTCGCGGGCTCGTGCCGGACATGGTGTCTGGGGTCAGAGCCTGAGGTTGTCGGCGGGACTGTGCGAGTCTGATGCCGACCGCTCGCGCAACCCGCACTTCATGCGTTGGCGGCCACGCGCATTTGAGTCCCGGGCCGGTGGCCGCGCGGCCTCGATGCGTCGTGTTAATGCGTCGCGGCGCTGGCCGCGAGCGCCGCGTTCGCCTCGCGCATGCGCAAGAAGTCGCGATTGGACGAGAGGTTGCGCCACGCGGCCGCTTCGAGCTCCGCCTTGCGATCGCGCTGATCGCTGCGTACCGCGCAGTCGGGGAACACGCGGTCGAACACGCGCCATAGCGAGTCGTAGTCGTTCTTATCGGCGAACCGCGCGATGTCGGCGTGATCTTCGTGCGACAGGTGGGTCGTCAAACAATCGATGGTCTGCCGGTCCGTGGTGGCCTGCGCTTCGTCGAAATTCGGCGCGACCCATGTCGCGACCGAGCCCACCACGACCGCGGCGACCACGCCGATCCCAACCCATCTGATGATTCCCACGCTGCTCCCCCGGAAATTAAGCTCTGCCGGCTCTGAACTGACGATTCTACAGTGGCTTCGCGCCAATGCGCCGGCGGGTCCGCGCGGGCGAACGGGTTACAATTGCGCTTTCCGTGAAAACTCGCACTCAATCGTCGAGCCAACGCCCCGATTCGGTGTCTTGTCCGCTCCGCTGAGCCTGCCGCGCCCCACCTTGCGCGAGGGCTTTCCGAATCCGCGCGCAGCGTCGAGCGCATCACGCAACCTACTGATTCACTGAAGGATTTCCATGAGCCTCAAATGCGGCATCGTCGGCCTGCCCAACGTCGGCAAGTCCACCCTGTTCAACGCGCTGACCAAGGCGGGAATCGCCGCCGAAAACTATCCGTTCTGCACGATCGAGCCGAACGTCGGCATCGTCGAGGTGCCGGACGCGCGGCTGAAGGCGCTCGCCGAAATCGTCAAGCCGGAGCGCATCCTGCCGGCCGTGGTCGAGTTCGTCGACATCGCCGGTCTGGTGGCCGGCGCGAGCAAGGGCGAAGGCCTCGGCAACCAGTTCCTCGCGAACATCCGCGAAACCGACGCGATCACGCACGTCGTACGCTGCTTCGAAGACGACAACGTGATTCACGTCGCGAACAAGATCGATCCGTTGTCGGACATCGAGGTGATCAACACCGAGCTCGCGCTTGCCGACCTCGCCACCGTCGAGAAGGCGCTCGCGCGCTATTCCAAGGCGGCCAGGTCGGGTAACGACAAGGAAGCCGCGAAGAACGCGGCGGTGCTGGAGAAGGTCCGCGCGCAGCTCGACCAGGCGAAGCCGGTCCGCGCGCTCGATCTGACCGATGAAGAAAAGGCTACCCTCAAGCCGTTCTGCCTGATCACCGCCAAGCCCACGATGTACGTCGCCAACGTGAAGGAAAACGGCTTCGAGAACAACCCGCACCTGGACGCGATCACGAAGTTCGCAGCGGCTGAAGGCGCGCCGGTCGTGGCCGTGTGCGCGGCGGTCGAAGCGGAAATCGCCGACCTCGACGAAGCCGACATGGAAGTCTTCCTCGCCGACATGGGCATGCATGAGCCGGGCTTGAACCGCGTGATCCGCGCGGGCTTCAAGCTGCTCGGCCTGCAGACCTACTTCACGGCCGGCGTGAAGGAAGTGCGCGCGTGGACGATCCACGTCGGCGATACGGCGCCGAAGGCGGCCGGCGCAATCCACACCGACTTCGAGCGCGGCTTCATTCGCGCGCAGACAATCAGCTTCGACGACTACATCGCCTACAAGGGTGAACAAGGCGCGAAGGAAGCCGGCAAGATGCGCGCGGAAGGCAAGGAGTACGTCGTGCATGATGGCGACGTGATGAACTTTTTGTTCAACGTCTAAAGCCGACTACTGCTTCCAACAGAGCACGAGTGCGTTGAATGGAAGGCCAACTACCCGGATTTCAAATAGGTAGCCTTCTGAATGAGATTCGCCGCGGCTTTCTATTGTTCGCGCAGTCCTAGCAATGCAGAGGGAAGCCTCGAGGTAATCAATCACCTGAGGGGTAAGGTAATAATGGTGTCAAAAGTACAGTAACCCATTCAGACCGGTTGGCTCGTTGAAGCGATTGTCCGGACAGTGAGGCTTTCATGTCGCATACCGTTTTTATCCAGCGCGTAGTGCTGCTCAACTACAAGAGCATCGGTCACTGTGACGTCCGCTTGCAGCCCCTGACATATCTTGTCGGGCAGAACGGTGCTGGCAAAAGCAATTTTTTAGATGCCTTGCACTTCGTTCGCGATGCTTTGGCAGGTTCCTTGGACAACGCGATTAATGAACGAGGTGGGTTGAATGAAGTGCGGCGACGTTCGAGTGGACATCCAACGCATTTCGGCATCCGGATCGAGTTTCGACTCAAGGATGGTCGCTACGGATGGTATGCCTTCGACATCGGTGCCATGGCCAGCGGAGGCTATGAAGTACAACACGAAAAATGTGTGATCGATGGCATCGGCAAGGGACCTTTCTTCCGCATAGAGAAAGGCCGCTTACTCGACAGTAGCGAAACTGCCTTTCCTGCCATTACCGCTGACCGGTTGGCTCTCGTGGCGGCATCAGGCTTCACGGCATTCAGGCCCGTGTTCGATGCATTAACTGCGATGGGGTTTTATAACCTAAACCCCAAATTGATGCGTGAGCTTCAAAAGCCGCAGGATGGCCGTTTGCTTAAGCCCGTGGGCGAAAATATCGCTAGCGTCATCGGTCATCTCGAGCGCGTGGCACCGGATCGCGTGGAGGCCATCAAAGAATACCTCCAGTCAGTCGTGCCCATGGTGCATGGCGTGGAGCGCAAGGCCATCGGTCCAATGGAGACGCTCGAGTTTCGACAGGATATGGCAGGAGCCAAGTATCCGTGGAAATTTCTGGCTCAGAACATGTCCGACGGCACCTTGCGTGCGCTCGGTGTGTTGACAGCGCTACTCCAAACCAATGTTGATTACGCGCCCACTTTGATCGGCATTGAAGAGCCGGAAACGGCGCTGCACCCGGCAGCGAGCGCGGCCTTAAGAGAGGTTTTAGTTCAGTCGGCCAAGCACACACAAGTGCTTGTGACTAGCCATAGCCCTGATCTGCTAGATGACCGTGGTATCGACGTAGACGCCATCCTAGCCGTCGTCTCTGAGGGAGGGGAAACACAGATTGCTCCGTTGGACCAAGCTTCCCGTCAAGTGTTGCGTGATCATCTGTTTTCCGCCGGAGAACTATTACGAATGAACCAGTTGGCGCCTGACCGCCAAATCATCAAGCAGCAAAGCGAAGTCCAGTTCGATTTGTTCAGCGAGGTGCGGTCGTGATTCCCATCGCGTCGATTGTGGAGGGTGATGGGGAAGTCTCGGCATTGCCGATACTCTTGCGAAGGATGGCTGCCCAATGGTCTCCTGACACGGTGATAAACCCTCTACAGCCTATTCGGGTACGGCGAGACAAGTTTTTGAACAAAGAAGAGAAATTCCGCAGGCAATTGCTCCTGGCGGCTGCCAAGACTGGCGAGGATGGATGGATCTTGATCGTACTAGATGCGGATGACGATTGCCCGGCAAGACTCGGACAGAAGATATTCGAGCGTGCACGACAATACGTGCCACATCGGCGGTTATCGGTTGTCCTGGCGAATCGAGAGTTCGAGGCTTGGTTCATTGCGGCGGCGCCGTCCCTTGACGGAGCGCGTGGCTTTTCTATTGCACCCTCTGAATTACTAGATGCAGAGACTCCGCGTAATGCCAAAGGATGGATGAGAGAGCATATGCAAAGTGGCACGTACAGCGAAATACTCGATCAACCTGCATTCACCGCAAGGATGGATCTGCAACAAGCATTGGACAACAGCCGCTCGTTTCGCAAGTTGCACAGGGAATGGCAGACCCATGTCTCTCAGCGTCCTTGAACCGAAAATTCAAACCGAAACACACCTTGGCTTGGCGCTCAATATCGTCCCCTTGAGCCTCCAACGCTGTCCGGTCACCTCGAATTTTCGCCTCCCGTTTATTTCCTTTCCCTGACAGCCAATGCTAAATTTCGGCTTCCGGCGCGCCGCCACCCTTGGTCCGCGCCGCCCGGCATCCGCCGCCGGAATGTCATCGAACACAACTAGAATCGCGCGATTCGCGTCCGCGCCCCTTCCGAACCGGAGACAAATCGATGAATTACAAGCCGCTGTTCCGTTCACTTTCCGTCGCCGCTGTATTGAGCATCGGCGTCAGCCAGGCGGCTCACGCCGCGACCGAAATTCAGTTCTGGCACGCCATGGAAGCCGCACTGGGTGAACGTCTGAACGACATCGCGAACGACTTCAACAAATCGCAAAACGACTACAAGATCGTACCCGTGTTCAAGGGCACCTACGACCAGACCCTCGCCGCCGGCATCGCCGCCTATCGCAGCGGCAATGCGCCGGCCATCCTGCAGGTCTACGAGGTCGGCACCGCGACGATGATGCAGGCGAAGAAAGCCATCGTCCCGGTCACGCAGGTATTCAAGGACGCGGGCCTGCCGCTCGATCAGAAAGCCTTCGTGCCGACCATCGCGAGCTATTACAGCGACTCGAAAACCGGCGAACTGATCTCGATGCCGTTCAACAGCTCGACGCCGGTGCTGTACTACAACAAGGATGCGTTCAAGAAGGCTGGCCTCGATCCCAACCAGCCGCCGAAGACCTGGGCCGAGTTGCACGCCGATGCGCAGAAGCTGAAGGCCTCGGGCATGTCGTGCGGCTACTCGTCGGGCTGGCAAAGCTGGATTCAGCTCGAGAACTACAGCGCGTGGCATGCGGCGCCGTTCGCGTCGCGTAACAACGGCTTCGACGGCATGGACGCGCAGCTCGAATTCAACAAGCCGCTGCAGGTCGCGCACATCCAGTTCCTGCAGAACATGGCGAAGGACGGCACGTTCACCTATGTCGGCCGCAAGGACGAACCGGTGTCGAAGTTCTATAGCGGCGACTGCGGCATCATCACGAACTCCTCAGGCTCGCTCGCGACGATCAAGAAATACGCGAAGTTCAACTTCGGCACCGGCATGATGCCGTACGACGACAGCGTGAAGGGCGCGCCGCAGAACGCGATCATCGGCGGGGCGAGCCTGTGGGTGCTGTCGGGCAAGGACCCGGCCGTCTACAAGGGCGTCGCGAAGTTCCTCGCCTATCTGGCCACGGCGCCAGTCGCCGCGAAGTGGCATCAGGACACCGGCTATCTGCCGATCACGACCGCCGCGTATGACCTGACGCGCCAGCAGGGATTCTACGACAAGAACCCCGGCAGCGACACCGCGATCCGCCAGATGCTGAACAAGCCGCCGCTGCCGTTCACGAAGGGCCTGCGTCTGGGCAACATGCCGCAGATCCGCACCGTGATCGACGAAGAACTCGAGCAGGTGTGGGCGGACAGGAAGACGCCGCAACAGGCGCTCGACTCGTCCGTCGCGCGCGGCGACGACCTGCTGCGCCGCTTCGAAAAGGCCAGTAACTAAGCATCGCCTGCGGGCAGGGTTCCGGCGCTCCCGCGCGGGAACCCGTCGTTGCAGCACACTCTGGACATCCCGATGGAAAAGCGCTCCTACTTCGGCACCAGCGCGCTGCCCTACCTGCTCGTCGCGCCGCAGCTGCTCATCACGCTCGTGTTCTTCCTCTGGCCGGCGGGCGTCGCGCTCTGGCAATCGACGCAAACCCAGGACGCGTTCGGTACGTCGAGCGAGTTCGTCGGACTCGCGAACTTCAAACAGCTGTTCGCCGACCCGCTGTATCTGGCGTCGTTCAACACGACGATCGTGTTCTGCACGCTCGTCACCGTGTCGGGCCTCGTGATCTCGCTGCTGCTCGCGGTCTGCGCGGACCGCGTGACGCGCGGCGCGAAGGCCTATCAAACGCTGCTGATCTGGCCGTACGCGGTCGCGCCCGCGATCGCTGCGGTGCTGTGGTCGTTCCTGTTCAACCCGAGCATCGGCCTCGTCACATATGCGCTCGCGAAACACGGCATCGTGTGGAATCACGCGCTGAACCCCGGTCAGGCGATGTTCCTCGTCGTGCTCGCGTCAGTCTGGCAGCAGATCAGCTATAACTTCCTGTTCTTCTATGCGGGCCTGCAGGCGATTCCGCGCTCGCTGATCGAAGCGGCCGCGATCGACGGCGCCGGTCCGGTGCGCCGCTTCTTCGGCATCGCCCTGCCGCTGCTGTCGCCGACCACGTTCTTTCTGCTGGTGATCAACATCACCTACGCGTTCTTCGACACCTTTCCCGTGATCGACGCGGCGACCGGCGGCGGGCCAGGCCAGGCCACCCGCACGCTGATCTACAAGATTTTCGCCGAAGGCTTCCAGGGGCTCGACATCGGCAGTTCGGGCGCGCAGTCGGTCGTGCTGATGATCATCGTCGTGGCACTGACCGTCGTGCAATTCCGCTTCATCGAACGCAGGGTTCAATACTCATGATCGAGAACCGACGCGGTTTCGACCTGTTCTGTCACGCGGTGCTGATCATCGGCGTCGCGCTGGTGGTGTTTCCGGTGTACGTCGCGTTCTGCGCGGCGACGATGAGCGAGCACGAGGTGTTCACGGTGCCGCTGTCGCTCGTGCCGAGCACGCATCTGTTCGAGAACATCGTCACGATCTGGACGCAGGGCACCGGCAACGCCGCGGCGCCGTTCAATCGCATGCTGTTCAACAGCCTCGTGATGGCGCTCGTCATCGCGATCGGCAAGATCGCCGTGTCAATGATCTCCGCGTACGCGATCGTCTACTTCCGCTTTCCGTTTCGCACGCTCGCGTTCTGGCTGATTTTCATCACGCTGATGCTGCCGGTCGAAGTGCGGATTTTCCCGACCGTGCAGGTGGTGTCGTCGATGCATCTGAGCAATACGTATACCGGTTTGACGCTGCCGCTGATCGCGTCGGCGACCGCGACGTTCCTGTTCCGCCAGTTCTTCAAGACGCTGCCGGACGAGCTGATGGAAGCCGCGCGCATCGACGGCGCGGGCGCGCTGCGCTTCTTCTGGGACGTCGTGCTGCCGCTGTCGCGGACCACGATGGCGGCGCTCTTCGTGATCACGTTCATCTACGGCTGGAACCAGTATCTGTGGCCGATCCTGATCACCAGCCAGCAGTCGCTGATCACCGCGGTGATCGGCATCAAGGGAATGATCGCCTCGGGCGATACCGCGACCGAATGGCATCTGGTGATGACGGCCACGCTGCTCGCGATGCTGCCGCCGCTCGCCGTCGTGCTGACGATGCAGCGCTGGTTCGTGCGCGGCCTCGTGGATTCGGAAAAATGATCCGGTATGGCGGACAGCGACAAGCACTCAAAAACAAAAGGCTAGAACGGCATGGCTGCACTGACTCTGCAAAGCGTTAAGAAAACCTACGACGGCAAACAGTTCGTGTTGCACGGCATCGACGTCGACGTCGCCGACGGCGAATTCGTCGTCATGGTCGGCCCGTCCGGCTGCGGCAAATCGACCTTGCTGCGGATGGTCGCCGGGCTCGAGCGCATCTCCGACGGCAGCATTTCGATCGCCGGCAAGGTCGTCAACGAGCTGGAGCCGAAGGATCGCAACATCGCGATGGTGTTCCAGAACTACGCGCTGTATCCGCATATGAGCGTGGCCGAGAACATGGGTTACGCGCTGAAGATCGCGGGCGTCGATCGTGCGCAGATCGCGAAACGCGTCGAAGCCGCCGCGCAGATTCTCGAGCTCGGCGCGCTGCTGCAGCGCAAGCCGCGCGAGTTGTCGGGCGGACAGCGGCAGCGCGTCGCGATGGGCCGCGCGATCGTGCGCGAGCCGGCGGTGTTTCTGTTCGACGAGCCGCTGTCGAATCTCGACGCGCGTCTGCGCGTGCAGATGCGCCTCGAAATCCAGCGCCTGCATGCGCGCCTCAAGACCACGAGCCTGTACGTCACGCACGATCAGATCGAAGCGATGACCCTGGCGCAGCGCGTGATCGTGATGAACCAGGGCCACGCCGAGCAGATCGGCGCGCCGACCGAAGTCTACGAGCGGCCGGCCACGCTGTTCGTCGCGAGTTTCATCGGCTCGCCGGGGATGAACCTGCTCGAAGGCCGTGTCGCGGACGACGGCTCGACCTTCGACGTCGCCGGCAACGGCCCGAAGCTGCCGCTCGCGGGCGTGCCGTCGATCGGCCGCGAAGTCGCGACAGGCCGCGAGTGGACGCTCGGCATTCGCCCCGAGCATCTGAGCCCGGGCACGGCCAACGCACCGTTCGCGACACTGAGCGTCGATTCTTGCGAAATTCTCGGCGCGGACAATCTCGCGCACGGCCGCTGGGGCAAGCACGATGTGACCGCGCGGCTGCCTCACGCGCATCGTCCCGCGGCCGGCGAGGCGCTGCAGGTCGTGCTGCCCGCGCAGCATCTGCACTTCTTCGATCCGGCGACTGGACGGCGCGCGAACTGAGACGCCCGCGGAGCGCCGCGACGGCGGCCCGCCGCCGGACTCCCCTGCCG
>NZ_VZQP01000099.1:0-14225 GCF_014397655.1 Paraburkholderia sp. UCT31
TACCGGAGAACCCGGCCGAGCTTCTGGTGAGCGAACGCATGCAGCAATTCCTCGCGAAGACGAGCGAATACGATATCGTGCTGATCGACACGCCGCCGGTGCTCGCCGTCTCCGACGCGACCGCGCTAGCGGATAGCTGCGGCACCGTGCTGCTGGTGACCCGCTTCGAGACTACTTCCATCGCGCAGGTGGTGGAGGCCACCAAGCAGCTCAAGCAGGCGAATGCCCGGGTGAAGGGCGTGATCTTCAACGCGATCGATACGAATGTCTATCGCTATAGTCTGGGCGCGCGCGCAGGCCTCTATCGCAGTGCTTCCTATCTCGATGCACTGCCGGCCAGTGGAAAGACGCAGAAAGGCTAGCCTTCAGACGACAACCATCGTCGTGTAGAGCGATGAAAAATTCACCTGGACTTCGACGTAGATAAATTGTGAATATCAAACATTCGATCGTAAGTATCGCTGGAGTCGTACTGAGTCAGGCGCTCAATTTCGTTTCGATTCTATTGATCGGGAAGTTCTGCGGGCCGACGGCTCTCGGGTATTTCAGCCAACTCATGGCCGGTGGTCTTTTTATCGGGTCGGTGATCGGCTTGCGTCTGGAGGTTGCGTGCATGGCGGCGGACAAGGCCCAAGCCGTGCGCGCAATGACGAGTTCCAGTGCGGTCGCCATAGGGATCGGCGTGGCGCTCGTGGCGGCCACGGCAGCGGCCGGGCATACGGAATACATACCTGTTATCGGTCTGGCACTTGGCGTGTTCCTGCAACAGGCGTTGTGCGGAGCACTCACCACCGAAAGAAAGTACGCGCAAATCGCGACGATCCGGTTCTTCCCTAATGCCGCGTTCGCCGTCTACTTCGTCTGCATGATGATGTTTTCGAAAGGGGAGTGCACAGGCACCACCGTATTCAACATCTATAGCTGGATTTTTCTGGCCTCGACCGTTGTGCCCGCCGCGATCTGCCTTTACTCGGCGCGCCGGATGATTCCGTTGGCCTTCATCAGGTTCTCCGCGCTTCAGATCCAGTATGCAAAATTTGGTGTGCCGACCACTACGCTGAATTCATTCGTGATCTATGCGTCCGCCATTTTGATGCCGATGATCTTCGATCATCGTGAAGCCGGCATCTTTGCGCTGGCGTATCGTGTGGGGTACTTCCCTGCGTCCCTCTTGTCGCAAAGTTTGGGCGCTGTCTTCCGCCGCGATCTGATCGATTATTTCGACGGCCACAGAAAAGACAGAGTGAATCCCTCGAAACAGTTTTTTACCATGCTGACGTTTATCAGCATTTCTCTGGTGGCAGCGTGCTATGCAGGCCTTAGCCTGATTATCCACATGAAGATGGGCGACGAATGGGAACCGTCGATGTCCGTGTACCTGATCTTTGTTCCCTATTTCATCACGATGGCGATCTATGGCTCGATGGCTCAGGTATTCATTGTCGCGAACCGGCTGAAGATCGACTTGATGATTCAAGCAGTCAATGCCGTATCGATCTTCCTGATCTTTGCGACGGCTCAATTCCTCGGCGTCGGGTTCATCCACTCGCTTCTTCTGCTCAGCGTCTGTGGAACGATCGTGGCAAGTGTGGGTACTTACCAGGCGCTCAAGATCGGCAAGGAGCCGGACGCTTATTTGAATCGCCAACCTAGTTTTGAAGCGCCGTGATCTCTGCGCTCAAAAATCAGCGACGCTGCAAGTTTAGCTCCTCCACCGCGAGGCGAGTCGCTCACTTGTTCAGGGAAAGAGAATGCGCATTGTAAAACTCCCCGGCATCATCGGCAGGAATGCGAGTCCAGGCGTGTCGGCCGCGGTCTGGTTCATTCTGTTCATCGCACTTTATGCGATCTCCGCGTTTCACGAGAGCATGTTGCCGGCGCGTTTTCTGTTGGATGAACTGGTGATCTTCGACCGGATGAAGACCGTCACGGCTTTCAGGGCGTTTGGCGACTCATTTGACAATCTCGCGTGGCTGTTCAACTTTTTCGGTCTCCAGAGTTTCTCCATTTCTTTGATAGGATTTCTCGCATCGACTATCGGCATGTTTGTCGCCATCTGGCGTTCCGGTGTCACTTCGCTAAAACCGGCCGAGTTCTTTCTGGTTGCCTTCTGGCTCGCCAATCAGACCGTCTACATCGGCGTTCCATCGAAAGAAATCATCATTTCGGTTCTGGTTCTTTTGATGCTGTTTTACAACTCGTCGCGTGCGATATTGGTTTTGTTTGTCGTCCTGGCAGCGCTGGTAGCCGTGTACTTCAGATCGTACTGGGGCATTACACTGGCCGCAACCGTGTTTCTTTATTTCGCGCCAAACGGCTTCAGAAGGCCGGCTTCATTGATCTTTTTCGCGCTGGCCATGTTTGTGATGGTCGCCTTCGTGTTCCAGAAGGTCTATGGCGAATCACTGGATTTCGCAAGGCAGAACGCCAATGAGTGGCGGGACCCGGAGGAAGTGGGGTCGATGATCGTACAGTTCATTCCAGGCAGTGGTATGTTCATTGGCGTGGCGAACGTCGCCATCACGCTGGCGACCTTCGTTTTGCCGGTGCGGTTGATTACGTCGGGTTCTCCGCTGCAAATGCTGGGCGGCATTGGCGTGTTTTTCACTTTTGCGACTGTGTTTGTGCGTTATCGCTCCGCGGCGGCGCTATTTCCGGTGGGCCGATTCGAGACGCTTTGTTTTTGTTTTCTGGTCAGTTTCCTGTCAACGCAAGCTATTTTCGAGCCGGACTACGGGTCATTTCTGCGGCATCTTTCGCCGGTGTCGCCGATGATCATGTTTTTCGTCCTGCGGCTCTCGTACGATGAACACATAACGGTATCGGCGCAGAGTGCGTCGCGAGTGAACGACGGCGCCCATCACCAGTCCACATTGTCGAAGCATCGCAGCGCCTCCTGAATCGCAATGACGGTCCGCTGATTCAGTAGGCCGTCGATGAAGCACATGATCGTAAACATCGGGGCGAACTATCTGACGCGCATCGGTGGGCACGACTTGACGCTGCGCGCGGCGATCGACAACATCACGAATCGCCGCTACTGGATGTTCCAGTACTCGGACTACATCGCGCCGGGCGATCCGCGCATGGTCAGCGTGAACGCGAAGATCGATTTCTGATCTGAGTTGCGCGGTGTCGCGGGCCGTGGCGGGCTCACTGTGCGCCGCCGGCGCGCATGGCCCGGTATTCCCGCTGCACGATGTCCATCAGCTCCGCCACCGAAGTCAGCGCGCTCTGTTGCTCGTAGGTCACGCGCCCTCGCTGCATCAACATGATGCGATCCGCGATATCGAGCGTCTGCGCATAGTTGTGCATGATCATGATGATCGAGAGGCCGCCTTTTTCCTTCAAGCGCATCAGTAGGTCGATGATGAGTCCCGCCTCGCGCGCGCCCATCGCGGCGAGCGGTTCGTCGAGCAACAGGATCTTCGCGTTCGAATGCACGGCGCGCGCCACGGCGATCGCCTGGCGCTGGCCGCCCGAAAGACGCTCCACGGGCAAATCCACCGAAGGCACGTGCACGCCGATATCGTCGAGGCATTGCGCCGCGCGCTCGCGCATCCGTTTGTGGTCGAGCAGCCTGAACGGCCCGCGCCGCACGATTTCGCGGTTCAGGAACATGTTGTGGTAAATACTCAGCGAATTCGCGAGCGCGAGATCCTGATACACGCATTCGATGCCGAGCGAACGCGCATGATCGACCGAGCGCAACAGCGTCTCCTCGCCGTCGATGTGGAGCGTGCCGCTCGTTTGCTGATGAAAGCCCGTGAGGATCTTCACGAGCGTGGACTTGCCCGCACCGTTGTCGCCGAGTATGCCGAGGATCTCGCCCTTGCCGAGAGTGAGCGAGACGCCATCGAGCGCCGTCACCGCGCCGAAGCGTTTGACGAGGCCGTCGCCGCGCAGCGCGAGCGGGGCGTTCGGCGCGCTGCGCGCAGCGGCCGTGGCATTGGCGCCCGCGGAGGAGGTTTGCGATTGGTCCATCATCGTCCACCCTTGCGGCGAATGCGCCCGACGTGGATGTTGAAGATCATCGCCGCCAGAATCGCGGCGCCAAGAATGATGTTGAACGTAAACGCGTTGATACCGATCAGTGTAAAGCCGTCGTTCAGAATACCGAGCACCGCTGCGCCGATGAGCCCGCCCACGATGGTGCCCGAGCCGCCCGTGAGCGGCGTGCCGCCGATCACGGCGGCGGCCACGGCAAGGAACATGATCTGGTTGCCGCCGGCCTGCGGGTCGATCGAGGTAATGCGAAAGGCTTCGAGCATGCCGGTGAAGCCCGCCAGCACCGCGGCGAGGACGAAGTTGCCGAGGCGCAGTCGCTTCACATGTATGCCGGCCTCGCTCGCGCCGAGCGGATTCGCACCCGCGGCCTGCGTATGCAGGCCCCAGCGTGTATGTCGCAACAGCACGTGCATCGCGGCCGCGATCACCAGGGTCCAGATGATCTCGCTGTAGCCCCACGCGCCCATGAACCCGGCGAAGGTGGGCGATCCCGGCGTGGCGGCGGGCGTGCCGCGCGAGATCGTGAGCGTGATACCGTTGATCAGAAAGAGCGTGCCGAGCGTCGTAACGAACGAGGGCAGCCGCAGCCAAACCGACACCGCCCCGTTCACGAAGCCGACGATTCCCGCGGCCACGAGCCCCGCGATCACGGCGAGCCACATCGGCGCGCCCGCGTCATTCGCGAACACCATCATGAATGGCGCGAACGCGAACACCATGCCCGCCGACAGATCGATGTCGCCGCCGATCATCAACATGATTTCGCCGAACGCGATGATCGCCACCGGCGCGATGAACTGCGACAGGTTGACGAGGCTCGCGTTGGTGAGCAGGAAATCGTGGTTCGCGAATTCGAAGTAGGCGGCCAGCAGCACGGCCACGAGCAGGATGCGCAGCTCGGCCGCCCATTGAGACGCAAATGAAACACCCGCGCGCCGGGGCGCGCGGACCGCTTTGCTGGTTTCGTTCACTGTATTCATCAGGACTTGATTGCGCCGGATCTCGGAACGATTTGCTCCTTGTCGGTCTTGCCCTCAAAGCGCGTCGAGGTATTCAGGTACGGCTCGACGTTATCCTTTGTCACGAATTTCAGGCCGGTGTTGATTTCGGCCGGGCCGACGAGGCCGCCGGAGCTGAGGAACACGAACGCCTCCATCACCGTATAGAAACCTTGGACGTAGGGCTGCTGATCGATGGTGAAGTCGAGGAAACCTTCGTGGATCAGCTGGATCGTGGTCGGCAGCAGGTCGAAGCCGCCGCCGTGCACGCCTTTGGACGGCAGGTTCGACTCTTTCATCACCTGCGCGACGCCCTGCGTGCTGCCCGCATCCACCGCGAACATGCCTTTCAGGTCCTGGTGGCCCAGGTAGAACGCCTTGATCTTCGACAGCTCCTCGTTGACGGTCGCGCCCGTGGCCACGGTCTGGATGTCGATCTTCTTGCCGGACTTCTTGATGGCGTCGCTGGCACCGTCCAGACGCGGCTGGATGTTGAGCTGCCCCGGCGTGGCGATGAACAGCCCGACCATGCCGCTGTCGATCAGACTGACGATGCGCTCGCCCATCTGATAGCCCGACAGATACAGGTCCTGGCCGATATACGCGAGGCGCGGATTCTTCTTGCCGCGCGGCGCGTCGGCGTTGTACGCGAACACCGGAATTCCGGCGTCGAGCGCGGCCAGGATGGGCTTGTCGAAAGCGCTCGGATCGACGATCGGCACCGCGATGGCGTCGGCCTTCGCGGCAATCGCCGAGTTCACGGCGCGGACCATTTCGCCGGCATCGGACGTGGCCGAGCCGGTCCACTGATAATCCATGTCGAGTAGCGAGCAGGCATCCTGAATGCCGTACTGCGTCGGCACGAAGAACGGGTTGGTGGTGACGTGATTGACGAACACGATCCTCCACTTCTTGTGCGACGGAAAAGCCGTCTGCGCTGCCTGCGCGGTGCCGATCAGACCGCCCGCGCCGCCTAGCGCGCCCATCAGCGAAAGCGCTGCGCCGAGTCCCGCGCCCTGCATCAGCCCC
Source organism: Paraburkholderia sp. UCT31 (assembly GCF_014397655.1). Lineage (NCBI taxonomy): Bacteria > Pseudomonadati > Pseudomonadota > Betaproteobacteria > Burkholderiales > Burkholderiaceae > Paraburkholderia > Paraburkholderia sp. UCT31. The sequence continues at coordinate 6,036 of NZ_VZQP01000099.1, forward strand.
CGCCGCGCCGTGCTGAAACCGTTGCCGCTGTTTTTCTGATCGTCATCCCGTTGCTGTGCCATCTGATCCTCCGGTTCTTGTCTTCATTGGTCGATGTGGTCGACGTTGCGTCGATTGCGTGCAGATGCTGGACGGCACCGGGAGTTCGCGGGGCAGCGCGAGAGTTTGGCGTGGGACGTGCAACCCCGATTCGGAAGCGCTCGATACGAGCCGTGCGGTACCGCAAAAATGTTAGTGCAGTGCGGTTGCGACTCCTAATCCATGTATACCCGTAACCGTTCCGAAGATTGGGACGCCGGGTCAGGATGCGTGTTTACCACGAGCGGCTGATCGCGCGGATGGGTGCGCGGCGCCCGGTGTCATCGTGGCGGCGTTCGTGTGATGCGCGTCCATGATGTGCAGCACGGTTTCATCGTGCATCAGCAGATAGTCCGTAATGATACGCCGGTGGCAGCGCCACCAGACCGCCTCCGAGCACATGATCGCGCAGCGCTGCCCATGACCGAGCGTCAGAAGTTGCGCCAGTCCCTCGCGGAACGCGTCGCTCATTGCATAGTCGGCATAGTTGCGAAAGGCCGGATGCGTCCAGTACGCATTCGGCGACGGCGCGTCATCCTTGCGCCTGCTGCGGCGTCCGCCGAGCGCGGCGAGATGCATGTAGTCGATATGTTCCGGCGCGAGCGAGGCGGGCAGCGTGTCGCGATTGAACTGCGGGTTGGTCCGCGAGCGCGGCATGCTGCGCACGTCGACGAGCAAGGCGATCCGCTCGCCTTTCAGTAAGTCGACGAATTCCTGCAACGGACGCGTCGAGTGGCCGATCGTGAAAAAAGGGCGTTTCGTTTCCATGCGTGCTTCGCCGGCGCCGATAGCGGCGACGATCCCTACAGACTTACAACGTGTGGCGCAGTAACGTCAACTTTGTCCCGATTCAGGTGTTGCACGTGTCATGCCTGACGAGCGCGCGTATCCACGCGCTCGCGAATCGCAAGACCCCGGGGAGACAAGCCGGGTAGCCATCATTCCGGTATCGAGTGCAACCTTGCTCCCGCGAGTCGGAGTTGCAACAATGCACCCGCGACGGCGCCCGCGCCGCACGCAGTCGCCCGCGCATTTTCTTTCGACCCGCTTGCACCATGACCGACGGCCTGCCCAATCCCCAACGTGCGTTTGCGTACATCGCGATCGCCATCGCGATGACGATGTCGGTGCTCGACACTTCGATCGTCAACGTCGCGCTGCCCACCATCAGCAACGACCTCGCGGTATCGCCCGCAAACGCGATCTGGGTCGTCAACGCGTATCAGCTGGCGATAACGGTGTCCTTGCTGCCGCTCGCGGTGCTCGGGGACAGCCTCGGCTACAAGCGGGTCTACTGCTACGGACTCGCGCTTTTCACGCTGGCGTCGTTCGCCTGCGCGAATGCGCACACGCTGCTGGCGCTTGCGGTCGCTCGCGTGTTTCAGGGCTTCGGCGCGGCCGGCATCATGAGCGTGAATATCGCGCTGGTGCGCTTCGTTTTCCCGAAGGCGCGGCTAGGCGTCGGCGTCGGTTATTCGTCGCTGGTGGTGGCCGTTTCGTCGGCGGCGGGGCCGAGTATCGCGTCGGCGATTCTGGCGGTCGCGCACTGGCAGTGGCTGTTCCTCGTCAACGTGCCGCTCGGCGTGCTGGCGCTGTCGATCGGCGCGCGCACGTTGCCCGCGACGCCGACCTCGGGGGCTCGCCTGAGCGGCCTGAGCGTCCTGCTCAACGCGCTCACATTCGGCCTGCTGATCTCCGGTCTCGCGGCATTCAACCAGGCGGGCGCGACGCAGCGCGGCGCCGTGATGGTCGCGATCGCCTTGGTGGCCGGCGTGCTGTTCGTGCGACGCGAAAGCCGGCTCGCGACCCCGATGCTGCCCATCGACCTGCTGCGCATGCCGGTGTTTTCACTGTCGATGGCGACGTCGATCTGCTCGTTCGCGGCGCAGACGATGGCGTACATCGTGCTGCCGTTCTACTTCGAGCAGACGCTGAAGCTGTCGGAAACACAGACCGGCATTCTGATGACGCCGTGGCCGCTCGTGACCGCGTTGATCGCACCGGTCGCGGGCCGGCTGTCCGATCGGTGGGCGCCGGGACGCATCAGCAGCGTCGGGCTCGTCGTGTTCGGGTGCGGACTCGCGATGCTCTGCCAGCTCGGCGAGACGGCGACGCGCTTCGACATCGTGTGGCGGCTCGCGGTCTGCGGCCTCGGCTTCGGTATCTTTCAGTCGCCGAACAACCGCGTGATCATCGGCAGTGCGCCGCGGCATCGCAGCGGCGGCGCGTCCGGCCTGCAATCGATGGGTCGTCTGCTCGGCCAGTCGAGCGGCGCGGTGGCGGTGTCCATCGTGTTCGGACTCGTGCATGGCCAGCACCTCACGTTGATTGCCGGCATTGCCGCGGCGCTCGCGTTGATCGCGGCCAGCGTGAGTTCGGTGCGGCGTATGACGGAGCACAGCGACGCCCCGCAGGAACAACAGGCTACGCCAACGCGACCGCTCTCCGAGCGTTGACGCGGGTGCGGCGTCGTTCCGCCGCCCATACGCCTACGCGAGATTCGAAGGCGCCGCCTTCAGCACGTCGACGTGCTTCGGAATCAGGCCGAGATCGAGGAACGTCTCGGCGATCTGTTGCTGCTCGCCGAGAATCGCGCGGGTAATCGGCTGCGTGCCGAACTGCTGGCGCTGCACCGCCACGTCCACGACCTGCTTCGGCAGACCCCATAGCTGCGCGAGTTCGCTGGCGAGCTGATCCTTGTTCTGCTTGCCCCACTGATCGACCTTGTCGAGTTCTTCGATCAGGATCCGGACCGCGTCGGGATTGTTCGCCGCATAACTCAGCCACGAGAAGTAGAACGCCCGATTGCCGACTACGCCGCTTGCATCGGCAATCACGCGAGCGCCGAGCGATTGCTCCACCGCGGCGAAGTTCAGGTTGCGTGCCGGAACAAATGTGCGGGCTCGCGTGCGTCGTCCGTCATTTGTTCTGGAAAGGCACCCGGTTCTAACCAGGCGGCGGCGGGGAGGGGGCTATGGGAGCCGAAATGGAGGCGCTGTCTGGCAGACCGCGACGGCAGGCGGTCTTCAGGAGCAAGCGCATCAAGCCCGCGGCGGCAACAGTGCCGAAAGCAGCCGGCGCAACTGCGCCAATTCGCTTGCCGTCAGCCTTTCAGTGAGAACGCGCTCGACCTGCTCGACGCGCGGACGCAAGGCCGAGAGCTGCTTCTTACCGGCAGTGGTGAGAAACAGCACGTAACTGCGCTTGTCGACAGGATCGTCCGCGCGCTCGATCTGGCCATTGCGCACCATGCGTGCAACGAGATCGGCAATCGTCGAACGATCCACGTCGAGTTTGTCTCCGAGTTGCCGCTGACTGACGCCAGGCGTCTCGTGCAAGACCTCGAGCGCCGCGTACTGCACGCTCGTGATCTCCGCGGAAACCTCGCTCAGCCAGACCGCTGCATGGCGCTGTTGGGCACGGCGCACCAGGCTGCCAGTAAATTTGGGGAGCGCGCCGGCGTCTTCGGGTTTGATCGGCAATTTCGAAGGTTTGGGTTTCGTTGTGGTTTAACGCACGCGAAAGATGGGCCGAAAGAAGGCGTTCAACTCCGCATACGCATTCAATGGGAGAACATGGGCCACGTATTGATCGGGACGTACCACGACGAGTGCACCTTGTTCGCGATCGATGCCGCGCTCGTCGAAGATATCAGTCGTCGCGTCGCTCGTAAATGCCTTTTCGTAGTCGATGAGGCCGTGGCGACCCTTGCGCGGCAGCAGGAGGGCGGGGACGTCTTCGAGGCGGACTTCACGATGCGGCTGTTGCAGCACTGCGCGCAGATCGAGAACGCTGTCCACGTCGGCGTCCTTCGGCGTGAAGAGCCTCAAAACGGAATCGGGCGACTTGTCGAGATGCTCGCACAGCGCATCCAGCGCACGACGCGACGCGTCCGCGAAAGCGTACAGGCGCCAGCGGCCGTCCGCTTGCGCGGCATGCCCTAGATGGAACGGTTTTGCATCAGCGAGGCGAACGACAGGCGACGAGTGAAAGCGCGTACCGATCGCAAAGCCTTTGGCGAGCGCCTGATGCGTCGCTTCACCGGTCAGGGTGGCCGGCCGGTAACGCGTTGCGACGCCAGCCGTGTAGCGGCCAGCGCGAACGAAGTACGCCTGAAGCTCCGCGGGATCGACGCCGCCCGCCTCGGGCCGGTTGGGATCCTTCGGCGGCGCGGCCATCATCGCCGACCATTCCTTGTCGAAATCGATCAGCTCCTGTGCAATAGGTTGGCGCTCGTCCGAATACGTGCGCATCAGAGCGGCGCCGCTGCGGCCCTCCAGCACCGCGCCGAGCTTCCAGCCGAGATTGAAGCCGTCCTGCATCGACACGTTCATGCCCTGACCCGCTTTGGCGCTATGCGTGTGGCAGGCGTCGCCCGCGATGAACACGCGAGGCTCGCGCGAAGTGCCGTCGGCGGCGATGGCATCGTCGAAGCGGTCGGTGAGGCGCTGCCCGACCTCATAGACCGAGAACCACGCCACTTCTTTTACGTCGAGCGTATAGGGATGGAGGATGCGCTGCGCCGTCTCGATGATGCGATCGACCGTGATCTGCTTGATGCTGTCGCGGTTCTCCGGGGTGACATCGCCGAGGTCGACGTAGAAGCGGACCAGATATCCGCCTTCACGCGGAATGATCAGCAGGTTGCCCCTGCTCGCGGACTGAATCGCCGCTTTCAGCCGGATGTCCGGAAAGTCGCTGACCGCCAGCGCATCCATCACGCCCCACGCATGGTTGGCCGCGTCACCGCGCAGCGTTTGTCCGATGGCGGTGCGTACGCGGCTGCGAGCGCCGTCGCAACCGACGACATAGCGCGCACGCACGGACACGGTCTCGTCGAGCCGCGCGGGATCGGTATGGCGCAGCGTGACCAGCACCGGGTATTCGTGCGTATCGTCGCGCTGAACGTCGACCACTTCGAGGCCGTAGTCCGGTTCGATCCGTCGCGCGGAGCGGCGCATCACGTCGAGCAGATATTCCTGGATGCGGGCCTGATTGACGATGACGTGCGGAAATTCCGAAAGGCCTGTTTCGGTATCCTGAACTCGGCCGGTACGACTGATCGCGCCGCGGTCATTTGCATCGGGTCGCCAGAATACTGTTTCATTGACCCAATAGGCTTCTTGCAGCAGGCGGTCACTGAGGCCGAACGCATTGAACATCTCGACGGTACGGCACGCCACGCCATCGGCCTGACCCATCTGCAACGGTCCGTCGCGACGCTCGACGACGCGCGTGCCGATCGACGGGAATTGCGACAGCTGCGCCGCCAGTACGAGTCCGGCAGGGCCGCTGCCGACGATCAGCACGTCGACCGTCTCGGGCATCTGCGCCGCATGCGCATTGCCGATGACTGGCTCGATCGTCGGATCGCCGACCCGGAAACCGTTGAGATGAAATTGCATGACGTCCTCCTCCGTTCAGTAGATATCTGCTGAACGCGAATATACTCCGTACCCCAACCATTTTGAAGTGCTTCGTGGGAGGATGGATGTTTACCCTGGTTCGGAAGAGCGCTCGTGGACTTTCGGGAACGGCTGCTTCAATGACCGTGCCAATTGCCCCCATGGCCACCCCAGTAGCCGCCAATGCCGATGCCGAGGCTCACGGAGGGCGCGACGTAATACCCGGGGGCATAGCCATAGGCGGGCGCTGGCTCATAACCGTAGCCATAGCTGGGCGGCGGCGGGGCGACGACGCAGCCCGCCAGGCCGACTGCCACGATGATTGCAAAGAGTAGTCTGGTCATGATCGTTTTCCTCCAATCATTGAGGAGGCGCAAGATTCAGTCCAGCCGTCTTCTGCCACCACGTCGACAGTAGCCATTCGTCGGCGGCGAAGTAAAGCGGCAGCTTCGCCGGAAAGGCGAGGTTGTTCCGGTACGTGATGCGATGAACCGCGGAATACCAGTGCGGGAGTCACGTAATAGCCGTTCATCAGTACCCGGTCGAGCGCGTGGGTCGCATCGACGAGCTGCTCGCGCGTTTGCGCGCCCAGCACCTTGCGCAGGATCGCGTCGACGGCTGGCGATTTCACGCCCGCGAGATTATCGGAGCCCGGCTCGTCCGCGTACTTGCTGCCGAAACGCGACAGCTGTTCGGTGCCCGGCACCTGCACGTCGGGCAGGCGCACGGTCGTCGGCATACCACATTGCCGATCCACTCAGCACGAGCATGATCAGCAAGCGCCGCCGGTTGGACCAGTGAATCGCCGGGGAAGTCATCACTGGGTCGCGGTGTCCGTATCGGTGCATCCACGCGGCAGGCGATCGCGATGCGCGCATCAGCCGCCCGCGCCCGTCACGCGCCACGCCGTGTTGCCGACGTCATCGGCGATCAGTAGGCCGCCGTCGCGATCCTGGGCGACGCCCACGGGCGCGCCATACAACTCCTTCTGATCCGGCGACATAAAGCCCATCACGACGTCTTTCGGCGCACCGGCGGGCTTGCCGTTCTCGAACGTCACGTACGACACCACATAACCGCTCAACGGCGAGCGGTCCCAACTGCCATGCGCACCGATGAACGCGCCGCCGCGATACTGCGAGGGCAGGCTCTTGCCGGTATAGAAGGTCAGTCCTGGCGGCGCGACATGCGAGCCGATCGAGAAGTCTGGGGCAATCGCCTTCGCGACGAGGTCGGGACGCTGCGGTTGAGCACGCGGATCGACGTGCTGGCCGTAATAGCTGTACGGCCAGCCGTAGAAAGCATTCTCCTTCACCGACGTCAGATAGTCGGGCACGAGATCGGGGCCGATCTCGTCGCGCTCGTTCGCGATGGCCCAGAGCCGGCCCGTCGTCGGTTCCCACTGCAGGCCGGTCGGATTGCGAATGCCCGCCGCGTAAATGCGGCTTGCGCCCGTCGCCGTATCGACTTCGAGTACGTCCGCGCGCCGGTACTCGACCTCCAGCCCGTTCTCGCCGACATTGCTGTTGGAGCCGACGCCCACATAGAGCTTCTTGCCATCGCGACTGGCGAGCAGGGCTTTGGTCCAGTGATGGTTGATCGTATCGGGGAGATCGGTGAGTTCGACGCCGCGCTCGCTGATACTGGTTTCGCCCGTCTTGTACGGAAACTTCAGGATCGCATCGGTATCGGCGACATAGAGTGTGTCGCCGACGAGCTGCATGCCGAACGGGGAGTGCAGATGATCGATGAACATATACCGCTGCCATTCGCCATTGCCGTTGGCGGGCTTTCTGAGCAGCGTGATGCGATTCGAGCCGTCGGCCTTCTTTCCCGATCTGGCTTCGATCAGCCCGGCGATCACCTGCTTCGGCGTGGTAACGGCCTCCTCGTTCGGGCTATTGGCTTCCGCGACGAGAACGTCACCATTGGGAAGCGTATAGATCTGGCGAGGCTGCACGAGTCCCGAGGCGATCTTCTCGATCTTCAGGCCGTCGGCCACCTTGGGCGTTGCGCCTTTTTTCCATCCCACGTATTTCGGCACCTGCATCGGCGGTGCGAAGAAGTTGCGTGCCCGCGGTATCGACGGATTCGCTCCGGCCTGCTGCGAGGGGTCGTACTCTGCCCGTACGTGGCAGCCGCTCATCAACACGGAGATGGTGATGACGAACGCGCTGCCGGCGATCAGCTTAGCCATGAGTCACCTCGGGGAGATCGAGCCTGTTCATTGCCATCGCGACGTGGGCGATGCTCAGCAGCACGACGGTGATGACCGACAGAATCACGTTGTCCGGGACCATCGCATAAGCGTCGCGGCTGTGCACGAATGCATTGACGATCGCCGCGATGATGGCGAGCAGATTGAGCCAGAAGTCGATTCTTTCGATACGCGTGACGCGGCGACGTCGCTGCAACCAGACGTGACCGAAATTGAGCAGGCGCGGAATGATGGCAATGATCAGGCCCACCGTAATGAGCCACGCGGCGCCCTTGCCCCAGAACACGTTACGTGTGCTCATGTAGCTCAGGTCAAAGATCAACGCGCCGACGAACATTCCATACGAGATGGGGTTCAACAGTCCGAAGATCGCGGGGCGCGAGTTTCGATGGATGTGTGGCGGAATGTCTGATAGCGGACGGCGTGGTGGACATAGCTTCTCCTTTCGATGTGGGAGCCGACGTCGTCTTGCCGCGCATTAGCCATGCC
>NZ_VZQP01000100.1:0-13792 GCF_014397655.1 Paraburkholderia sp. UCT31
CCGTGAAACGACTCCACGCCGATGATAGTGCGGATTGCCCGTGTGAAAGTAGGTAATCGTCAGGCTCCCCCCAGTCAGAAACCCCACCCGCCGCGGTGGGGTTTCTGCGTTTACGCGGCCGTCATCGGCAGAGATGACGTTTCGGAGACAATCCAGCCGCCGCAATTCGACAATACGACGCCGGAAAGTGCGCGCGTCAACTCTCTTTCAATTGTTCGCGCTATGCTCACGTATTCCTTTCGGAGGCGCTGGCATCGAACGACCTATGAAATCAGATCTGGCAATGCAAACCTACGGCGCGGATTCGTCGGGTATGGTCTGCGGTTTCCGGTTTTCGCCGACGCTCGCCGGGCGGCCGATCGACGCGGACGAAGTCATCGACTGGTACCGCGAGCGCGAGGACGATGCCGGCACTAGCGCGACGGACGCTGGCGAGTTTCTATGGCTTCACTTCAATCTCGCGCATAGCGCGAGCGAGCGCTGGATGCGCACGCAACTCGATCTGCCCGAAACCTTTTTCGACGCCTTGCGCGAAGGCTCGCATTCGACGCGGATCGAGCATGCGGACGGCGCACTGCGCGCGGTCGTCAACGACGTCATGTTTAACCTCGAATTCATCCCGTCAGAAATCGCGACGCTGTGGATCTACGCACATAAGCGGCTCATCGTGACGGCGCGGCTGAAGCCGCTGCGCTCGGTCGACCGTTTGCGCGCGTCGGTGCGCGAAGGTGAAATATTCAGGTCACCTGCCGAACTGCTAGTTCATCTGATGCGCGACCAGGCCGACCTGCTCGTGCAGATCGTCCGCCGAACCAGTGCCGACGTCGATCGAATCGAGGATCGCTTTCTGTCGCAACGGCAGACGCAAAACCGCCTGGACCTCGGCGCGATGCGTCGCACGCTGACACGCCTGCAACGCATGCTGGCACCCGAACCGGGCGCGATTTTCCGCTTGCTGGCGAGGCCGCCTCGCTGGCTTCATGCGGAAGACGTGCAAGATCTGCGTGAATCGACGGAGGAGTTCTCGGTCGTGCTTTCGGACGTAGCGGGATTGATCGAGCGGGTCAGATTGCTGCAGGAAGAAATCACCTCGCGCCTCGAGGAGCAGAACAACCGGACGCTATTTACGCTGACGCTAGTCACGGTGCTGGTGATGCCGATCAATATCGTCGCCGGTTTCTTCGGCATGAACGTCGGTGGTATTCCGCTCGCCGAGAACAAGCATGGCTTCTGGCTGATGGTGGTGCTGGTCGCCGGCTTTACCGGGCTGACGGGCTGGTGGGCGTTTCGCCGCAGGAGGGAGCGCTAGAAGGCGCGGCAGATTTGGCCCGCTTTTTACGAGGCCAAACTCGCCGGCGTGATCGAAGCCCGAACATGCCCGTCTTCGAATACGCTTCGCAGCGATTCAAAGAGGGCAAGTACTCGTCGATTACTCGAGTGCGTTATCCGAGCGCGGCAGCCGGACCAAAGAACTCATAACGGCTCTGCGATTCCGGCACGCCGATCGCCTTCAGCCCTTTCTTGATCGCCTTCATGAACGCGACGGGCCCGAGGAAATACACGTCGACATCGCGCGTTTCCGGCAACCACTTCTTCAGATTCGCTTCGTCGACGTAACCGACCGCGTGCGCTTCGGCATCGCCATCACGGCGCTCCTCGTAGCAATAGAAGCGCTTCAGTTGCGGATGGCGTGCGGCCAATGCATCGATTGCGCCGCGGAATGCGTGCACGCCACCATGACGGGCCGCGTGAATGAAATGCACCGTACGATTGGTCTTCAGCGCGGCCTCCAGCATCGCCATCGTCGGCGTAATGCCAACACCGCCGCTGATCAGCACCAACGGCTTGTCGCCAGGTTGCAGCGTAAATTCGCCGGACGGCGCGAACAGCTCGAGCGAGTCGCTTTCCTTGATCTGCTCGTGCAGATACTTCGACACGGTGCCATTCGGTTCACGCTTCACGCTGATGCGATATTCGCGGCCATCGCTCATTGCGGACAGCGAATAGTTGCGACGCACTTCTTCGCCGTCGATCACCAGACGCACGCCAATGTACTGACCCGGCTGAAACGCGAGCAATTCGCCGCCGTCATCGGGACGCAGATAGAACGACGTGATCTCGTCGCTTTCACGCATTTTGCGCGCGACGCGGAACAACCGCGTGCCGCGCCAACCGCCGGGCGCTGCTGCGCTTTCGGCGTAGATCTTCTCTTCGAGGCCGATCAGAAGATCGGCGAGTTGTTGATACGCGGCGGCCCACGCTTCGATCACGGCGGCGGTTGCGACGTCCGCGCCGAGTACCTCGCGAATCGCGCGCAGCAGACACTTGCCGACGATCGGATAGTGCTCAGGCTGCACGTTCAGCGACACGTGCTTGTTGATGATCTGCGCGACTAGCCCGCCCAACTGCTCGAGCTGATCGATATGGCGCGCATACATCAGCACGCCGTTGGCCAACGCGCGCGGTTGCGCGCCGCTTGCCTGATTGGCTTGATTGAACATCGGGCGCACTTCCGGATGCTCGCTGAGCATCAGATTGTAGAAGTGCGTGGTGAGCGCCTCGCCGCCGCTTTCCAGGAGCGGCACGGTTGCTTTGATGATGGCGCGGTGTTCGGCGGATAGCATGTTTTTAAGTCCTGGTGAGAGTCTGGGTGAGCGTCTGCCTATCAGCGAATGTCACAGCCGGTTTCGGCAGACTGCCTCTGCTATCCACGATTCGTGCCAGGTATAAAATGCATTTAGATCAACGATCTGGCAATTGAGATGGTTCATTCGACCCTAGTCGAAAAGACTCAATCCGCAGTCGATCTGACTACAGGGGCGGTCCTCGATGTTCTTACCCCGCTGATTCTCGACCTGTCGCGCGAGCTGTCCGAGCGCGAGCGTTATCGGCGGCTGCTCAGCGCGCTGCGCTCGCTATTTCCGGGCGACGCGGCCGCTCTGCTACGCCTCGAAGGCGATACGCTGGTGCCGCTCGCCATCGACGGCTTGAGCAGCGATACGCTCGGGCGGCGTTTTCGCGTCGCCGAGCATCCGCGCTTTCAGGAGCTGCTGGCCCAGCCAGGGCCGACGCGCTTCGCCGCCGACTCCGATTTGCCCGATCCCTACGATGGCCTCGTGCAAGGCATGGCGCCCGGGCACCTCGAAGTGCACGACTGTCTGGGGTGCCCGCTGTTCATCCGCGGCGAGCCTTGGGGCTTGCTCACGCTCGACGCACTCGACCCGGCGCGCTTCGACACACTCGACATGGCTTCGCTGCAGGCGTTTCTCGGCCTCGCGGCCGCGACCGTGAGCGTCGTCGAACGCATCGACGCGTTGGCGCGCAATGGCGAGGAGGCGCAGCGCCGCGCGGAAGCGTATCGGCTGGCGAGCAGCGAGAGCCGGCGCGAGCTGATCGGCAGCAGCGACGCGCATCGCCGCATGATCAAGGAGATCGAGGTGGTGGCCGCCAGCGATCTGACCGTGCTCGTCACCGGCGAGACCGGCGTCGGCAAGGAACTTGTCGCCAATGCGATCCACGCGCTGTCGCCGCGCGCGAACAAGCCGCTGATCAGCCTGAACTGCGCGGCGTTGCCCGATACGCTCGTCGAGAGCGAACTGTTCGGGCACGTGCGCGGCGCGTTTTCGGGAGCCTCGGCGGATCGACGCGGCAAGTTCGAACTCGCGGACGGCGGCACCATTTTCCTCGACGAAGTCGGTGAGTTGCCCCTCGCGGTGCAGGCAAAGCTGTTGCGCGTGCTGCAGAACGGCCAGTTGCAGCGCATCGGCTCGGACCACGAACATAGAGTCGACGTGCGGCTCATCGCCGCAACCAATCGCGACCTCGCCGAAGAATTGCGCGCGGGCCGCTTTCGCGCCGACCTCTATCATCGCCTCAGCGTGTATCCGCTGCGCGTGTCGCCGTTGCGCGAGCGTGGCCGCGACGTGCTACTGCTGGCGGGCTTCTTCCTCGAAGACAATCGCTCCCGGCTCGGTTTGCTGAGCCTGCGTCTTGCGGCTGACGCACAGGCCGCATTGCTGCACTACTCATGGCCCGGCAATGTGCGCGAACTGGAGCATCTGATCGGACGCAGCGCGCTGAAGGCGTTGGCGGCCAATCGTGAGCGCCGCCGTATTCTGACGTTGACGGCCGCGGACTTCGCGTTGTCGGACGCACAAGATCATGAAGCCAATCAAATCGCCACGCAGAGCGAGGAAAGCGAGACGAAAGACTTTCGCAGCGCGGTCACCGAGTTCGAACGCAATCTCGTTCTCGAAGCGCTGATCCGCAACAGGCAGAACTGGGCCGCGGTCGCGCGCGAGCTGGGGCTGGACCGGGCGAATCTGAATCGGCTGGCTAAACGGCTCGGGCTCAAATGAGCGAACAGGCGCAGGGGTGCCGTCGCGGCCCGGCACTAAGGTCAAGCCACATCGAATCGCCGATCGCGCTGACAACAGATCGTCAGCGCCGCTCGCTGGGCTCAACGTCTTAACGAAAAACAAAGGCCCGCTTCGGAAAATCGAACTTCGCGGAACGCAGCGCGTCGGTCATAGTGGGCCCTAACGAGGACCATCACACTGAATCTGGAGACTCCGTCATGTCCGCTGCCCCAGAGAAACTCGACGATTGGCTCAACAAGCAGGCGGTGGCCGAAGACGACATCACCGCGTTTCCATTGAAGGCGCTTGCCGCCACGCTCGATCGCGAGGAAAGCGGTAACACCGTACCGCCGTTGTGGCACTGGCTGTACTTTCTGCCGGTTGCGCCGCTCTCCGAAGTCGGCCCCGACGGACATCCGAAGCGTGGCGATTTTCTGCCGCCCGTGCCACTGCCGCGCCGCATGTGGGCTGGCGGCCGGCTCACGTTTCATGCGCCGCTGAAGATCGGCGAGCATGCGCGGCGCACGTCGACGATCGCCAATATCGAGGACAAGACCGGCCGCTCGGGCCGCCTCGTGTTCGTCACCGTGCAACATACGATCGAAGTCGATGGCGAGTTGAAGCTCGAAGAGGAGCACGACATCGTCTATCGCGACGCGCCGCAGGAGGGCGCGCGGCCGCAACAGCCGGCGCCCGCGCCCGAAGACGAAACATGGCGCCGCACGATCGACGCCGATGCCGTGATGCTGTTGCGCTACTCGGCGCTGACTTTCAACGGCCATCGCATTCACTACGACCATCCTTATGTCACGCAGGTCGAAGGCTATCCGGGCCTCGTCGTGCATGGCCCGCTGATCGCGACGCTGCTGGTCGATCTCGTGCGCCGAGAACTGCCGCAAGCGACACTGCAAAGCTTCGCGTTTCGCGCGCTTCGCCCCACGTTCGCGGACCAGCCGTTCACGGTATGCGGCAAGCCCGCCGCCGACGGCAAGACCATCGACCTGTGGGCGAAGGACCACGAAGGTTATCTGACCATGCGCGCGACCGCCGCGCTCGCCTGAATTCCGCGAGACTCGACTATGCAAACCACGCAACACGATTCGTTCCAGGACATTCGCGAGGCCGTGCGCGATCTGTGTCAGCAGTTTTCCGGCGAGTACTTTCGCAAGATCGACGAGGCGCGCGGCTATCCGGAAGAGTTCGTCGACGCGCTGACGAAGGCCGGCTGGCTCGCCGCGCTGATTCCGCAGGACTTCGGCGGCTCGGGGCTCGGGCTCACGGAAGCGTCGGTGATCATGGAGGAGATCAATCGCGCGGGCGGCAACTCGGGCGCGTGCCACGGGCAGATGTACAACATGGGCACGCTGCTGCGGCACGGTTCGGAAGAACAGAAGCGCAGGTATCTGCCGAAGATCGCGAACGGCGACCTGCGTTTGCAATCGATGGGCGTGACCGAGCCGACCACCGGCACCGATACGACGAAGATCAAGACGACCGCAGAGCGGCGCGGTGACCGTTACGTGATCAACGGTCAGAAGGTGTGGATCTCGCGCGTGCAACACTCGGACCTGATGATTCTGCTCGCACGCACCACTTCGCTCGCGGACGTAAAGAGGAAATCAGAGGGCATGTCGATCTTCATCGTCGATCTGCGCGAGGCGATCGGTCATGGCCTGACCGTGCAGCCGATTCTGAACATGGTCAATCACGAGACCAACGAGCTCTTTTTCGACAACCTCGAAATTCCGGCCGAGAATCTGATCGGCGAGGAAGGGCAAGGCTTCAAATACATTCTCGATGGCCTGAACGCGGAGCGCACGCTGATCGCCGCGGAATGCATCGGTGACGGTTACTGGTTTGTCGATAAAGTCACCGAATACGCGAAGGAGCGCGTCGTGTTCGGCCGGCCGATCGGACAGAACCAGGGCGTGCAGTTTCCGATCGCGCGCTCGTTCATCAACGTCGAGGCGGCGAGCCTGATGCGCTTCGAAGCGGCACGTCGTTTCGACGCACATCAACCGTGCGGTGCGCAGGCGAATATGGCGAAGCTGCTCGCGGCGGATGCGTCGTGGGAAGCGGCCAATGCGTGCCTGCAATTTCACGGCGGCTTCGGCTTCGCGTGCGAGTACGACGTCGAGCGCAAGTTTCGTGAAACGCGTCTGTATCAAGTCGCGCCGATATCGACCAATCTGATTCTCTCGTACGTGGCCGAGCATATCCTCGGGCTGCCGCGTTCGTTCTGACCCGCCGGCGGACATCATGAGACCACTCGACGGTATCAAGGTCATCACGCTCGAACACGCGATTGCCGCGCCGTTCTGCACGCGTCAACTGGCCGATCTCGGGGCGCGCGTGATCAAGATCGAACGGCCCGGCGTCGGCGATTTCGCGCGCGGCTATGACGAACGTGTGCATGGGCTGTCGTCGCACTTCGTGTGGACCAATCGCTCGAAGGAGAGTCTTTCGCTCGACCTGAAGCAGCCCGCGGCGGCCGAGATTCTCGATGCGTTGGTTGCCGATGCCGACGTGCTCGTGCAGAACCTCGCGCCAGGCGCGGCCGAACGGCTTGGCCTTGGCTACGACACATTGAGCCACAAGTATCCGAAGTTGATCGTCTGCGATATTTCCGGCTACGGCGCGGACGGTCCGTATCGCGACAAGAAGGCGTACGACCTGCTGATTCAAAGCGAGTCCGGCTTCCTGTCGATCACCGGTTCGCCCGGCTCGCCAGCGAAAGCGGGCTGTTCGATCGCCGATATCGCGGCGGGCATGTACGCGTATTCGAACATCCTGAGCGCGCTGTTGGAGCGTGGACGCACAGGGCGCGGTTGCCGCATCGATGTATCGATGCTCGAGAGCATGGTCGAGTGGATGGGTTATCCGCTCTACTACGCGATCGACGGTCAGTCGCAGCCCGCGCTTGCGGGCGCCGCGCATGCAACGATCTATCCTTATGGCCCGTTTCCCGCTGGCGACGGCAAGACGGTCATGCTTGGCCTGCAGAACGAACGCGAATGGAAGCTGTTCTGCGAGCGCGTGCTCGAACAGCCTGAACTGGCAACCGACGAACGCTTTGCATCGAACTCGAAACGTACTGCGGCGCGCGACGCCCTGCGCGAGGTGATCGTCGCGGCGTTCGCGAAGCAGAGCGCGGCGCACGTGATCGATCGACTCGATGAGGCAGGCATCGCGAACGCGCAGATGAATACGCTCGCCGATGTGTGGGCGCATCCGCAACTGAAGGCGCGCGAGCGCTGGCAGGAAGTCGGCACGGCAACGGGGACGATACCCGCATTGCGGCCGCCCGGTCTGCCTTCCGACCTCGAGCCGCGAATGGACCCTGTGCCCACGCTTGGTCAACATACGGAAGCAATTCTGCGTGAGCTTGGCTACGACAATGGGCGTATCGACGCGCTGCGCGCGGCGGGCACGATCTGATTCGGTAACGACCCCATGAACGACAATCCCAGTCTCACGCTTGCTACTTTCGCGGCGCAACTCGACTTCGACCGCATCCCGCACGAGGTCGTCGAGCGTACCGTCAACCTGTACGTCGATTGGCTCGGCTCGGCGCTGGCCGGCAAGGGTGCGCGCCCGGTCGAGACGATCGCGCGGTTCGCACGCGCGGCAGCCGGGGCGACGAACGAGGGCCTCTGCGAGGTGCTGATCGACCGCGGTCGCACCACGCCGTATTTCGCCGCAATGATCAACGGCGCGGCATCGCATTTCGCCGAACAGGACGATGTGCACAATGGCTCGGTGTTTCATCCGGCGACCGTGGTGTTTCCGGTTGCGCTCGCGTTGGCACAGGCAAAGCGAGCCTCGGGGCGCGACTTCATCGCGGCGGCGGTGGCGGGATACGAGGTCGGCATTCGCATCGGCGAATTTCTCGGGCGCTCGCACTACAAGGTGTTTCACACTACGGGCACGGTCGGCACGGTCGCGGCAGCGGCAACGGCAGGACGCTTGCTGGGTTTGTTGCCGTCCCAAATGCTCGATGCGTTCGGCTCGGCGGGCACGCAGGCGAGCGGCCTATGGGAATTTCTGCGCGACGCCGCCGACTCGAAGCAACTGCACACCGCGATGGCCGCCGCGAACGGCCTGATGGCCGCGCAACTCGCCGCCGACGGCTTCAAGGGCGCGACGCACATTCTCGAAGGCGCCCAGGGCATGGCCGCCGGCATGTCGAGCGACGCCGATCCGGCGCGCCTCGTCGATCGGCTTGGCAGCCGCTGGGCGACCGCGGAGACATCGTTCAAGTATCACGCGGCGTGCCGCCATACGCATCCGGCCGCCGATGCGCTGCTCGCCGTCGTGCAGATGCATCGTTTCGCGCCGCGCGACATCGCGAAGGTCGTCGCGCACGTGCATCAAGGCGCGATCGATGTGCTCGGTCCCGTGGTCGCGCCGCGCAGCGTACATCAGGCGAAGTTCAACATGGGCACAGTGCTTGGGCTGGTCGCGCATCACGGCTATGCCGGCGTGACCGAATTCGAGCAGGGTTTCGACGCGAGCGAGATCGCCGCGTTTCGCGACAAGGTCACAATGGCGCTCGACGCTGAAGTCGACGCCGCCTATCCCGCACGCTGGATCGGCAAGGTCACGGTGACGACGACCGACGGCCGCGTGTTCGATGGGCGTGTCGATGAGCCGAAGGGCGATCCAGGCAATACCTTGTCGCGCGACGAGATTGCGACGAAGCTGCATCGGCTGGCGGCGTTTTCGGGTGCGGCTAGCGAACAGGAGGCTGCGCAACTGCTTCGCTGCGCATGGCAGATTGCCGAAGAGAAGCAGATTGGCTCGGTATTCGATGCAACTTCGCGCACGATGGTGGCGGCATGAGCGCATTGCCCCGGTCGTATCTGTTCGTGCCTGGGAATCGGCCTGAGCGGTTTGACAAGGCCTATGCGGCCGGCGCGGATGCGGTGATTCTCGATCTGGAAGACGCGGTGCAGCCGGATCAGAAGGTGCCGGCGCGTGCGGCGGTTGTGGCCGCGGTGTCGGCTAACGCATCGCGGGCCGCCTGGGTGCGTATCAATGGCTCGGATACGCCATGGTTTCCAGATGAAGTTGCGGCGCTCGTTGGGCAGACCGGCGTGGCCGGAATCGTGCTGCCGAAGGCTGAGACGCGCGAACAGATCAACGCGGTGCTGGCCAGCGCGCATCCGGCGTTGAGCGTGCTGCCGATTGTCGAGACTGCGCGCGGGTTCGCGAATCTTGCGGAGTTGTGCAGCGCGCCGCGCGTGCTGCGTATCGTCTTCGGTACGCTGGATTTTCAGATCGATCTCGGCATCGATGGGGATGGCGAGGAGTTGCATCTGTTTCGCTCGCAGATCGTGCTTGCGTCGAGGCTGGCTGGCATTGGTGCGCCGGTGGATGGCGTGTCGACGACCATTACCGATGCTGATGCGGTGCAAGCTGATGCGCGGCGCGGCCGGCGGTTCGGTTTCGGCGGCAAGCTTTGCATTCATCCGAAGCAGATCGAGCCGGTGCATCGCGCGTATGCATGGAGTGACGCCGAGGTGGAGTGGGCGCAACGGGTGCTTGCGGCTGTCGAGGCGAGCCATGGCGCCGCGGTTGCCGTGGATGGGAGGATGGTCGATATGCCGGTGATTCTGCGGGCGCGGAGGGTTGTGGGCGATTCCGAAAGCTTCTGACAATGCGGTTTTCCGTCGCCCCTTCATAGCAGGATTCCCATCGTCGCACTTGAATAGTTAGCAGGTCACATGCTAGGTAAAATTGGTATCGGTAACACATTTCGACGGAAAGTTTCGGTGTCGCAACGTTGTCGATAAAGAAGATCTGTTCCTCTCAGCACGTCAAACAATACCCTCCCGATGAGTACTATTCAGAATCCAGTTCTGCGCGGCTTCAACCCGGATCCTTGTGTGTGCCGTGGCAAGGATGCGTGGTATATCGCGGTTTCAACGTTTGAATGGTATCCGGGCGTTCTCATTTACGAATCAAAAGATTTCGTCAACTGGGAACTCAAGGCCACGCCTCTCGACAGGCTATCGCAATTGAATCTGATCGGAGAGCAGCCGTCCGCAGGCATATGGGCGCCAGCCCTCTCCTATCACGACGGTCTTTATTGGCTCGTCTATACCGACACCAAGGCATGGAAAGGCGAGCAGAAGATCTCCCCGCTTCGTGACATGCACAACTACCTCGTAACCGCCCCGGACATCACCGGACCCTGGTCGGAGCCCGTGCATCTCGTGTCCGGTGGATACGATCCATCCCTGTTCCACGACGAATCCGGCAAAAAGTGGCTCGCCTATATCCGGCGCGATTTCAGAGGTATCTACGAAGACCTGTTCGTCGGAATCGTTCTGCAAGAATACTCGGTGCAGGAGGAAAAGCTGATCGGCGAAGAGCACGTCATCTATAAAGGCGCCAACCTGAAGACCGATTACTTCATGAAATGTCAGATCTACGAGGCTCCGCATTTGCTGAAGAAGGGAGACTGGTACTACCTGATCACAGCGGAGGGAGGCACAGGCTATACACATGCAACGTGTGTATCCAGGTCCCGCGACATTTTCGGTCCATACGAGCTTCATCCTGATACGCCGATGCTCACGTCGCGCGACGCGAATGGACGGATTCAGCGGACCGGCCACGGCAATCTGGTCGAGGGTCCCAACGGCCAGTGGTACATGACGTACCTCGGATCGAGACCAATCGATGCGCACACGAAGCGCTCGCCGCTAGGCCGTGAAACCTGTGTCGCACCTATCGAATGGCATGCCGACTGGCCCGGCCTCGCCAGTGGCGGAGTGGTTCCCGCCGAATCTTTTGCGATCGGCTCGGATATCGAGCAAAGGCTCGACAGCAGTTGGACGATCGATTTCGGACAACGTGCCGCGCTGCCCCTGGAACTGCAGAGTCTGCGCATCCCCATCGGCGACGACTGGTGCAATCTTCACGAACGTCCGGGCTATCTGCGGATAAGGGGGCAAGAGTCGCCGACTTCGCGGTTCCATCAAAGCTTGTTGGCCTGTCGCATCCGAGACTGGCAGTTCGAAGTCGAAACCGCGCTGGAATTTTCACCCAAGTCATATCTGCACATGGCTGGGCTCATGGCGCGTTACGACGAGAACACCTTCTACTATCTGTTCGTCACGCGCGACGACGACGGCACAAAAATCCTGTCCTACATGGAAATGGATGCCGGCAGCTTCGCCTACAGCAATCGACTGGCGACGCTGCCCGAGGCCACCGGGATCGACCTGCGGATTCGCGTCGTGGACGCGAAACTGCGCTTCTTCTATCGCTTGACGCACGGTGACTGGAAGGACCTTGAACTGGAAAAGGATTTCACGAAACTCAGCGATGAATATGCAACCCCCATCGGCTTCACGGGGGCATTCGCAGGTATCACCGTCAACGACATGCTGGGCTTTCGCGAGCCTGCCGATTTCAAGTCGTTCTCGTACCGCCAATTGATCGGCTAAAGCTTGGATTTTGTGTCATCGCTGTCATTTAATAATAAGGAAGATCTCATGCGCTTTCGTTGGAGACATCGCTACCTCGTGCTGCTTATTTTGTTCGCAATCTATCTGCTCTGTTACATGGACAGAATGATCATGGCAGCGGCTATTCCATTCATTGCGTCCGAGTTTCATCTGTCCGCGATGGAAATGGGTGGAATCCTGAGCGCGTTCTTCTTTAGCTACGCGCTATGTCAGATCCCGGCTGGCCTGCTTGCAGACAGATTCGGTCCGCGGCTGATGACGACGATCGGCATCGCCTGGTGGACGATTTTCACCGCGCTTACCGGACTGTGCAATTCGCTCGGCTTGATGCTGGTGGTGCGGGTCGCGTTCGGCATCGGCGAAGCGCTCTTTCCTCCCGCCGCGTTCAAGACACTGTCGGCGTGGTTCCCAAAGCGCGAAGCGGGACGGGCAACCGGGCTGATGATGACCACTAATGCGCTGGGACCCGCATTGGCGCCGCTGTTCGTGGCGGCCGTGATGGCCGCGTGGGGATGGCGCGCGATTTTCACGAGTCTGTTCATACCCGGTGTCGCGATGGCCGTATTCGGTTGGATCTATATCAGAAACAGCCCGAAAGACAGCAAGCACGTTTCGAAGATCGAATTGGAGGAAATCGGTACCAGCGAAAAGTCTTTGTCTGCCTCTGCCGGCAAAGCGGATTTTGCTGGTTTGGTGAAAACGCCGCTGGTCTGGTGGTGCTTCGTCACCTTGTTCGTTTTCAGCATCGCCTCGTGGGGCATCATGAGCTGGTTCCCGACGTATCTGCTGAAAGCGCGCGGCCTTTCGACGGCCAGAATGGGCATGATGGCGTCGGTGCCATTTCTCGTCGGCACGATTGCCTATTGCATCACGGGCTTTCTTTCCGACAAGTTCTTCCGCAATCGTCGCGAATTGCTTGTCGTCCTCGGCTGCGTCGTGGCCGCCATCTTTGCCTATCTGACGGCCCATGCGGAGACCGCGGAAACGGCGGTGTTCTTTCAGACGATCGGCTACTTCTTCTCAACCATGGCCGGCTGTTCGCTTTACACCATCCCGAACGTCGCGCTGCCGAACAAGGTCGTCGGGTCGGCAATCGGCTTTGTCAATGCGGCGGGTCAGCTGGCAGGATTTCTTTCCCCGCTGATCGTCGGTTACATCCTGACCAGGACGAATGACGACTTCAACGTCGTATTCCACCTCTTCGTCGGCTGCTTCTTGTTGGCTTCGGTTTCCGCCTGGTTCATCAATACGAGGACGGACCTCAGCGACTCTGTCACGCGGAGCGCCGGCGCAGAAGTGCCCGCGCAGAACCGGACAGCGGGATAAATGGCGCGACGGGGCTTGAGCCGGCGATAATTCCGGCTCAGTCACCGGCTTTGGGCAACGACTCGATCAGTTCATGGATGCGCATCCTGAACTCGAAATCGAGTTCATCGCGCGCGACCATTTCGACGATCTCGTTCTCGAGGGCTTTGACCTCGCGCTGCGGTTCGGCGAGCCGAGGACATCGACTCTCGTCGCACGCAAGCTGCTCGACACGGCCGTGGTGACGGTCACCGCGCCGTCGTACATCGCGCGACGGGGCCGGCCGGCAAAGCCGGAAGATCTCGAAGGCCCGAGCCACCGATGCCTGGAATTCCGTAATTCGGAGACAGGAAAGAGGGGCGGTTGATCAATCTCTTTCCCGACTGTGCTGACGAGCACTATCCCCTCTACGCGTGCTATCGGTCACGGCATCGCATGCCGGCGAAGACGCGTGCCTTTCTGGACTTCGTTGTCGAGTTGGCGAACGCTCACTAGCGAGCGGCCGTTACACAAACGGCTTGCATTAATCCGAACTTTGACCAGGCCACTAACATAAGCTGTTGATTTCGCGCTGTTATGCGCGCTTGGGCGGGGCGGTTACTGGGTACAGGCGGGGTTGACGTTCAGAAGACGGAAGGCCTTTTCCTGAAC
>NZ_VZQP01000101.1:0-13687 GCF_014397655.1 Paraburkholderia sp. UCT31
TGCCCGGACATCGAATCGGGCGATCGCGATGCCGGTCAGCCCTGGTAAAGCGCACTCGCGAGATAGCGGCGGCGCAGTTCCCGCAATGCCGATGCGAGGATGGCGCTGACCGGCAACGCGAGCAACACGCCGAAGAATCCGAACAGCCGCCCAAACGCCAGCAACGCAAAGATGACCGCGAGCGGATGAAGGCCGATGCGCTCGCCAACCAGTCTCGGCAACAGCACAAAGCTTTCGAGAATCTGGCCGACGCCATACACCGCGACCACCACGGCCACGCCATACCAATCACCGAATTGCAGCAGCGCCGCCAGCAGCGCGAACGCGAGGCCGGTCGCAAAGCCGATGTAAGGGACGAATACTGCAAGCGCGCTAAACAAGCCGACGGGCACCGCCAGATCCAACCCTGCAATCGTCAGCACAGTCGGGTAGAACACGGCGAGCACTGCAATCACCAGCAATTGCCCGCGCAGATACTGCGACATCATGCGATCGATCTCTCCGACGAATTCCCGTGTCTTGCCGAGCCAGCGCCGCGGCACGAAGCTCGCCATGCGCGCGAACGCCTCGTGCCTGTCGTAGAGCAGATAGAACAGGACGAGTGGCATCAGCACCGCATTGCTCACGACATTGATCATCACGTTGCTGCTGGTGCGCAGGTACTGCCATACGGCAAGCATCGCGCCCTGCCCGTCCGCTTTGAGACGGGCCGCCAGCGCCTCGCGGATATTCGTCACATCGAGCGAATAATCCAGTCCCAGAAAAGCCAGACGCGGCTTCAGCCATCCATCGAGTTTTGCGACGATAAATGGAATTTGCCTGATGAGTTCCGGCCCTTCCTTCTGGACAACTACGCACATGAGCAGCATGACGAGTGCGACGGACAGAGCAAACAAAGACATCATCACCAGCGCCGCAAGGCCGCGCGGAATGCGATGGCGTACCAGCCACTCCACGCCCGGCTGCAAAATGTATGCGACGAGCGCACCGAGCAGAAACGGCGTGAGAACGGCACGCAGGTTCCACAGCAACACGCCGGCCGCTAACGCAACGGCGCCCCAAAACAGAGATTGACGATGGTATACAGTCATAAGCGCGCCCACTGGGCGAGTGATCGAGTGGCTTTCGTCGTTGAGCCGAAGCATCGGCGGAAGTATCCGTCTTAACCGCAGGAGCCGGCGATGCCGGGTCGCCGCGCGGCGCATCCGTCAGATCGGCGTCGCGCCGCTAGCCGCGCTGTGGGTACGCCTGTCATCACCGTGCTGGCGCGACGGGTCTTGCGGCGTCGCCGGTTTGCTGGTGCCTGTCTGCGATTGGCCGCCGGGTTGCCCGGTGACTTCGATCCACAATGGACGCGACATCGGATCGGGCGGCGACATCATTGCCGGTGCTTGGATCGCGGGAACGACAATCGCGATGACGCGCGGCGTGGGCATCACGGTCGTGGAACAACCGCAGACCGTCGCAACAAGCGGGAACGAGCACAGCAAGGCGAAACAGAAGCGCGGTCGGCGCGTCATTCCCGCCACCGATGCAGCGAATCGTTCAGGTCTGGTTGAGCAGTCATGGGTGACATCTCCACGGTTGATTCAGCGTGCGCTGGCATTGCGGCGACTCGCCTACAGCAACTTCGAGGACGGGCCACTATGTGATAATATTATCACATTCGCGCGATCGGTCAATATTGATTCTAAAGATCGAGCCGCGCTGCATCCGCCATCGGCGGTACGCCGTGCGCGCTGCCGGTCCGACTCCCGGCCAGTTCGCAGACGCGCAGCGGGCTCAGTGCGTCAGGACGCTCGGGTGCGCGGCGAGGCGCTCGACCTCGAGTAGCGCCTGACCAAGCACATCGATAGCTCCATTCGTGGTGGAGGCCGTAGCAGCGCTGCGCAACGCGTGCTGAACGATTTCGTGAATGACGTCCGTGTTCGATGAACCGGCGTGGAACGTAAGTTGGTGTGCCATAAGTATTCCTGCGTAAAAACGAAGCCTGTTTAATGTGGACGCAGTATAAGCAAAGCGCGCCGCCATTCGACGCGCGCAATTATGAGTTGCGAGATCTTCAATACACGGTTTGCGTGAATCGCGAATCGCTGACATACGAACAACAAGCGGAACGTATTCCGATACCCACGTAGCGTCTTGTCGACGAACGGCGATGGAAGCGCGCATGCTCGACGGCTGATCTCGTTTGTGTAACGACCAGCGGATACAGTCGAAGCGAATTGCTGCGTGTCATTCAGACAGCCCGCACCGCCCTTGCCTCCGGACACACTAAGAAGCACACACTGCTTCAGCGCAATCGGCTACAACCTTGCAGCGACGGCAACTATCCGTTGCCCCGTAGATGCTTGTAAGCCGACCGTAAGTGACTAGACTGGCACCAACGAACTGGCAAACAGCACTCATGCCTCGCCAGACCGTTGTTCCCCAAACACCGCGTCTCCTGCATCCGACGCTCGATATGGAGTCTGATCATGCCGAAGTCGAAGACCTTCATCCCCGTCCCTGTTGTCGCGTCGATCCTGTCCTTCTCGACCGCCGCATTCGCTAGCAGCAGCGGTCCCCAAACCTATGAGCAAGCGGCTGTGCAACCGGTTCAGCGTCAAACGGTCGGCTACCATGACCACACGGGCGCCAATACACAACATGCAATGGACTTTCAGGCGGTGTTAGCCCGCGTGGAAGCCCAGCGGCAAGCGTTCAACAACTGCGGCGGGGTGACTAGTTCGTCCGCTCCCCTCCCGTCAGACAACGTAGCGTCGGGTAGCCCCGTCGACTTCAGTACCGCAACAGCGTCCTGGCGTTACAAGGCAACCTTGGCCGCGCGTTGATACGGCTCGCGGCTGCTAATCGCATCAAAATCAAACAACCAACTGTAGAGAATTGAAATGAAAAAGACCTTCCTTGTACTGTTCGCCTTCCTTACCAGCACATCCGTGCTTGCGCAAAGCAATCTGCCGCAGCAATTGCCATCGCAGCAGCCAGCGTCCGCCGAGCAACCGTCCACGAAGCAGCTTTCACAGGGTGGGCCGCAGCTTCCGCAACCTCCACAGCTTCCGCAACTTCCGACACAAGCGTCGACGCAACTTCCGAACCAGCTCCCGACACAAGCGTCGACGCAAGTCCCGACCCAGCTTTCGAAATAACCCCGTATGGCTGCGCAACCCGCGCAGCCATACCTGGGAGACCGGCGATTGTCGCGGCTAGCCGGATTCTGTTCATCGCCGTAGGCGCATGTGATGCACGACGGCGTTTGCCGGCGATTCGTTCACGTCGTCGGCAAATCGCTGGCCACGAGACCGTGGTTGGTTGAGCAATAGACTGCTCTCAACCCTTCCTCAGCAATTCCTCAGCAATTCGATAAGGCGCGGCATCTTCGCCGGCTGCCTGCGGGTTTCGGCGATCGCATGGACTGCGTGTCGCGTGCGGGGGCTGCCGACGCGATGAAACGGACGATGCCGGGTTGCCGGCAAATCGAACCGCAGCCCGGAGGCAGCGATGGAACGCCATGAGCGCTTCCGGAGAAACGCTATCCCCGAATCCGTAGGGGACGTCGCAGTATCCGAACACTATGTGGCGTCGTGCGCTGTCCTTCAGTGCTGGGTAACGGACATCACGCGTTGCGGGCCGCTGGCCCGACTATGAAGAAGGAGATGGGCACGCGCTTATCATGCCCTTCACGCGCTGCCCGGGTGTAATTCGGCGGCCGGCGCAGGTAACGATGCCGGCCTCTTTGTATCCACGAAGCACTGATCACCGCGTGGCCGCCAGTACGCGCACCGGAATCGACTTCGCGCCCGGCACCTTGCTCTCTTTCGCGTAGTGCCATAGCGGCAGCAGCGGATTGCATTCCGGGTAATAGCCGCCGATGCATCCCTGCGGCACGTCGAACGGCACGACGGTCAGTCCGTCGACGTGCCGCTCGACGCCGTCGTCCGCGATCGTCTCGAGGCAGATGCGGTCGCCGTGCGCGAGTCCGCGCTTCTCCATGTCGACCCGATTCATCAGAATCACCATGCGCGAACCCTTGATGCCTCTGAAGCGGTCGTCGAGGCCATAGATGGTCGTGTTGAACTGGCTGTCGCTGCGCAAGGTCATCAACCGCAGCGAATCGGGCTCACGCGTGGGCATGTCCGGATCTTCACCGATCGAAGTCGGCACCATGAATTCGGCCTTGCCGCTTTTGGTCTTCCACTTGCGCTGCCGCGCCGGCAGCGGCCGGATC
This sequence comes from Paraburkholderia sp. UCT31, assembly GCF_014397655.1. Taxonomy (NCBI): domain Bacteria; kingdom Pseudomonadati; phylum Pseudomonadota; class Betaproteobacteria; order Burkholderiales; family Burkholderiaceae; genus Paraburkholderia; species Paraburkholderia sp. UCT31. Next base: position 4,229 of record NZ_VZQP01000101.1, read on the forward strand.
ACGCCGCCGGGTGTCCACATACGCGCCTCGAAATCACCGAACATCTCGGGCCATGTCTTCGACATCTCCAGACGCACGCGCGAATAGTCGTCGCGCCATGCATCCCAGTCGACACTCGAGCGCTCGCCGAGCGTCGCCTTCGCGATGCCCGCGACGATGAACGGCTCCGAGCGGATCGTCGGCGCGGCCGGTTCGGCCATGCCACGCGAGCCATGAAAGTGCGCCGTGCTGTCTTCCATCGACACCGCCTGCGCGCCGCCCGCCTGCCGGTCGATCTCGATGCGGCTCAGACACGGCAGCAGATACGAGCGCTGGCCGTGCACCAAGTGGCTGCGATTGAGCTTGGTCGCCACGTTGACGGTCAACCCGAGCGCGGCCCACGCCGGTTCGGTGCGCACCCGGTCGGGCACCGAGCGCACGAGGTTGCCGCCGAGGTTGATCATCGCGTTGACCTTGCCGTCGAGCATCGCCTCGAAGGCCTCGACGATGTTCATGCCTTTCTCGCGCGGCGGCTCGAACGAAAACTGTCTGGCCAGTTGATCGAGCGGCGCGAGCTCCGGCTTTTCGGTAATGCCGACCGTGCGCTGCCCCTGCACGTTCGAATGCCCGCGCACCGGCGACGGCCCCGCGCCCGGCTTGCCGATATTGCCCCGCAGCAGCAGCAGATTGCACAGCATGCGCACGTTCTGCACGCCCATCCGATGCTGCGTGAGACCCATGCCGTAATGGATGATCACCGCGTTCGCCTTCATGTACTCGTCGGCGGCTGCCTGGAGCGCGTCGCGCGGCAATCCGCTCACTCGCTCGATGTCGTCCCAGTTCGCGTCGCGCGCGTACTGAGCGAATTGCTCGTAGCCGTTCGTATGCTCGCGGATGAAATCGACGTCGACGACGCGCGCGTCGCCCGTGCTCACCGCGCGATCGTCCACTTCGATGACGAGCTTGCAGATGCCGAGGATCGCGGCGGTATCGCCACCCGTCTTCACCTGGTGGTATTGCGTGCTGATCTGCGTATCCGTGGGGGTGAGCATCTCCAACGCTGACTGCGGGTTTGCGAAATGCAGCAGCCCCGGCTCGCGTAGCGGATTGAACGTGATGATCGGCACGCCGCGTTTGCGCGCGTCCTGCAACTGATGCAGCATGCGCGGGCTATTGGTGCCGACGTTCTGGCCGAAGAAAAACATCAGGTCGGTCTTCTCGAAGTCGTCGAGCGAGACCGTACCGACGCCCACGCCAATCGCTTCCTTGAGGCCGACGCTGGTGCTTTCGTGGCACATGTTCGAGCTGTCAGGCAGATTGTTGGTGCCGTACATGCGCGCGAAAAGCTGCAGCATGTACGAGGTTTCCAGTGAAGCGCGGCCCGACGTGTAGAACACCACGCTGGCCGGGTCCAGCGTGCGCAGTTCGGCGCCGATCGCATCGAATGCTTCCTGCCACGGCACCGGCACGTAGCGGTCGGTAGCCGGGTCGTAGCGCAGCGGCTCGGTCAACCGTCCCGCTTCCTCGAGATCGTGGTCGTGCCATTTGGCGAGCTCGCTGACCGTGTGGACCTCGAAGAAATCGGGCGTTACGCGTTTGGCCGTCAGATCCCACGCGGTCGCTTTCGCACCGCTTTCGCAAAACTCGAACGTATGCGGATCGGCCGGCTTCGCCCACGAGCAGCTGACACACATGAAACCGCCGGGCTTATTCTGATGCATCAGAACCTGGCTATCCTTCAGCGGTGCTTTTTCCTGCAGCAGGATTGTCGCCACCGCCTTGACCGACCCCCATCCGCCCGACGCGTAGGGATACGCGTCGCTTTTGTCTTCCTTGTTCATGAGTCCACCCGTTTGGCCATAAATGTCACGTCATGACGTATCAGCACATCGCGTTCCCGGCTGCGGCCAACCGCCAACTTCATGACCGACACCTCCATCCCGCGCGACACGTCCGCCAGTCTGAACGCGATGCGCAGGACGCTGCGCGAAGTGTTCGGGATCAGCCGGCTGCGCCCCGGCCAACGGGACATCATCCGCAGCGTCATTGCGGGCGCGTTCTCGGCAACGCATCGAACTCGTCGTCGTCGATGAAGCGCACTAGGTATCGCAGTGGGGCCACGATTTTCGGCCGGCATTCCTGCGCATCGTCCGCGCGGAACGCGCCATGCTGCTCCTCGCGCGTACCGCCGTCCGCGATCATGGGGCGTGCGTTTGCGCGCCCGAACCGGAGCCCTGCCATGAAAACGCTCGAGCACAAAATCGGTTCTCCGTGGTATCAGGCCACCCGTGCGACGCTACGCCGAGCCGTCCCATCGGGGCTGTTGGCCGGCTGCGTCTCGGCGGCGACAGCCGCGGCGGCATCCACGGACGCATCGGGCAGCCCGCTCGCGCCGATCAATGCCGTCACCCACTGCCTGTGGCCGCAACGCGCGCTGCGTGAACGCGGCTTCAGCATCCGGCATACGGTGACCGGCTTCGCGATCCATCAGGCAGCCGCGATCTTCTGGGCAATGATGTTCGAGCAACTGGTTGACCGGATGGCCGGCCCCGACCCGTCACGACGGCCCGGCGCGACCGCGGTGGCCGCAGCCACGACCGTGGCGAGCGCGTATGTGGTCGACTACAAGGTGGTGCCCAACAGGCTCACCCCTGGATTCGAGGCGCACCTGTCGCGCCGCTCGCTCGGGAACGTCTACGTGGCGCTCGGCGCGGGCCTGCTCGCGGCCGCGCTGCTGCGGCGGCCGGATCGATGAAATGCGCTCGCGCAAAAAAGAGCCACCCGCCTTCAACCGGCATGGTCGCCGCAAGCGCATTTGAGAACGATGTCCCCTGGAGTCCAAACGGAGGACAAAGGCAGTATAGGAAGCGCGCCCCGCCGCGCACGATGCCTGGGCCAGGCGCAAGACGTGAGCGATCCGCGAAGCACCGGGCGCGCTCGCAAGCCTGCGAGCATCACGCCATCTGCTCCGCCGGCACCGCCACCGAACGGCCCGCGAGCCGCTCGAACTCGTCGACGTCGTGGCTGCAAAAAATCGTCAACGCGGGGCTCGCCCGCTTCGCCAGATCACGCAGGCGGCGCTGGTTGTACAGTCGCGCCGCGCGATCCTGTTCGAGCATCCACTGATAGAAGCGCAAACCGGGTGCGCAATGCGGACGCACCGGGTCGAGCTCGCCGTTGTCGAAATAGGCGTCGCCCGCGAGCAGCAACCAGCCGCCATCGCCGTGTACCGCGACGCCCGCGTGACCATAGGTATGGCCTCGCAACGGCACGAGCGCGATCTCGCTCGCGAGTTCTTCGATCGGATGGACCTTGGCGAAGCCCTCCCAACGCTCGGTGTACTGCGGCGAATGCACGCGCCACATGTTCTGATACGACCACTGCTGCGGCCTGAAGCGCTGCCGGTCCAGCCACGTCTTCTGCTGCGCCGCGTATTGGCGCTCGCTCGCGAGCATGTGCACCGTTGCGTGCGGAAAGTCGTCGAGCCCGCCCGCATGGTCGAAATCGAGGTGGGTCATCACGATGTGGCGCACGTCGGCCGGGTCGAAACCGAGCCGCTCGATCTGCCTGATCGCCGTCATTTCATTTCGGAACTCAGGATTCAGCAGCCTCAGGAAGAATTTGCCGAGGCGCGAATAGGGATCGGCGACATCGCGCAGACCGAAACCGGTATCGACGAGCACGAGCCCCGCCGGACTTTCGACGAGCAGACAATGGCAGGTCAGATGCCCGCGGCGGATCAACGAATCGGGGTGGCCGTTGAACAGCTTGCCGCACAGCGGGCAAGTCGAAATGCAGTTCAGATGGTGCACTTTCATGCCGCGCTCCCGGTCACGGTGACTGCATTCGTGCTTGTCGCTTCCGCGGCAGCCGTCGCGCGGCATGCGCCGTATGCGTCATTCAGCGAACAGATCCGGTCCGAACACCTCGTAGTGAATCTTCGACTCGTGAATGTCCATGTTTTTCAGTGCGTCGTGCTGCAGCCGCATGAAAGGAACGGGACCGCAGATGTAGTAGTCGGGCTCGGACAACAGGATCTCGTCGCGCAGCTTGCTGAGGTCGATGAAACCCGCGTTGTCGTAGTCGCGGCCCTGTACGTCGGTATCGAGCGGCGCGTCGTAGAACACGATCGCGCGGAAATTCGGCTGGGTGACGGCAGTCTGCTGCAGACGGCCGCGCATCGCATGCACCGCGCCGTTGCGCGCACCGTGAATGAACACCACGCGCCGCCGACGATCGGATAGTGCTCCGCCTTCACGAAAAGTTGAATGATCGTATAGCCGTGCGCGGCCAGAACCGGGGCCGTGGCCTTGACGATGTCCTTGGTTTTCTGCGTCCGCATTTCTTTCCTCCTGCAATAGGACGACTGGTCGCCTCGCTCGTGCGCGTAAATGGTGGGGTGGAATTGTCCGATCGCGCATACCCCTTCAAGCGTATCCAGGCGACCATGCTCCTCCAACCGATGCTCGCTGTCCACAAGCTGAAGGCCATGGACACGCCCGAGCAAACGCACGCCGCGACACGTCCAACATCGGTCGTCCGATTGGAGACGAACGCGGGCCGGTCAGGAAACGTGCCGTGCGCGCCGACACGCGCTGGGAGCGTTTCCGTCAAGGTCCGAAAAACGTGTTGCAGAATTTGCCGGCCACATTGCACGTCTGTTGACCCGAAGGCTGCACATTGGTGCGCTCGGCCGACGTCGCGCATCCACCCATCATGGCGACGGCAAATGTCATCACGAGCGTTCCGCGCAGCGCTGCCGCGCGCCGATTCTTCGCTGCGTGAGTCGCGTTGCGATCACCATCGCAACGCGCGGATGCGCCGCGCTTGCGTGCATCGGTAGCGCACGAGCCTTGTCCGACATCAGGCATTTCGCCCTCCCTCGCGATAGTCGCCACGTTCATCGTGCCACGCACAAAGGGATTTCCAACGAGGGTACCCGAGCGCTGGCGCGATCACCACACCGCCTTTTGCTATTTTGATCCAGATCAGAAGTTGACCGACTAACCGACGACGGCGCGAACTTCATTTGCACACGCTGTCATCACGACGTCACACCAACAGTCGAGCGTAGAAGCAATCCGGCGCGTGGGTTCGTCGAATGTGGGTTCCGCAAACTGCGGCGCGAGAGTGGACGGGGCTGTCCACAATGCGGCTGTCTCGGACAACTCACTGCGATGTACTTTTTTTTTGCAAATGCGAGCATGCTGAATCCGGCGTTTTCGGACATGTCATCAAGCCGGTATGACTTACTGTGAACGACGAGTAAGCTGGAGATAACAAAACGGGGAGAGAACCTGTGAAAGCCGCGCGTAATCACAACGACGTCACAAGGAAATTGACGCACATCAGCGCGATTGTCCAGCGCCTCGAACAACTCGTTCAATGCGACCGCGGCGACTGGCAGGGCACGGGAATTGCGACGCCGGCTTACTGGCGCGCGCGCATCGAGGCCAACGCCGAACTGCCGCCGGCGCTGCAGCCGCAAGCGCGGCTCGCTACGCTCGAAGCACGGAGCCAGCGCCGCTCGAGCGCGCAGGGCGGCAATTAGCGCCGCGCCCGTCGCGCATGATCATCGCGCACCGGCACGATCACACACTCACGCGACGAAGGACATGATGATGATGCGCACCTACGAATACCACGGGTTCACGATCGAGGTGACCGTCGAGGCGGATTTCACGTTGCGCCCCGCCGGGCGCGCGGCGGTACGCACCCGCTACGCGGCGGTGGTTCACATCTATCAGGCGGGCGCTGCGGTCGCAACGTTCTCGCCGCTGCGCGTCGACATTGGAGGCAGCCGGCCGTTCGACACCGAGGCCGATGCGTTGATGGGCGGATATAGCGCGGCGCGCCGATTCGTTGACGACCTGTTCGCCCGTGCGGCGGATGCCGCGGACTCCGCGTTGAGCGCCCTCACGAGCAGCAAAGCAGTGCGCTCGCGGCAGCCGGCACCGCGTTGATCGATTGCTGGGCAGCGGGAATGGCGCATGCGGTAACCGCCGGCACCCTTTCCCTGGAGAAACGCCATGTCCAATGACGCCTCATCGCTGTCGCCGTCGATTACGTCGATGATCCGCCTCGACCATATGCACGTGCTCGCCGCTTCGCACCGATACCACGCGTCCACGCCGTGGTGGCGCAAACGTGCGATCGTCAACGGCGTGTGCGACGCGCTCGATATCCACGCGCAGCTCGAGGAGGAAATTTTCTACCCGGCGCTCGACCGCGCGCTCGGCAATGACGAGGCACTGAGAAAAAGCCGTCCCGAGCACGACGAGATGCGCGCAACGATCGCGAAGCTGCGCGGGATGGGCCCCGAAAACGCCGCCTACGACGGGCTCTTTTATCAACTGATCCGCGAAGTCGCTCATCATGTCGCCGACGAGGAAACCATCCTGCTGCCCGACGCCGAGCGCGTGCTGAAGAACGAACTGCGGTCGCTCGGCGCCGCGATGACGCGCCGCCGGATGCAGTTGCTCGGAGAGCGCCCGATGGACATTGCGGTGAATGCCGCGGGCACGTTTCCGATCGCCACGCTGCTGCTGGGATCGACTGTATTGCTCGCGTTGCGGCATTGGCTGCCGAGGTCGCGTCGCGCGGCACAGACGCGGCGTCAATGGAACTAGCACATACTACTGACACCACGGGCGCCGCCCGCGATCGCGCATCAACGATTCGGGCGCGATGCACCCGGCGTGCGCCCGCGCCGCTGTTTCGTCTTCGCCGGTTCACCCGGCTCGACGAGCCCGGCCGCGACGCGGCGCGCGGTTTCGGCCGCGATGTCGAGCGCGTCGTCCCATGACACGTGGCCGCACGTCCCGCGTCGCTCGAAGATCGTGTGATGCTCGCCCCCACGCTCCGTCACGACCACGACCCACTGGAAAGCGCCTTCCGAATCCCGGATGACGGTCCAGCTTACGAGGAAGTCGGCAATCTCTATCTTCTGCAGGCGCATGTCCGGCTCGCTGTCGATCCGCTTCGTCGATCGGCTCTGTCCGAATGTACGCATGGCACGAGGTCCTTCGTTTTGGCCCTTCGTTCAGGGCCTAATTCTGCTACAACGTTGCCCGGCAGATTGCCGCCGGCATCGGGCTGTTTCGGTTTGTCGTTCATCACGGCTCCTTTGATCGATTCATGTGTGGGCCGAGCAAGCGCTATACCGCATGGCCGAGCGAGAACCAGAAGCATTGGATCGCGCGCATGGGTTCGAGCCTCGTTGCTGGACCGGCAAGCTGGCCCGGCTAGAAACTCATCGCGAATCCGAACGACACCCCGTGTACGTTGCGACCGAACACATAGCGCACCATCGCGCGCGTACGGGTGACGATGACGGGATACCTGCTGCTGTCGAGTTCGAGGCCGACTCCCAGCGACGTGAGGTCGTTGAAACCCAGCACGCCTGCACTGTCGCCGAAATAGTGCGAGTAAGCGGCTTCGAGCACATAGCGGACCGGCCGGTCCAGTGCGTGCCAGCCGGTGGGCGCGCGCCAGCGCGTCCATAGGCTCACCTGCTGCGCCATGGCCGAGCCCTGAACGGCCTCCGACGAACCGCCGAAACTGCGCAGGTAAATATCGGTTGCCCGCAATTCGGCGTCGATTTCGTAGTTTTCGCGGTAATGCTCGTAGTCGAGCATCAGGGAGCCGCCATAGCCGTAGGCGTTCAGCGAGCCGTTTTCGAGGAACTGCAGGTTGCTGTCGGTGACATGATTGAAGAGGGTCTGCCCCACCTTCAGGTCACTCGAGACACGCCCAATCGTGCCGTTCAAGATCGGACGGAACACCAGTTCGTCCGTGATGCGGAAATCCCACCCCAGGCCGACCGTGCCACTGAAGGTGTTCCACTTCGTCGGCACCGCACGCTGCTGGGCGCCATCCGTGGCAATGAAGATCGGATCGTAGCGGCTGTAGGCGAGCGTGCCCTCCATGTACAACGGAAACGACCTGCTGAGGGTGAAGCCGCCGCCAAATTGCGTCTGCCCGAAGCCGGGATTACCCGTCAGGCCGTTGTTGACCGACAGGTTACTGGTCGTAACGTCCGGGACTGTCGTGTAGGTCATGATCGCGAGCACAGCGTCTGCGTGCTGCTTTACATTGCCGCCAATCACGGTGTTGCTCGACAATTGCCTCGGCGCGACCTGTGCGTGCGAAGGGCAGGACAACAGGTTCAAGGTTAGAGCGGCACACGCCCCAAATGCGCGAAGTGACCAACACTTCCGAAGCGCCGGCATAGTCAAACAACCTCGCCATTTGTCGACGAGATTGCAGGCTCACTTGCTGGGTCATACACGGCATATCCAACGAGCATGACGCGCTCCTGTCAGTCGGCTGATCGTGTTCGTCTTCCGCGAAGTCGCCATCCCGTTGCACAAAAGCACGCGCACGCAACTGATGCAATTCCGACGGGCATTGCGCCGCTCACAGCACCTGGAAGGTCTGCGTTAGTATGTGATAGAAATACCTGAAAGGAAGTAGTACGGCAATACGGGCGATCTTCAGTCGCTTGCGTGGCGTTCGGCGACGAACATCGCCGTCGACTCACGAAACCTCGCAGCCCCACTTTCGCAGGGAGCCTCGTTATGTCCACTCATTCGGTCCCGAACGACAAACCCGTCAAGATCCCCGGCCCGGATCATCCAATCACGATTGAGCACCACCACGCGCGCGTGATCGTCATGGCAGGCGGTCACGTGATCGCCGATACGCACGACGCATTGACGCTGCTCGAAGCCCGCTATCTGGCCGTGCTGTACATCCCGCGCAAGGACGTCGATATGACCCGGCTCGAACGCACGGCGCACGCCACTTATTGTCCGTACAAGGGCGAATGCGCATACTTCTCGATTCCTGCGGCCGGCGAGCGCGGCACCAACGCGGTGTGGACCTACGAGCACCCATACGACGCTGTCGCGCCGATCCGCGAGCACCTTGCGTTCTATCCCGACCGCGTGGATTCCATCACGCAGGAGCCGGCCGCGCACTAGGCGAACGCGCGCGTCATGCCGCGTGCGGGCGCGGCGATCGCGGCGACCGGCATGGCCCGAGCGGCACGGACGGCGGCGCCGCGCGGCGGCCGCTGCTCGCACCACGCAAGCTATCAATCCGAGCGGGTTTCCCTCTCGCGTTCGAAGTAACAGAATCTATCGTCACGCCTGCTCCCTCACTCGGCTTTCATGCCGGCGCCACCCAAATGGGCGCACATCCGACCGCCGGTGCCGCTCATTCTCTTTGCAGTCGGTATTCAATCCGCGCTACAGAGGTGAATCAACATGGCTGAAAAAGTTACATCGACGGAATCCGCGATGACACAGGCCGCGCTCCAGGCGATGACGGCGAACTGCGCCAGCTCGTTCAGCGTTGGCGGCGCGCTGGTCGATGATAACGGGGCTCGCGCCATTTCTGAAGGAAGCGGTGGCCGAAGACCTGAAGAACGGCGGCACGGCGCACGCGGGTTAGGCGCAAGGCCGGGCTGGATACGGC
>NZ_VZQP01000102.1:0-13571 GCF_014397655.1 Paraburkholderia sp. UCT31
GAAATTCCGAGCGTCTCGGACCATCCCGCGGTTTCCTCCCTCGAGGCTTATCCGACGCCTGCCCACACGCGCCGCGGCACACTCACAGCCATGTGAATGAGGGCAGACGTCGAATAACCCTTAACGGCAGTACGCGTTCATACCACCAACCGGAAGCCGCCGTTGAGGATTCCAACGTCGGCTCTGTAAGATGTTCATCGAACTGGTGCTATCGGCCAACACCTGCCATTCGCCGACGCGCGCCCACAGACGCTCAGACGGCCGTTCCCCACTGTGCAGCGGACGCTCATGCGCCTTCACTCTCGTCGAACCATCGGCCACTGCTGTTTGTGTTCGTCACCACCCAGAGCATGATTGCCCGGATCAGGTCTCGCGGCATGTACCTGCCGATTATCTGTTTCTGGGTCGGCTGTTTGCGTCGCCAGATGTTTCGTCGGGAACGATGGTCGGCTGGGCCACCAATGAGCCGCGTCCATCGCACTAGACGATACGGCGCAGGGCATGCGCAACATGCAGCGCACAAAGGCTTCGCGGACCCACCGGTCACAGGTATGTCCGAGAGGGTGCTGTCCGCCACATTGACAGTTAGTGGGCCGAGTCTGCCAATTCGAATGGAATCGAGCAGCTCCCGGTCTCGACGGCCAAATCGCGGCCCGGTCGCAGCGGTCGGTCGAATGCCGCAAGTACGCTGTTGCCGCAGGCATCTTCGAGGTCCGATGTAACGCGAATGGAATATCGCCCTGGCTCCCACGGTGACAGTGGCGCAAAGCTCCATTGCTTTTCGTGCCGGTCGATCGCAATTTGCCCCAGTATTGACGGTCCGCCGTCGGACACAACTGTGATCGAATGCCAGAGCAGCGCCCAATCCAGCGGCTTGGGAAAGAGGATCGTCAGCGGTTGCCAGCTCTTTGGCGCAGGAAGCTGAACTTTCCAGCGCGCGACTGCAATGGGCTCGCGGACAGCGTCTGCGACAAGGAACGGCTTGTGGAAACTCTGGCGCAACGAACGCCCCGTCGAGTCAACCATCTCTGAGCCGATGGCCAGCACGTACCGTTGGGCCGCCTTCAACGGTGGGCCCAGCTCGCGATTGGGGCCTACCCACCGTTTCAATCTGCCGGGATCCAGCAGGACCGTCAGGCACCGCATGCTCCGGTCCCAGAGTTCGACTGGAGGCCGATAGAGTACATCGGGCGCAGGCCGTCCTTCGGGGCCGAGAAGGCTGATATGCTCCTCCGCCCGGCCGCGCCTCATTGCCCTGGAAAAGCATACGTAAAAACGAAGCAGGTTTTCCGGCAGTACATCGGCGGATGGAAAAACATTCGTGACGGAAGCCGGCTCGGCCCTGGCCGGGTTTGGAGGCGAGAATTCGAGCGTCAGCACCTCCGGGTACCCGGCGCGACCGAGCGGCCGGGGATCAAAGCTCGCGCGATAGCGAACGCCCGGTTCGAATGGAAAGCGTGGAACGAATCGAAGCCCGGCTTCCAGAATTCGATAGCGGCCCAGCACATTAGGAAGTTCGTCGCAGCCCCGCATGTCTGGGTCGATGACGCTTACCCGGAGCACCGACTGTAGCGAGGGCTCCGCCCACTGGTGTTCGCCGAGGCACAGGACAAGATCGGGATCGAGGTTGTGAACGCCGATGCAAGCATTCGTGATCTGCTGCGGATCGTGATCGAGCCGCAATATTGGTTGGAGCGTCACCTGAATCCTCACGAAGTCTCTTTTCGCCACACCCCATGCCCACCCAACGAGCAAGCGGTTATGCGTGGTCGATCTCGTTGCGATGCTCCCGATAGTGGAACGGATCCGGACCATCCGGCCAGTTCATTTCCGCCATACCCAGTCTGCGATCGAAGAAGTACGGAACCATCAGCGTGCCGAGGTCCAGTCGATACGATGTCTTCGGATGACGCCAGATAACCACCGCCCATCGCGGATTGAGAATCGCGATATGTTCCGCCCGGATCGGCAGGTCGCGTTGCGAGCGACCCAGGCCTCCCGGCCCGAAATCGATCGGACCACCGGTCGGTTCGGGTTGCGCCGTTGCCAGTTCCGTGGCCTCGATGCGCGATGCGCTGCGTACGTCGATGGTGACCAGCAGATAGTCCTTGTGGTCGAACGGATCGGTATAGATGAGCATGTCCAGCGGGTTGGCGCCATACCCCAACTCGCCTATCGTGTCGCCGCGCACATGCGCGCCATCCTTCAACGCGTCCAGATGAAAACGCACAAGCGGGGTGCAGCCGTACACGGCGAACAGATAGGGCTCTCCTTGCATCTGCCGAATGAGTTGCCGAATAACCGGAGCGCGTGTTTCGAATTCCCCGTGTGTCGGGTGCCAGATCTCGACGGTGCAGGTCGCGAAACGGGAAGTGAAGGGATAGGGGATGCGATACAGCGTCGATGCGAAGCGCTGATTGGAAATGCCCGTCACAAATATTTCGCCGTTGTAATACTTGACGTCGGTAATGGCAAACACGCGCTGTGGCTCGAACTCGAGCATCGCATTCCTGTCCGGCTCATTCGGAATCTTGACCTGGGTGTGCGCCATGCCATCGAGTTCAAGCAGTTCGAGCTTGCCGTGGTTGACCTTCACGATTGCGGGAATGGCATCCGTTCCGCGACCGCGCTCGACCGACAGGAAGATCTGCTTCGAAGGCTGATGAACCACCATATCGTTGATGACAATCTGGCTTGGAGTCGTGCCGAACAGCGCGGCCAGCTTCTGGTCGACGCCAGGGACGAGATCGCGGCCTTCGAAGTTTTGAAAATTACCCACCTCTACATCGGTTTGCGACGTCAGATCTGATTCCTTGAGCACAAAGGCGTGGACGGCAGCGCCCGCTATATCGCCGACGAAGAGCACATTGTCGGGTCCGAACTCAAGCGCACCAGCCGATCGGAGGGGACCGTCCGAGCGAGACAAAGCGGATTGACCTCGTTCGGTGACATGCTTGCTGGATTCAGCAAGGGCCGGGCCGGAGAGCGCCAGCATGAGAGCGGAGGTCGAGCCAGCTCGCAGGAACTCCCGCCTCGAGCGGACCCTGGTTGCCAACGCAGCTTTCATCGAATGGTTCATCGCAATCCCTCGCTGTGGCTTAAACGTTCGGTGCTAGATCCTTTCGAATCCACCGCCGGCAGCCGTGAATCCGCCGCCAATCTCGAGCGAGTCGATCGCGCCGTGCAGTTCCAGTACATTGACGCCTTCGCCGTGGGTGACCAGGCCGCCGGCAATCGCGATTTTTCGTGCCGATCCTCCGGGCTTGATGCTGAGGGCCGTCGCCGCAAGCCGGACAACGATGCCTTTGACGAGCGAGTCGCCCGTGCCTCCCCAGGTTTCGATACCCCGGCGGACAGCGATTTCACCGACGGGCTGGCTGATCTGGATACCCACTGCGCCGTCGGCATGCGTGACGACACGCTCGAATTCCGCCGACCGCACGGTGCCGGCGTAGACATTGAACCCACGTGATCCCTGGCCGAAAGTCTCGATCAACGCGTTGACTTCGAGCCGATCCAGGGTGCCGAAGTTGACGAAGCCGATGCCGCTCGACCCGTAGGACGTGACTTTCCCGTCGACGATCCAGCAGTCGACGGTTCCCCAGTTATCGAGCACCATGTCGTTCGGGCCGTAGGTCGTGACCGGGCCGTGATTGCGCACGTTGGCGACAAATGCCCCCGACACGACAAACACACCGCCGGTGATGCGATTCGGCGTGCCTGGCGCGATTCCGCCGTCGCTATGGACGGCGCCTGTCTCCAGACGGTGTGCGACCACACGTCCGCCCGTCTCGCCGCCACCGCTGACGAAAACGCCGCTTCCGCGAACCGGCGCGCCGGCGCGGCCGGCCGACAGGCCGGTGAGATCCGCCGTCATGGTCACGGCGCGGTCGTCGTGCTGGTTCCAGAGCGTGAAGGCGCCGGGAATAACTTCGACGCCATAGCCGTTCGGCCGCTCTTCGTAGCCGCGCGCGTCGGCGGCCCGGATGTCGATATCGTGCGCTTCGACGTGGCCGTTACGCACGCGATCGCGCGCCAGCAACTGCACCACGCCTTCAATGGTCAGGTCCTGCAACACGAGCCGGCCGATTCCGTCGACGCCGGTATCGTTGAAAACTGCGCGCCGATCGGGGTCGGCGAAAAGCTGCAGGCCGTGGACTTGATTGTCGGCCGAGAGCTCGAGTCCATGGGTGCCTTGCACAAAGTGCAGCGCCGCTTGCGAGTCGCCCCCAGTCAATTGCTGGCCGGGCGAAAGGCGCAGGCTCGGAACCTCGGCAAGGGCACCGCAGACAACGATGTTCCCGACCTGTTCGTCGGCGACCGCCGCCTGCAGGTCGGCGACCGTGGAGACCTGTCGCGTTTCGGTGTTCACGATGGCTAGCCCCTCAATGACGTGGTGCAGTGGAGACGTTGCGCTCAGACGAGCGACTCGGCTTCCTTCGCGGATACGAGCTTGCCGAGCTTGCCGAACTCATGCAGATCGCCGCCGACCTCGATCCGGATGGATTGGTCGATGCCACCCACGTTCACGGGTGAAAATCCGCTCGCGGAAATCAGACCGGCCACGACCTTGCCGGCCTCCGGGTCGTCCGTTGCATAGAACAGCACCGCCCGCTTTGGAGCACGATTCGCGGCGGTTCCGAGCGATTCGGCGCTCAAGGTGCCGAACGCCTTGACGAGTCGCGCACGATCCGGAAGGAGCGTGGAGATCAGCTGTCCGGACGATTGCTCCGCGGGGATCGTCTTTCTGAATCCGCCCTTTCCATCGGGGGCGATCGGGTTCGACGGGTCGACGATGATCTTTCCGGCCAGCGCGTCGCGATGCGTGGCCAGAAGTTGCCTGATCGCGTCCAGGTAGATCGCGAGGATGACGACGTCCGCCCTGGCAATCGCATCCTCGACCGGCATGGCTTGCGCATGGCTGCCCAGTTCACGGGCCGCCTTCTCCGCCATCTCTGGCGTCTTTGCCGCGACGAGGATCCGCTCGCCGCCGGTTATCAGATTCTTCGCCAGCCGGGAGCCTATGTTTCCAAGGCCGATGATCGTGGTGTTCATGTCAGTGATCTCCTTTCTGTTTCCCGTCTCCGCGACAGGAACGGTCAAGCCGGCAAGCGTGCGCGGCGCCGTGTTCGGCGCAAGAGGCGCGGGGACAGAAGATGCGGTCAGCAATGCGTTGGGCGCAGATCGATCTCGTGAATGACCGTACGATACTCGACGAAGTCATCGATCGCCGATACGCCGTTCAGCCGGCCGAGGCCGCTCTGCCTGTAGCCGCCTTCTTCCGTTTCGTCGTAGACCACCGCCCAGTTGTTGATCCAGACGGTGCCCGCCTGCAACTGCCGCGCGATGCGCAGCGGACGGTCCACATTCGTGGACCAGACCGACGCAGAGAGACCATACTGGGAGTGATTCGCAAGAGTGACGGCTTCGTCTTCGCTATCGAAGGCCTGCATGACAAGGACCGGGCCGAACACCTCCTCCTTGGCGATCGGCATCGAATGATCGTTGATCTCGAGCAGTGCCGGACGGTAGAAAGCGCCCCGCGCGAGCGCCCCCTCCCTGAACGGACCGCCTCGCACGACGACTCGGGCGCCGGCCGCGATCGCGGCGTCGACCATGCCGTCCACGCGGCGGACATTGGCGAGATTGATCATGGGCCCCATGTCGCTCGAAGGATCTGCGGCGGGGCCGACCTTGAGCGCCTCGAGGCGCGCCGCGAGACGCGCGCGGACGGTGTCCAGAATGGCGCGGTGCACGAGAAGTCGGCTGCCTGTCATGCAGAACTGTCCGGCAAACACGGTCAGGGCTTTCTCGACTTTTGGCAGGGCCGCGTCGAGGTCGGCGTCGTCGAACAGGAGCATGGGGGTCTTGCCGCCGAGCTCACCGCCAAAGCGCTTCATGTTCCTGGCGCATCCCGCCATGATCGCCTGCCCGGTCTTTGAACTGCCGGTCAGGCTAATCACCGGCACATCCGGAGAGTCGACCAGCACGCGGGCCCCGGCACTGTGCGTTTCCGTAAAGACGTTGATGACGCCTCGCGGCAGACTCGCGACTTCGCTGAAAACTTCGCACAGGCGCGTGTTCGTCTGCGCGGTGAAGCCGGGAAGCTTGCCGACGACGGTGCACCCTGCAGCAAGCGCCGGCGCGAGCGAGCGGATGAAGAGCACGACCGGCGAGTTCCAGGGCGCGATGATGCCGGCGACACCTGCTGGCTCGCGCAGCGTCGTCGTATAGCGTCCCGGTGCGGTTTCCATGGCGCGCCCGTAATCCGCGAGGGCGAGGGCGGCGTAAAAGCGCAACTTGGACGGCACCATCGTGACCTCGAATTCGGCTTCGGCCTTGACCTTTCCGTTTTCAAGCATCAGGATTTCGACCAGATCGCCGGCCCGTGCCTCGAAGCAGTCCGCCATTTCGTTGAGCGCCCTGGCCCGCAGATGACGGTTCTCGCGCCAGTCGGTGTCCCTGAAGGCTTTGAGCGCAACGGCGATCGCGCGCGTCGCCAGTTCGTCGGTCGCTTCGGTATAGGTTCCGATCGTCTCGCCACTTGCCGGAGCGATGCTCTGGGCGATGGTCGGGGCATCCGCCCACTCACCTCCGATCCAGTGCCGAGCTCGCAACTGAGAAGCCATGTCACACTCCCGACCGGTTTCCTGTGTAGTCCAGATCAACTGTAGAAACACTCATATGTCACGTTTTTCTTGCATGGTAGGCAACCGGTCGCCCGACCGTTAACGGCCAATCCGGAAATCGGATTTCCAAATTTGGAAAGATCGCAAGAGCAGCCGCATTTGTATGCTTGAGCATGTGCCTGGGATCAGGTTCCTGTCCGGGAGTAACCCAATGCTCACTCCGACCGAAGTGCTGTCGTCGATACTGCACAAGCCAACCGATATCGACCACGTCCGATCGCTTGTCACGCCCGATGTGACCTATGTTTCGCTCAACTACGACAATCGCGATCTGAAGAAGATCATGCCGTGGGCCGGGACGTCTCGCGGCCCCGAGAGCATCGTCAAGACCTTCGTGGATGTCGGCAGATACTGGGAAATCCAGTCTTTCGAGCCCGAAGCGCTGTTCGGCTCAGACGAATACGCGGCAATGTTCGGGCGGTTCACGTACAGGTCGACGGTCCTGTCCAGGGTCGTGACGTCGCCGTTCGCGGTGTTTGCAAAGGTCGAGCAGGGCCGTTGCACGTACCTCCAGTTCATGGAAGACACGTTCGCGACCGGCGCGTCGTTCCGAAGCGGGGGAAGCTGGACGTTTCAGAGCAATCCGGACGGCGAACGAGTCGTGATCTGAGCGGCCCGGTCTGCCACATCACCGCAGACGGACTGCCGCCTTGCCGCTGGCCCGGTGCGGCGGTAACCTGAGCCAGGCGACGCCGCATGGCGCCGCAAGGCAACGGGCGGATGGAGCTAAACGGTGATGAAGGACCTGAATTCCCTTCTGATTTTTGCGAAGGTCGTCGAGGCGAGCAGCTTTTCGGAGGCCGCAAAGCGCCTCAAGATGCCAATTTCCTCGGTGAGCCGCCGTATCGCCGAACTTGAAAACCAGTTGGGCGTTCGCCTGCTCGAGCGATCGACACACCACCTGAGGCTCACGGACTTTGGCGCCGAAGTATTCGAGCTCGCAAGGCATGCCGCCGAGGTTAGCGAAGCCGTTGACAATGTCATCTCGAACCGCCTCCCGGAGGTGTCCGGCACCTTGCGGCTCAGTGCGCCGCCGAGCATCTCCGATTCGCTGATCGTGCCTGTCGTTGGCGCTTTTCAGCAGGCTTACCCGAATGTGCAGGTCAAGGCATTCATTACCGAGCGCATTGTCGACCAGATAGCCGAGGACGTCGATATCGCGTTCAAGGTCGGGACCTTCACCGATGCGTCGCTCGCCGCGCGCACGCTGCTGACTTACCGGCATCAGGTCGTCGCCAGTCCAACATACCTCGCCAGATACGGCCGGCCTGAAACGCCGCAGGATCTTCCCGGGCACCGGCTTTTCGCGTTCTCTTTCTGGAAGCCGGACTATAGCTGGAGTTTCGTTCACGTCAACGGCCGGGATACCGAAACGGTTTCCTTCCAGCCGGTGATCGCGATGAACGATTACACGGGCCTGATCGTGGCGCTGCTCGAAGGCAGCGGCATCGGAGAACTGCCACCCATCGTCCAGCCGGAACTCATGCGCAGCGGGCTGCTCGTCGAGGTCATGCCGGATTGGCGTCTGCCGGTTTTCGACCTGACCATCGCGAACCTGCGCGATCGCTATCTGCCCCGGCAGATCCGCATCTTCAGGGACTTCGCTTCGCAGATGGTGCCCGGACTCTTTGCGTCGTTACCGGTCTGAACGGCGCAAGCGAGGCCCAGCAGACCGGCTTGTCGTCTCGTCAGACCAATCGAACCGGGTGTCCCGATGCGCCATGCCGATGCACTGCCCCGATACCTCGGTGTTCTCCTGGCGCTGAACGTGACCTTTCTGCTCGTATCGGATTTCACGGGCTCGAGGATCATCGCCATCTTCGGCATCGGCGTTTCCGTCACGGTTTTTTACTTTCCGCTCACGTACCTGATTGGCGACGTCCTGACCGAAGTCTACGGCTACGCGCGGGCACGGCGCGTCATCTGGATTTCGATGTTCTGCTCGGTCGCCGGATCCGGTATTGCCAAAGCACAGTTGCTTGTGCCGGCGGCGAATTTCTTTACCTACGATCCAGCGTTCCAGCATATCTTTTCGCCCGGCGTGAAAGTATCGATCGCCGGCCTGGTGGCCTTCTTCGCGGGCGACATATGCAACTCGTACGTGCTGGCGAAAATGAAAATCTGGGATCAGGGCAAGCGCCTGTGGGCGCGATTTGTTTTTTCAACCCTTGTTGGCGAAGGTGTCAACACCGCGCTTTTCTACGGAATCGCGCTGCGAGGTGTGCTGCCCGGCGATCTTCTGCTTCGGGGTATTGCCGTAGGGTGGACCATCAAGGTGCTCGTCGAAATCGCCATGCTGCCCGTCTCGTACCGGGTCGTTCGCTGGCTGAAGCAAGCGGAAAACCTCGATTACTACGACTATGACACCAATTTCAACCCGTTCATCTTACGTTAGCGCGTCGAGGATTCCAGGCTTACTCCGGAAGATCCGGAAACAGCACGGGCGCCATCTGAATCGCGAACTCCTTGAAAAGCCGGCACGGCTTCGAGATGTGCCGGTTGCCAAGATAGACGAGCGAGAGATCGTAGGTCTGGAGGTGCCACTGGGGCATCACCTCGACGAGCTGGCCCTCGCGGATGAGATCGGGCCGAACCACAGGGGGCAGTTCGCCAATGCCGGAGGTGGCCAAAAGCATGGGCGCAAGGCCGGCGAAATCGTTCATCGCGAAAAACGGCTGAAACGTGAGCGTCTGCCTTTCCCGGCCATTCTCGTGAACGAAGCACCAGGTGGAATCGGGCTTCCAGTGCGAAAACGCAAGCAGCCGGTGCGCGAGCAGATCCTGCGGTTTTCGGAGCGCCTCGCAACGCTTGAGATAGGCAGGGGTTGCCACGAGCCGGTGCCGGTAAGTCAGCAGGCGCCTCGCGACCAGCGACGAGTCGCGCAATGCGCCGACGCGGAACACGAGGTCGACGCCGTCTGCGATGTGCTCCACGTAGCGCTCGGTGACGAGAATCTGGAAACGCACGTTCGGATACGTCTTCTGGAATTCGATGACGAGCGGCGTCAGCAGGGTATCCGAAATACTCGGCGGCGCCGAAAGGCGCAAGACCCCAGCCATGTCCGAGAGATGGTTGGAAACGACGCATTCGATGGCCTTGCCCAATTCGACACTTCGCGTGGCGTGCTCGTACACCTCCTTGCCGAGGTCGGTGAGGGCGAGATTGCGCGTGGAGCGTTCGAGTAGACGAACGCCTAGCGCCTGCTCGAACTCCGCGATGCGCCGGCTGACCGTGGAGACCGGCATGTTCAGGCAGCGTGCAGCCCCGGAAAGACTGCCCGATTCGATCACCTTTGCGAATATCACCAGCGCGTCGAGGTTTGCCATCGCTTTTCCATCATTGGAAAGATTATTGTGCGCGGCTTCAGGGCGCCGCGGCAAGAAAGGGCGCAACCGGCGGCACGCCGGCGAGAGCGCGATGTCATGGCGCGCCGATCTTCCTGAAAATGGAAAACGATTTTTCGCTTTGCCGGCTACCGGAAAATCGCGGCTGATATAACGTTTTCGACATGCAAGGGACGAATTCAGGTCAACCCCGGTTTCAAAGGAGCGTGTCATGAAAGGAAAGATCGTTCTGGAGGAACACCTGAGCACGCCGCTGAACAACAGCCTTTGGGACGCGTGCTCGGAAGCCGCGCGAAACGGCAAGGCGTATATGGAGGACGTCGAGTCGCGATTGCTCGACGTCGACCGGCGCCTCGAGGAAATGGACCGCAACGGGATCGACATGGCGATCGTCTCGCTCACGTCTCCGGGCGCGCAATCGATCATCGACCCTCGCGAGGCGGTCGAGTTCACGCGCAAGACCAACGATGAAATCAACGAAAATTTCACGTCACGCGATCCGGCACGCCTCCGCGCGTTTGCTACCGTCGCGTTGCAGTCGCCGAGGGAAGCGGCCGACGAGCTCGAACGGGCGGTAAAGGAGCTCGGCATGCTGGGCGCACTGATCAACGGCTATACGAACGTCGGCAGTGCCGATTCGGCCCAGTATCTGGATGAGGCGCCGGTGTGGGAATTCTGGGACCGCGTCGCACAGCTCGAAGTCCCGGTCTATCTGCACCCGCGCGAACCGCTGCCAGGCCAGCAGCGCATATACGAAGGCTACGCATCGCTCGTCGGATCCGCGTGGGGCTTTGCGCACGAAACGGCGACGCACGCGATCCGGCTGATGCTCAGCGGACTGTTCGACCGCTATCCCAACCTCTCGATCATACTTGGGCATCTTGGCGAAGGACTGCCTCTGATGCTGCCGCGTCTCGAACACCGGCTGAAGATGCAGCGGAAGGCGTCGGGCTTGGCGCGGCCAGACGGCCAGTCGGCGAATATCTGAGCCGCAATTTCTACATCACGACCAGCGGTCATTTCCATACCGCCGGGCTGCACTTGGCGATCGCGGAAATCGGCACGGACCGGGTGATGTTCTCTGTCGACTAGCCGTACGAGAGCATGGCGACGGCGAGCGAGTGGTTCCACAACGCGGGGATCGCCGCGAACGACCGGGAGAGGATCGGCCGCGAAAATGCAATGCGCCTGTTCAGGCTGTGAGACGGCGGCGATGGTCTTCACGGTTTCGTTGGCGACGGTCGATCAGGGTTGCACAAGACACAATTGCCAGTCGAGCCCGGAACGTCGCGGCCAAGACGTCAATGGTGCTTTCCTAACCGGCTACACGTTCTTCGCACGGACGTCGGTCGTTTCGACAAGGGGGTTTAAATCATGAAACACCGTGATCTCATTGCCTGCATGGCGGTGTTCCTGCCTGCTGTCCTTTTGGCGCTTGCTTCCCCGGTGCCGGTGGCCGTTGCAGCGAAGGACGCGATTCCGTATTCGTCGGATGCGGCGGTGAGCGCAGGGCAACGCGAAGTCTACGACGTCGTCCACCGCTATGAAAGCGCCCTCAACGCAAAGGACACGGAAGCGATCGTCGGACTGTTTGCCGAGGACAGCGTCGCCGAATGGAATGACAAGCGCACATACGCGACGCGTGAGCAAAGGATTGCGGGCTACAACGCTCTCTTCAAGACAGCGAAATTTTCCACGGTTTTTGCCTATGATGCGATCAACGTCTATGGCGACACGGCGGTCGTCAGAACGCACCATCATGTGGGCGCCGCCGTCATAGAAAACGGGAAAAAGGTGACCGACTATAACCGGGAGGTCTTCGTGCTTCGGAAGATCGACGGAACGTGGAAGATCGTTCTCTACACGTTCAACACCGATCCCAGGCAGGGAGAAGGTTGAAGTCCAACCAGCCTGCGCGCGTGCGCATGCGCGTGCTCGCGAGCCACAAGGGGGCGTCGATGACGACCATGAAAGCTGTAGTGATCCACGAGCCGGGCGGGCCCGAAATGCTCAAGATCGAGGAGCGTCCGATACCGTCGCCGCAGCGGGGCGAGGTCCTAATCCGTGTCAAGGCATTTGGACTCAACCGCTCCGAGATGTTTACACGCCAGGGATTTTCGCCCGACGTGAAATTTCCGCGCGTACTCGGGATAGAAGCGGTCGGCATCGTGGAAGACGCGCCGGGAATGGAATTCGCGAAAGGCGATACGGTTGCCACCGCGATGGGCGGCATGGGGCGCCAGTTCGACGGCAGCTACGCGGAGTACACCTGCGTACCTGCCCGGCAGGTGCAGAAACTGGTCACCAGTCTCGACTGGGAAACGCTCGGTGCAATGCCGGAAATGCTTCAGACCGCGTGGGGCTCGCTGTTCAAGGCGCTTGCGCTCCAGGATCGGGATCGCCTTCTGATTCGCGGTGGCACGACTTCGGTTGGGCTCGCCGCCGCCGCGATCGCCAAGTCGCACGGCGCATTTGTGATATCGACGACCCGCAACCCACAGAAAGGCGACGCATTGCGCGCCAATGGGGCCGACCGTGTCGTCATAGACACGGGTGCGGTCGCACAGGAAATCGGCGAAGTGTCGCCCGGCGGCGTCGACAAGGTGCTGGAACTAATAGGCACCACCACCTTGAAAGATTCGCTGCACTGCGCGAAGCCGGGCGGTGTCGTGTGCATGACCGGCATTGTTGGCAATCAATGGTCGTTCGACAACTTTAGCCCGATGGACGTGATACCGAGCACCGTGAGACTGACGATCTACGATGGCGGCGTCAACGAATTCATGGAGACCCCGTACGACGAATTGTTGGACCAGGTGAAGGCAGGGACGCTCCGTATCCCCGTCGGAAAGGTATTTGGACTCGCCGAGATCGGGGAAGCACACCGGTGCATGGAAGATAACAAGGCCGGTGGAAAGATCGTCGTGCTGACATGAAGAGGGCTTTATGAAGATTCCACTGAGCGATGCTGGCCTCGATCTTCTGTTTCGCGATGCGCGCACCTACCGATGGCAGGAAAAGACCCGTCTCGGATGAAACGCTGCGCCAGCTTTACGACCTGCTGAGGTGGGCCCCGACGAGTGCCAACTGCAACCCGATGCGCATCGTGTTCCTGCGTACGAAGGAGGGAAAGGCCCGGCTGAGACCGGCGCTCGCCCCCGGCGATGTCGACAAGGTCATGAGTGCACCGGTCACCGCCATCGTTGCCTATGACCTCAACTTCTACGAGAAGCTGCCTCTGCTGTTTCCGCACAACGCCGGCATGCGTGACCACTTCGCGCACTCGCCCGAACTCGTCGAGACGACAGCAAAGCGCAACTCGAGCTTGCAGGGCGCTTATCTGATCCTGGCCGCGCGGGCGCTTGGACTCGATTGCGGCCCGATGTCGGGATTCGACAACGCCAAGGTCGACGACCCAAAGCCTGTAAACTGGTTGAGCACCGGATGTTGGCGCACATCGTGGCAGCCAAGCTACAACTGCAGTGGTCACCGCAGCAGATCGCCGGATGGCTCAGACGCGCGTACCCAGACAACGAGG
>NZ_VZQP01000103.1:0-13418 GCF_014397655.1 Paraburkholderia sp. UCT31
AGAACACGACCCAGAGCAAGGGCAGCGCCACGCGCCCGCCGAGCGCCAAGGCAGTCATGACAAGCGCCTGGTCTGCAATGGTGGTGACCGTCAATCGAAGGCGCGGCCGACCTGTCGCGGCGGTCGCGGCTACGTATGTCGCCACGCCGAATACAACGTATGCGAAAACCACGCCCAGAGTGTCATACGCGGCGGCCGTGCGTTGGAGCGCGGCGACGGCGATATAGCCGATCAACACGACCGTGCCCAGGCATATCCGGAGGAACGCCTGCTCCTTCTCAGGTTGTCCGCGAAAGACACCTAGAAACGTTTGCTCATGCCAACGCTGCGCGCCCGGCCGCTCCATGCCGTCTACCCCGTCAATATTGTCTTTTGCAGAGTGGGCATTCTATCGCTTTTGCCGGCGACCAATGCTTCTTGCCGCTCTCTCCGTCCGCTTCCGAGGGTTGAACCGCCATTCCTGCCGCCGCGGCGACCGACACACATCCACGCTTGAAGCGGTACCAGCAAGCACCGGGTGCATGCCCAAATACCGGTGGGTCTTTTGAAACGCGCTGCTACCATTAGGCTGTGTTGTGCGGTATGGCGGCTTTCGCGCCTTGCCTGGTCGCAACAATCTGCGTTCCGCGACGACGACTTTCCACGAACCACGTTTCGGGAGGGATCATGTCGCGTCATTCATCCAGACTGGCGATCCAGTCGCCCCCAATCCCGCGCAATGGGTTGTCCTTTTCGCTGGCGTATGCCGGCGCGGCACTCATCGCGCCTCGGTCGCGGTCTTCCGCGTGGAACCGTGTTCTGCGCCCGCTGACGCTGGCCCGCTTGCAAGTGTCGAGCGAGTGCATGCGCGCAGCTCGCCGTTGCAGTTCGAGCCGGATCGATTCTTTGGGAGACGGTGCGGAAGCAGGAGGGATATCGTCCCTTGATATCAACTCCATATGGTCTATATACAAGCAGAGTGATTGTTGAAACCGGCAAGGAATTGGGAATGGACGACGCTACTTTCGGGGAGCAATTAGCTCCAAATGGAGACGCCGGGCTGCCTTGGTCAAGCAGCATCACGGTGGCGATGCGTGTGAACGGCCAGCCGCGGGCCGCTACGGTGAACCCGCGCGTCACGCTGCTGGACTGGTTGCGCGAAGACTCGGGTCTCAGCGGCGCCAAGAAGGGCTGTAACGAAGGCGCATGCGGCACCTGCACCGTGCTGGTCGACGGCAAGCGGATGAACAGCTGTCTGACGCTCGTCGTGCAATGTGAAGGCTGCGAGGTCACGACTGTCGAAGGTCTGGCCGCCTCCGACGGGACGCTGCATCCGGTACAGCAGGCATTTATCGAGCACGATGCCTTTCAGTGCGGCTATTGCACGCCCGGGCAAATCGTCTCCGCGGTCGCCTGCATCGCTGAAGGGCACGCGACCGATGAGGCGAGCGTTCGCGAATGGATGAGCGGCAATCTGTGCCGCTGCTCTTGCTATCCGCAGATCGCGGCGGCTGTGCTCGATGCCGCCGGCGCGGCCGGGCACGAACGATGAAAAACTTCGAATACGCGCGTGGCGCAACCGCGCAACAGGTAGTCGCGTCGTTGGCGGCAGGCAACGTGGCGATCATCGCGGGCGGTACGGAGCTGCTCAACTGGATGCGGCTCGGCATCGCAGCGCCCGATCGCGTCATCGATGTCGGTGGACTCACAGGTCTCGTTCGTATTGTGCGCGAGCGTGACGATCTGGTGATCGGCGCGCTGACGGACCTGAACGTGATCGGTGAAGACGCGCTCGTCGGCGCCCACGCGAGCGCGCTGGCTCAAGCCTGTCTGCTCGCCGCCTCGGCGCAGGTGCGCAACCGCGCGACGCTCGGCGGCAATGTGATGCAAAAGACGCGATGCGCTTATTTTCGTTCGGAAGCGCCGTTGCCATGGGGCTGCAACAAGCGCAATCCCGGGTCGGGCTGCCCCGCGCGCAATGGCATCAACGAACGGCATGCAATTTTTGGCTGGACCGATGCATGCGTCGCGGTTCAACCGTCCGATCCGGCTGTGGCACTGGCTTGTCTGGATGCGACAGCTGAGGTCATCGGGCCGAACGGCGGTCGAATGATCAAGATGACGGAGTTCCACCTGACGCAGCAGGAAGCGGCCGGCATGGGCGGCGATGCCGCCCGGCTCGAGACGAGACTGGCTGCCGACGAAGTGATCGTCTCCTTTCACATACCCATCCGCGCGGACGCACGATCGGCCTACGTAAAAGTCCGCGAGCGCGCCAGCTACGAATATGCGCTGGTCTCGGCAGCCGCATCCGTGGAGCTCGATCGGGATCGCATTGTGTCGGCGCGCATTGCACTTGGCTCGGTGGCGCAACGTCCGTGGCGCCTTCCAGCCGCGGAGGCGTCGCTGGCCGGGCAGGCGCCGACCAAGGAAGCGGTCACGCCGATTGTCGACGCGGCAATGAGCGACGCCCGGCCGCTCGCTCACAATGGCTACAAGGTGACGATGGCGCGCAATGCCGCGGTGCGTGCGTTACTGACGGCAGCAGGGCGATCATGAGCATCGGCACGGCGGTCTCCCGCGTGGAAGGCCAGGCGAAGGTCACGGGACAGGCGAAATTCGCGGCTGACAACACGCCGCCCGGCACGCTTCATGCAGCGTTGGTCGGCGCGCCCGTCGCGTCGGGCCGGCTGATCGACGTGGATGCCACCGCGGCACTTACCTTACCGGGTGTGGTGCGGGTGCTTACCGCGCACGATATGCCGCGATTCGGTGCGGTTCAGCCGCCAGCGGCGGTGCTCGCACTGCCGTTGCAAAACGACGCGATTCGGTACGAAGGCGAGCCGGTCGCAATCGTGCTTGCGGAATCCATCGAGGCGGCGGAAGCCGGCCGCGATGCCGTGCTTGTCCGTTGCGAGCGCGACGACCCCGTCCTTCCCGGCGCCGCGACGCGCGAGCCGCCGCCCGAGCCACGCATGCTCGGCGACGATCTGGAGATGGGCGACGTCGATGCGATTTTCGGAATTGCACAGGCAAGCGTGGCGGCGACGTATATTCAAGCCGCGCGTCACCACAATGCGATGGAGACATCGGGCACCGTTGCGCGATTCGAGCACGGCAAGCTCACGCTGTGGGATGCGGTTCAGGCGAGCGAGAATGTGCCGCTTGTCGTAGCCGCGGCACTCGGCATGAGGCCGGACGACATTCACGTGATCGCACCGCACACGGGCGGCGGGTTCGGCTCGAAGGGATATGTGTGGCCGCACCAGATTCTTGCCGCCGCCGCGGCACGCGTCGCGGGGCGGCCCGTGAAGCTTCATCTGCGGCGTCACGATCAGTTCGTCTGCGTCGGCTATCAGCCGTGGGTGAAACAGGACATCAAGCTTGCGGCAACGGCGGACGGCCGGCTCAGCGCCATCGATCACGAAATCGTCAATTCGAGCGCGATTGCGGACACGCATCTGGAGCCCGCAAGCGAAGCAAGCAAGACGCTTTATGCGTCGCCCGCCATTCGCACCAAGCAGTGGCTGGAGCGGCGCAACATCAACGTGCCCACGCCAATGCGCGCGCCGGTGGAAGGTCCGGGGCTATGGGCGCTCGAAAGCGCGATGGACGAACTCGCCGTGGCGCTGAAGATCGATCCGCTGGATCTACGACTGGCGAACTACGCCGAGGTCGATCCGCATACGAACAAGCCCTGGTCGTCAAAAAAGCTTCGCGACGCATATGAGGAAGGTGCGCGCCTTTATGGCTGGCGCACGCGCGGCGAGACGCCACGACGAGACGGAGCGTGGCGCATCGGACATGGGATGGCGACGAGCTCAATGGGCAATTTCCGCTTTCCCGGCGGGGCGCGCGTGCGCCTGAGGTCCGACGGCACGGCGCTGATCGAGGCGAACACGCACGATATCGGCACCGGCACGCAGACGGTCTTTTGCCAGATCGCGGCCGAAGAGCTGGGCTTGCCGATCGAGAACGTGTCGATTGTGTGGGGCGATACCAACCTTCACCCGGCGAGTCCCGTCTATGGATCGAGCGCCACGGGCAGCACGGGAAGCGCGATCGCACTGGCTTGCCGGGAAATCAACGCGAAGCTCGATGCGCTCGGCGGGAAAGACGTTCGCGCGAGCCTGCGGCGGGCTAATCTACCGGAGATGGTCGCGGACGGTGCGTTCACGCTTCCGGGTGGCGCCAGCTTCAGCGCGGACGGCGACGGTACGCCATACGCGATGCGGACGTGGGGTGCGATCTTTGTCGAAGTAGGCGTCGATCCCGAGCTTGGCCTCGTGCGCTTGCGCCGGGCGGTGGGTGCCTATTCCGCGGGCCGGATTATCAATCCGAAAACGGCGCGAAGCCAGATGACGGGCGCGATCATCTGGGGTTGGGGCAAGGCGACGATGGAAGAAAGCGTGCAGGAGCCCAATACCGGTGGCTGGCTCGCGAAGAATCTGTCGAACGTGGCGGTCCCGGTGAATGCGGACATTCCGCTCGATATCAAGATCCACTTCGTCAGTGAGTATGATCCGCATGCAAGTGCGATCGGTACCCGCGGCATCGGAGAACTCGGCGCGACCGGCGTGGATGCCGCAGTGGCCGCAGCCGTCTACGACGCCATTGGCTTGCGTGTGCGCGACCTGCCCATTTTGCCGGGCAAGATACTGGCAGGCCTTTCGAGTCAGCACGCCGCTGCGGGATAGCAATGCGGCTCGGTCGTGAGTTGAGTGCTCAGGACGGACGGCACCGCAGTTTTGCGCGGATATTTTCAGTTAAGCGAAAGATGATCATCGAGTCATTTTTTGCTTAACTTGTCACAACCCCTGTCGAATAAAGCAAAAGGCGGAAAAATTTAAAGGGAAAGCTGAACGGTAAGTTGGGGCCGATGTTGGGCGTTTGCGCGGATCGTTAAACCAGACGTTGCATGACGGATAGTTAAGCAGAATCTGAAACGCGAGGCCAGCAAGCGTGGACAGGGCCAGTGGTTTTGGCGTCTGATGTTCGGCCTGATGCGAAGCTTTCCATAAGAACGAGGAACCGACCATCCTATAAATGTGGTGATCATCGGTGTTCCGCTGGCGAACGGTTCGGCTGGGGCCAGCGTTGCTGCTACGGCATCTCAGATGCTCGTTCACTCAAGAATTCATCGTTGAATGCCGACATTCAGGAGCCGCTTTCCACCTTGTGAATCGTGAGCCAATGGATTTACAGTCGAGACGCAAAGCTATGATGCGATCTGTCCAGCCTGGCTCGCACCCATCGCTGCACCGCTGGCGGGTTGTGACGAGAATGAAGCAGATATTGCATTGCTGCTGACCGGTCCCTATGAATGTGCTCCATTTTGCGCGCAACCATATATGAACATTTCAACTTGGATATCGATCGCGGCATTCGTGCTTTCTCTGGTCGCCGTCTACTTCACTTTCAAGAAAGCAAGTCTGGTTATCAACTGGATCGAACGGTGTAAACTGAGTCATTCTGTCGATGCAGCGGCAGCGGCAGTGGATAGGCGATCAGGACCGTGACAGCGGCACTGGACACACAAAACGTGCCGCCTGTCCCGCACAACATGCCATCCGATGAGGGCGCCACCACCATGCCACTGGCTGTGAATAATGGTGACGAGTATTGAGAGAACGGGGTATGGCAGGTTTGCGTCATGAAGGTAAAGGTTCTGTTTGCCATGCTGCTGCTTGGCGCGATAGATTGCGCTGCGGAGCCAGGTTATTACAACACGTGCGCGGCGTATCCGAGTTATCCATGCGAGTTCTATGCCGGGTGTCCGTCTCGCGGCCAGCCATGCGTATTCCTTGGCGGCGGTTTCCACCGCTTCCACGACTTTGACCATGACGACGGCTTTCACCATGGGTTCCACAGTGGCAGCACTCACTTCGAGCAGGGCGGGGGCCAAAGCGGCGGTCATGGCGGAGGCCACTAGGCACCGGCACAGGCTCGCACGTGCAGTCGCGATATGAAATGCAATATCCTCATCAAGGTCCGGACGGCGCTCTTCGAATGCTTCCACCATGCGTTTTCGTGCACCTTCGATTTCCGTATTCTTGCTGTGAACCGCGGCGCTTGCCAGGATCGCCGCACTTTCGGTCTCGATCGTCATGCGGAGCATCAAAACATCACGCACGTCCGTGATGCCGGTCAACGAGCCGTGTGCGATAGCGGGCGGCGCTGCGCGCATGCGCTGGACATAATGCCCCAATCTCAATGATCGAGGGGGACCGGGAAAGGTTCTCCGGTAAACGGTGTGCCCGTGAGCGTGCTGAGCTCGAGCGACGTGAAGCCCGATCCGGCGCTGGCGGCGAAGGGGCGCACATGGACGCCTCCGCCGGTGTCGACCAGGAAGGAGAATGGCGCGATAACGACATACTCCTGCTCGTAGCTTGCACCCGATGGCGGCGTGTACTGTCTTGGTATGTTCGTGTCAAGCGGCGTGACATAGTGTCGGCGAGGATCTTCAGAGCGAAGTTTCTGCCCCTTGGCGGCGATCTCGCTAGGCGTGAGCAACTCGAACGTGTGGTACATCACCGCAGCGCCGGGTACGGTCGCGGCTTCGTCGAGGACATTTCCAAAGGCTGGCAAGAGCTTCTCGATCGCCGCCGTGAAGGCGGGCAGGTTCTTCTGGGTCACAGGGTACTTACCGAAATGCAGACTCGGACCGAACTTGGTTTCCTTGAAATTGCCGCCAAGGGTTGTCGCGGCGGCCGCTTTTTCTTGCCTCTCGAAATCGCTCGCGTGCTTCAGCACCTGCTCAGGAGGCCGCTCATTGCCTTCCCAATCCACCAGCAGGGCCTTTTTATCCACCACGATGTGGCCGTGGAAGAAGTCCAGAACATTGATTCCCCCGGTTCCAGACGGCGAAAGATTCGGACCCAGAACGAATCGCAGCGTGTTCAGGAGATTCACCTGTAGCTTCGCGGGAAACCAACTACTGTCCTGTGCAATGGTGAGATCCTTGCCGGCGCCCTTCAGATTCTGAAGATCCGATGGCGTGAAGTTCCAGCCGGGTATCGGTGCTCGCTGAAGCAGGGGGCGGGACATGCCCTGCTGAGTGACATGGGCGAGCTCGTGAGCGAGAAGCCGCCGTCCGGCATCGCCACGCGGGTTCCACTGTCCCTGGCCGAACACGAGATCGCGCCCGACTGTGTAGGCAAGCGCATGCACCGCGCGCGCCGATGCTGCGGCTCGCGCGTCGTGATGAATGCGCACCTGACCGAAATCGCGTTCAAAGCGCGGCTCGAAATCGGCTCGCGTAGCGGAGTCCAAAGGCTGTCCCGGTGATCGAATCACGTCGTGCACCGCAGCTGGAGCTTCAGCGGATCGTTCGGTGGAAGCAGCGGCGGGCCTGGTTTGAAGCGTCCGCATGTTCTCTTGATCGCAAACTCCGCATTTTTTCGAAGCGCGCGAATTCGCCGACGCGACGGAAACATCGGGGGCCGGCTTCTGCATCACCTGATCGGCGACCCGCTCGGCTGCACGCTCCAGCGGATCGTCGACCCGTCCGATCGCGAGTTTTGGCAGCAAGACGCCTGCGGGTGGTGCCGTCGCACTCTCAAGTGCAGAGGTGGGAATGCTGCCGAAATTGCGCGAGACACCGCCGGTTTTAGAACTGGCTCGCGAGGCTTTCTGTTCGTCTTCGTCATAAAGCTTGCTGGCCGTCAGGCGCGAACCCTGTCGGGGCCGAAGACGCAGAGTTGCCCGAGATGCCCGCGTGCCAGCGAAGCTCTCTGCTACTTTCATCTGACGCGTGACGATTTTAGAAGCAAACATGGCCGCCTCACGAAACGTAAGTTACGACGAGCCAGTGTGCCATGCTTTGAGCCGCTGTGCGTCAACCTGAAGCCCGCTTTTGCATATGCGACGGATCGGTTCGCGCGCTTTGGACCGACGTAATCCGCTCTGCCGACAGTGCTGTACGCGATCAAGCGGCGCCAGCGTAGCAGCCCACCCGCTGGCCGGTTACTGGCCGTTCTTTATGGCAAGCGCGATCGAGCATCAATAGACGGGCGCTAAAAGCTCGGGCCTCGGTTCCCCAACGTTCTTTTCGACACTTTGCCTGTCGCAGTTCAATGCGCCGGTGCGGCTTTTTTCCGGCGGCCGCCGGATATTCTTGAGCTGATTTCCCGCTTTTTGCTCTATCGTCAGTTCCTCGGCTGAGAGGCACCCTTTCGTTTCGAGGATCGTACCTGCCAGTTTGGAGTTGCCGCATAGAGAATCAGCTTCGTGGGCGTCCTCCAATGTCGCAATGACGGATTGCAATTGCCTCCCCGTTATCTGGAGACCGCTGCTGATCTTCAGGTTTGCGCGCTTTTCAAAATAGTCTGCACGCCTCACCTGTGGAGAATCGGCAAGCAGAACGGCGTCGAAGGCATCGGTAGCCTCCTGCTTATCGCCAAGCGTTAGAAGAACCTTCGCGAGGTTCACATAGGCTTCGGCGTAAGCCGGATTGATATAGGTAGCCGTCGTCAGGTAGCTCGACGCGAAGTTGAGATAGTTTCTCTGCAGCTTCGGGTCGACGCCATCATTTTCAACCGCGAGGATGAGCGCCTGTCTGCCCGCTGCGTTGTTGACAAAGTCGGACGTCGGTCGATAGCGCAGCGCAGCGTTGAATGCCGCGAGCGCCTGCGAATCGCATCCTTGCTCGCTAAGCCCTATCCCCCAGTTGTAGTAAGCCCAGAACAACGTCCGGTCTTGACGGATTGCCAGCAACGCTTTTGTGACCTCGCCAGCGAAGTCGTGCCGATCCTCGTCCACTTTCGAAAGGGCGAGCCAAGTCCACTTGTGGTAGCGAACGTAAGTGTCATCCTTCAAGACTTCATGCAACGCCTTGATCGATTCCGTGTAATCGCAGTTTCCGTGCTCGTAGCAGGCGGTTCTGTCGTTGGTTGCTAGCGCTGAAGCGTAGGCGAATTTATCGTAATTCTGCATGACAAGCCTTGCTGCCCCGGAAAGTGCTTCCATCGGTGTCTTCTCAGGAGGGCTGGTTTCTTGATCCAGGGCGAGGGAAGGGCCCGTGACATAGACGTGAACCGTGTAGCCCTTTGTGTCTGAAATCAGGACGCTGCGGATCACCACGTCGTCGATGCCAAGCAACTGTTTCGTGTATTGGACGAAGCTCTGCAGGGAGATGCCAGTACCCGGCATATCCACCACGGGTAGCGGCACATCCGCCTGAAACTCGTCTTTGATGTCGCCCGGCATGGTCTGTTTCGCGTCGCTGATCAGTTGGTCGAGTCGGGTGATGAGTGCCTGCTGCAACGCCAGGTCCGTCACGCCTGTACCGCTCAACGCCGTCGGCACGGAAACAGGCTCGACCAGCGTGCGGGACTTCATATTGAGCCCGATGAAGAGAAGTGACCACACCAGCAGGATCGGAATAAGCGCCTTCGTCACGATATCGAGTAGCGCGACAAAGCGGCCAGGTTTGCGCTCTGCTGGCTTCGACTCGAGGCGGACGCAGGAGCAGGACAAACAGCGCGCCCGGCGACGAAAGCGGCTTGTGCACTTCATTGGACTCGATCCACCCAGCGAACTTCCGCGACGGTGAGGAACCGCGTGATCGCATTCGCCGGAAAATGGTTTCTTTACGTCGACGGTCAGAACTAGTTTCGTGTGCAGATCTTCTATGGCGGGCGTCTGGCGTATCCGTTATTAAAAATAGGATGCCTACGTAGCTTTGCAAAAAAGATCTTGCAGGCAACGTTCTTTCGATTTCCAAACCTTGGCCATATCGCTGTGCAAACTTCGTGGGAAGAGTTCGATGCTTTGGAAACCCTAACCGAGATGCATCAACGGAGCTTTCTCGCCGGTATTGTGGCGGACTTCGGATCGGAAAAGGCGTCTCCATGCTAGCCGTTCCACTGAATTCGATCGACGCTGTACTAATATGATTAACCATAAGCTGCGGGCGCGCGTGTCGGCGCCGCGCAAGCTCGCCAGGACGTGATCCCGCAGACCCCGAATGGCGGCATCCTTCCGGAGTTCGTCCGGATTGCTGGCGTTGGCTAGACCGAGCGGTCACTCGCTACCGCTGTCGGCGCGCAATGCGCGACTGCGCCTCACGGCGTCGATCCGGGCGTCCGATTCGCCACCCGTCAGGGAATGCCTATGAGCCCGACTTCGCCTTCGGCCACCCCCACGCACGCGTTGTATCTGTCTAACTGGCGAGATCTCGTTGGCGTCTGGAAGGCCGCAAAGCTCAGCCAGATCGACACTTCATGGACAGGCCCATGCCTGAGCGAACTCCATTACCTGCGCGGCTCTCTAGCGCGCCGGACGGTGAACCAGATCGTCGACTACACAGGGTTCTTCCGCGACGAAACCAACGGAATCTCCTACAGCCACGCCGAGAAGTTCGACTCCGAAGCGTGGTTTGAAAGCGGCGCAGATGACGCAGGCGTACTGACGGCGCGCTACCTAAACTATCAGGGCGCGTCGTTGCCATCGCGCCTCGACCTGATCCGCAGCTTTGTGGCGCCCCCCGATCAGCCGTTCTTCATCGTTCGCTACACGCTGACCAATCCGACCGCCGAGCGTGTCACGTTCAACGTGCTCGATCAGGTCCATCTCAACAATCTTGATGCGAGCAAACTGGTGCACGCGTGGTACGACGCTGGACAAAACGCGTTCATCGCGGACATGACGGCGTCCGGTCAGTTGTTCGTGCTACTAAGCGCGCTGCAGTCGGCCGACGGCTATCAGGCTGGCAACAACGCCGACGCGTCGACGCAAAGCGCCACCGTGTCCGCCTGGTACAGCTTCGACGCCGACGGCACGCTGAAGAACAACGCCGACATCAGTGCGCCCGATGTATCGCTCGCGTTCAGCAAGCGCGTGGAGGTCGCGCCAGGTGCATCCGCGACGCTCTACTTCTATCTCGGTGTGTGCGAGACGCAGGTTGATGCCACCGCCGCGATCGCCGCCGCCCGCGCGGACGTCGTCTGTGTTGCGAAGGAACATCGCCTCGACAGGTCGCAAGTGGCGCAAGGGGACGTAGCCAGCCTCGCGCCCGGCCGGCAGGGCGGGTTATGGCGGAAGGAGAACGCGCAAGCCATCGAAAGCGACAACGCTTGCGTGGCGCAGCAGGGGCTTCCACTCGACGGCTACTGGAAGTTCTGAGGGGGCGTTCTGCTGTCCGGGCGGAGCCACCGGGACGACCTGATTTGCTGGGGGGCAGGCGATCGCGGCGCATGTCCGGGTCCTCGACCCGATGCGCGTCCGCGCAACTGCGGCACCGGATGACAAGATCACAAGGAAAGGCGAATGCTTCGAATCACCATTGAATTGCTGCCCGGTGGACGGGAAGAGGGAAAGCGGATCATCGCGACGGCGGACATCGCGCGCGTGAGTGGCGGCGCACTCGCGGACTACAGGGTGGCCCTGGACGATGCGGCGCTCCGGCAGGTCGGCGCGCGGGCCACGGTGCGCGGCTATCCGAGATGGGCGGGCAGCGTATGGGATCTCGTTGCGCGCTGTGTTGCGGCCGCACTGAACCAGGGCCGCGAAGCATTACCGCCGCGACCCGCGCCACCGCAGGTGACGGTTCACGTGAATGCCGCAGGCTACCGTTACGTACGTCTCGATGAGATTCCTGAACCGGCCAGAACGTACTTCGACGAGACGCTGGCCGGTTCGGGCATTCCTGACCACGGCTGTGCCTTTGCGCACGACCGGTTCGACTTTCTCAACGGCCAGCGCTGATGCCGGAGCGGTGCGCCGTGCCTTGTAGCAAGTTGCAGCTTCGCGCACAACATGTCGATCAGATCGAACCAGTCGTCGCCGCACTCGAAACCCCACAGGGAGAAAACCGTTGGGATGGCATCCAGATCATCAGCGACTGTCGGGTTGACGTCGAAGATGAGCGGGTATTTTGCCCGCAGGATGCCTGACAGTTCTCACGCACCGTTCTCTCGCTCCCATTCCTGTACCGCCATTGCAGCAACGGGATCGATTGTCCCATAGTGAAAGGCTCTCCGGAACCCGAGTGCGGTGCACGGTCGGTGATGAGCGATGATGGCGTTCTGGAATGCGCTGTAAATTTTATAAGCGTCAAGCAGCGCGGCCGCTCGGCCAACCTGCTTCTCGCCATACACCCTATACGCCGGGCATCGGAGATTGCGACAATGGCGCTCCCCGGAGCCTGTTGCGGTTATCGACTCGAGTCTGTCATGGCCGCATTCAGATCGGCTGCTCCATCGGGAAGAAGGGATAAGGCCGGAGCACCTCGCGAACATTTCTGGCCAACCGGGATCGCATGATGAACAGTGAAATGAGAGGCGGCGCCGCGGACCGCATCCAGTATCTGCAGCGATTGGCCGCCGACAATTAGGGCATCGGCTAAACGCTCGCAAAAGGGACAGGGATTCACGAGTACCAGGAACCACATCAGGTATCAGGCGAAAGAGGGTGATCAGCCCGGCTGGGATCTCTACACCGAGATTCTTGAGCCGGACGACGTCGTGTATCTGGAGCTCGACGGTGTAGCCGCTGAAGTCACGATGCTCGGGAACATGGAGCGCGGCCCGGGCACGGTGCTGTTGCGCCTGCCGGTCGACACTGCGAAGCAGCTTGGTCTCGTGCCGCCGGACTGGGAAAACTCGGACTGGGGAAAGGGGTAGGTCATGCGCAAATACCGGGGCAGGACCGTGCGGTAGGTCGCGGCCTGCACATGCGACCGCTGCGGCGGGCGCATGACGCCGATGACGACCAGTGGGAGTGGTACAAAACGTGTCGCTCGACTGGCGTGGCGGCTTTGGCTCGATTTTCGGCGACAGCGCCCATATGAGCGTTGACGTTTGCCAGCAGTGCGCCCGCAATACGCCGGGGCCATGGCTGCGTGTCGATCCGCCGTCCCCACCGGATGGCTCAATGCAAGCCCTGAAGGCTGTCGTGCCCGGACTCGAAGCGCCAATATCTGTCGACAGGATGAATCTCTGCGGTTTCCACGAGAGCGACTCCCGTTGCGGGTCCGCGCGTCGCTCAGACTGCCGATCATGGCTCGGCGTATGTCGCGCCGCATCCCGAACTCACCGTAGACACACTGGGGTGGCTGGCTGCCTTCGGTTGAACAAGTTATCGTTATCGCTGAATGGGTCTTCTAGACCGCATTGCCGCCGGTCGCGCAGTTGGGAGTTCAAGCGCAGATAACAAGATGGTCCGATCGTTCATGACGGCGCCTCAGAGACAGCAGTTCGGCCACAGCTGTCGTTCGTGTGTCGACGCGGACGTGCCTGCTTACCGCTGCTCACCGGTCGTTCATCGAGGAGCGGCGGCGAACAGCCGCTACCGAGTTCAACGAACGCGTACTTTCGTTAAGGGTTATTCGACGTCTGCCCTCATTCACATGGCTGTGAGTGTGCCGCGGCGCGTGTGGGCAGGCGTCGGATAAGCCTCGAGGGAGGAAACCGCGGGATGGTCCGAGACGCTCGGAATTT
>NZ_VZQP01000104.1:0-13311 GCF_014397655.1 Paraburkholderia sp. UCT31
CCGAGCGCATAGGCAACCGTGATCGAGTCCTTGTGAACGTCAAGACCCACGTAGAGCGTGCTATCGTGTTCCATGCTGGCCTCCGTGTCGGAAATCGCCGGGTGTGGCCCTGTCCACACCGTGCGGCTCTGGCAGCAATGCTAACCCGCGTTTGATTCCTCACGGCGGGCCAGCCTTTGCCTCACGGGAGTCATGCTGTCTAACCGATCATTTTTATGGCGAGCGCTCGGCGACCGTGCGCGATCCATTCGGCCACGAATGGATGCTCGGCACGCAGATCGAAGCGCTCACGCCTGAAGAGATGCAGCGCCGTTACACGGCGCTGTTCGACAGCTAGTGGATTGTTATATTGGGCTCCTCGCGCTTAATCCCCCGATGCGTGAGCTCTTTTTACATCCCGCCGAACGGCTTTTCCACCGTGAGCTTGTTGGTCACCGAAGTCACCCCCGGAACACCCTTCGCGATCTCCGCGACCTGATTGATCTGGGAAACGTCGGTGACCGTGCCGCTCAGCGTCACCGCGCCGCCCTTTGCGATGACGCTTATATTGCCGGCGCTGATCTCCTTATGCTTGCCGATCGCGGCATACACCTGCCGACGCAGCGCGCGATTGGCTTTCCTCGAGCTGACGGGAGCGGCTGCGCTAGCTGACATCGCGGGTGCGCCCGAAGCTGCACTAGCCGTCTGGCCCGACTGCGACCATGCGCTGCTCGACGCGGCCAGAATCAATATGGCAATCGCCAACGCGCGTGCCTGAATGCTTTTCATCGAATACTCCAGTTGTTATAGGCGACGTAATCAGAAGTTATGGCGGATGCCGACCATGGCCGCCGTGGTGGACACGCCAGGCGCAACCGGGGCGCCATAGACGATGGTCTGATTCATGGTCCCCCTGTTGTTGACATAACCCACCTGCGCGTAAGCCTTGGTGCGCTGGGACAGGTTGTATTCCGCGCCCACGGCGAACTCGCCCGAATGGTTCGCCGAGTTGTTCTTGTCTTTCAGGTAGTAGTACCCGGACGTGATCTTGAAACGCGGATTGAACTGGTAGCCGAGGCCCCCCGAGATCATTTCGAAGTCCGCGGTGTTGGTATGGGCCGGGTTCTTGCCGGCGCCGTACGAGGCCGACACCGAAAATCCGGCGATCGTGTACAACGCACCGAAATAGTAGAAACGGTTGTTCGCAAGCCCGGTCGCGGGGATAGCGGGCGCCGCCGGGTAGGTGATCGGGTACGGGTTGGTATCGTGGCCGTTGTAATACAACGCGGACAGATTCAGACCGTAGTTCGAATACTTGAGCACGGCCGACTCGCGCGTACCGCCCTGGAACTGACCGGCGACGCCGCCCGGCGCGTACTCGAGCGCGAGCGACGCGCCATGGAATTTCGGCGAGTTGTAGACGAGCGCGTTGCTGTCGTACAGCGCGCCGATCGGCGCGTTCGTGCTCGTGCCTGGCCAGCCGGCCGCCTGATTGATGCCCAGCCACGCGGTCAGAACACTGCCGAAATACTGCGCGCCGCGGACGTCGGTTTCCGCCATCGCGTAGATCATCGGAACGATCTGCCGCCCGGCGTCGAAGGTACCGAACGGCCCCGATGCGCCGACCGTCGCGAACTGGTTGAAGATCGCCGTGACGCCCGGCGTGTCGGACAGACCGAACTTGCCGTTGGTGGTGTTGAACGCGCCCTGCAGCTTGAAGTTGATCTTGTAGCCGCCGCCGATGTCCTCGCTTCCCTTCATACCCCAGAAGCTCGAATAGATACCGCCGTCCTTCAGCTGATAAATTTTGCCCGTGTTCGGCGCGTGCGGCAGAAAGGTAGCGGCCGATGTGCTCTGATACAGCAGCCCCGTATCGACTACGCCATAAAGCGTCACTGACGACTGCGCATGAGCCGCGGTGGCGAAAATGGCCAACACGACAGCGCTGCTTGACTTCAACTTCATTGTGTCTCCTTCGCGTACCGGCGGTGGCGCAAAAGCCGATGCTGCGGTCGCTTCAAGTGGTTGGTGGTTTTGTGT
Source organism: Paraburkholderia sp. UCT31 (assembly GCF_014397655.1). Lineage (NCBI taxonomy): Bacteria > Pseudomonadati > Pseudomonadota > Betaproteobacteria > Burkholderiales > Burkholderiaceae > Paraburkholderia > Paraburkholderia sp. UCT31. Next base: position 2,020 of record NZ_VZQP01000104.1, read on the forward strand.
GCGCCGGGCGTACCCGGTCGCGTTGTTGCGTGAATCGAACTGCGTTGCTGCGAAAGCCGTGCGTCAGGGCAGGTAGTAGTTGCCGAACTGATCGCGTAACTGGTTCTTCAGGACCTTGCCTGTTGCGCCGATAGGCACCGTGTCGACGAACACCACTGCATCGGGAGTCCACCAGCGCGCGACCCGCCCGTTGAAGAAGGACAGCAGTTCGTCGCTGGCCAGCTCGCTGCCCGGCTTTTTCACGACCAGCAGCAGCGGCCGTTCGTCCCACTTAGGATGCCGTGCGGCGATACACACTGCCGTCGAGACTTCCGGATGCAGATAAGCGACGTTTTCGATCGCCGCCGAACTGATCCATTCGCCGCCCGACTTGATCACGTCCTTGCTGCGATCGGTGATCTGCATGAAGCCGTGCCGGTCGATCGTCGCGATGTCGCCGGTCGGAAACCAGCCGTCGCACAATGGCGACTCGACGTCGGCGCCGAAGTACTGCTGCGTGACCCAGTGACCGCGCACCTGCAGATCGCCAGCGTTCTCGCCGCCCCACGGCAATTCATTACCGTTGGAGTCGACGATCCGCATGTCGATGCCGAACAGCGCGCGTCCCTGCTTCGCCTGAACCTTGTACTGATCCTCCATCGGCAGCGACTGCTGATGCGCCTTGAAGCTGCAGACCGTGCCGATCGGGCTCAATTCGGTCATGCCCCACGCGTGCAGTACCTCCACCCGGTGGCGCTTCTGGAACGCCTCGGTCATCGCGGTCGGACACGGCGCGCCGCCGATCACCGTGCGTCGCATCGACGAGAAGGTCCCGCCCATCGCATCGACATGCGTGAGCAGTCCCTGCCACACCGTCGGCACGCCGGCCGACAGCGTCACGTGTTCCGTTTCGATCAGTGCATAGAGCGACTTGCCGTCGAGCGCCGGCCCCGGAAACACCAGCTTCGCGCCGACCATGCAGGCGATATAGGGCAGCCCCCACGCGTTCACATGAAACATCGGCACGACCGGCAGGATCACGTCGCGCGCGGAACAGTTCAGCGAATCGGGCAGCGCCGCCGCGTAGGTGTGCAGCACGGTCGAACGATGGCTATACAGCACGCCCTTCGGATTGCCGGTGGTGCCCGACGTGTAGCACAGCGACGACGCGCTGTTTTCATCGAGCAGCGGCCACTCGAAAACGTCGTCGTGCAGCTCGAGCAGATCCTCGTAGCACATCAGCATGCCGGTCAGGTCGTTCGCTTGCGGCATGTGCGCGCGATCGGTCATCGCCACGAATACTTTCGGGCTCTTCACCCGGGGCGCGACGCTCTCGATCAACGGCAGAAAGGTCAGGTCGAAGAACACGACACGATCTTCCGCATGCTCGATGATGTACGCGAGCTGGTCGACGTGCAGTCGTGGGTTCAGCGTATGCAGCACGGACCCGGAGCCCGACACCGCGAAATAGAGCTCCATGTGGCGATAGCCGTTCCACGCGAGCGTCGCGACGCGCTCGCCCTGGCCGACGCCGAGCGTCGACAGCGCGTTGGCCATACGGCGCGCGCGCTGCGCGAGGTGCCGATACGAATAACGATGGATGTCTCCTTCCACGCGTCGCGACACGATTTCCTGTTCGCCGTGATGGCGCTCCGCGTGCGTGAGCAGCGCGGAAACCAGCAGCGACTGCTGCATCATCAAGCCTTGCATCTTTCCGTCTCCTGATTGGTTGTGGCGTCTCGGGCTTGGCCTACCGGCCTTCCGTTGCCGCGCTGCCGACTCGCGCATGCGAGGGCGTCGCGTTCGCCTCGTCGAGACTCACCACCACCTTTGAATCCACTATTTCGACCGGGAAGGTCGTCACGCTCAATCCGCCTGTTCCCGCCATGCAGCCCGTGCGCACGTCGAAGCGCAGACCGTGCGCCGGACAGCGCAACATGCAGCCTTCCAGCTGGCCGCTCGACAGCGCGGCCCCGTTGTGCGGACATGTGTTGTCGATGGCGTGAAGCGTGCCTTCGACGTTGAACAGCACGATGCTGCGGCCGTCGATGAAGGCCAGCTTGCGCTGGCCCGGCGCGAGCTCGCCGGCAATACCCACCACGATCCGACGCGACATCCCAGACTCCTTCTGATCCAACGCGGGCCGCGTCACATCAGTACCAGGCGGCGAATCAACGTCTCCGCCATCGGCCATTCGCCAAAGCCCGAAGCAGGGTTGAGGTGCCCCACTTCGCCGAGATCGACGAGGCGGCTGCCCCAGTCCTGCGCCATCTCCTGCACCTTCTCGAACCGCGCGAGCGGATCGTTGCGGCTCGCGCCGACGATGCTCGGAAACGGCAGCGGCTTGCGCGGAATCGGCAGCCAGCCGTTCTGCTCGAGCGTATCCAGCTCCGGATAGCCCGCCGGCATCGGCGTCTCGAGGTCCGCGGGCGCCGCGAGCAGCGCAGCGTGAATCTCGCGCTTGTGCTGCGCCGCCCAATGCACGGTGATCATCACGCCAGCGCTATGCGCGACCAGAATGACCGGGCCGTCGATCCGCGCGAGCGTGGCATCGAGCGCCGCGACGCGTGCCGCGCAACTGAGCTTGTCGTGCTCGAGCGGCGGCACCGACAGCGCTTTCGGCAGCCGTTGCTGCAGCAGGGTTTGCCAATGCTCCGCGACGTGGTCGCGCAGACCCGGAACCATCAGAATGGTCGGTTTCAATTCGTAATTCATGGGAAGCTACCTGCTAGTTCAGTACGGCTTGTCGCCGACGATGCCGGCGCGTTCCATCTTGCGGTGGCACGGCGGGTAGTCCATCACCGCATAGTGCTGCGTGCTGCGGTTGTCCCAGATCGCGATGCTGTTCTTCTGCCAGCGCCAGCGCACCTGGTACTCGGGGATGTACGCCTGGCTGATCAGATAGCGCAGCAGATCGCCCGCGCCCGGATTCGCGTCCTGCCCGAAGCGCACTCGCTCCGGCGTATGAAAGTTCGTGAAATGGCTCGTGAAAGCGCTCACGAACAGCACCTTCTCCTCCGTTTCCGGATGCGTGCGCACGACCGGATGCTCCGCGTCCGGAAATTGCGCCTTCAGCGCGAGACGCTTTTCGATCGGCATCGCGGCACCGAAGCTCGCCTCGATGCTGTGGCGCGCGCGCAGGTCCGCGACCTGAGCCTTCACGTACGCCGGCAGATTCTCGTAGGCGAGGACCATGTTCGCCCACATCGTGTCGCCGCCGACGGGCGGACACTCGACGCAGCGCAGCACGGCACCGAACTGCGGCGCTTCGCGCCAGGTGGCGTCGGCATGCCACGCGTTTTCGTAGCGGTCGTTGGGCTGATCCGGGGTCTTGTAGATCCGCACGAGGCCCGGATTTTCCGGATCGCTGCCCGCGACCGGATGGTCTTCCAGTTCGCCGAAGCGGCGCGCGAACGCCACGTGTTCGGCACGCGTGATGTCCTGGTCGCGCAGGAACAGCACCCGGTGCTTCAGCAGCGCCGAGCGGATTTGGGCAAACAGGCCATCGTCATGGATGGCGTGGGCGAGATTCACCCCTATCAGTTCGGCGCCGATCGAGTACGTCAGTTGTTCGACTCGCATGGCCAGCTCCTTAGATGACGAAGATCGACGAACCCGTCGTCTTGCGCGACTCCAGATCACGATGGGCTTGCGCCGCATCTTCGAGCGCATAGCGCTGATTCAGCTCGATCTTGATGCGTCCCGAGGCGATGAGCCCGAAGATTTCGCCGGCAAGCTCGTCCTTCTCGGCCGGGTCGGCGATGTAGTCAGCCAGCGCCGGGCGGGTCAGATAGAGCGAGCCTTTCATAGCCAGCAGTTGCGGATTGAACGGCGGGATCGGGCCGGAGGCCGTGCCGACGCAAACCAGCAGACCGCGGCGCTTCAGCGAATCGAGCGAGGCCTCGAAGGTGTCTTTGCCGACGCTGTCGAACACGACGTTCACGCCGACGCCATCGGTCAGTTCGCGCACGCGCCTGGCGACGTCTTCGTGGCTGTAGTTGATGACGTGGTCGCAGCCGTGCGCGCGGGCCACCTCGCCCTTGGCCTCGTTCGAAACCGTGCCGATCACGGTCAGACCCAGCAGCTTCGCCCATTGCGAAACGATCAGGCCGACACCGCCGGCGGCGGCATGCAGAAGGATCGTGTCGCCCGCCTTGAAGTCGTGAATGCGGCGCATCAGATACGCGGAGGTCAACCCGCGCATGGTCATGCCGGCAGCCGTTTCGCAGTCGATCGCATCGGGCAGCCGGATCAGCGGCGCGGCCGGAATCAGGCGTTCGGTGCTGTACGCGCCGAGCGTGTTGAGAAAGCCCGTGTAGGTCACACGATCGCCCACCGCGACGTTCGTGACGTCCGGGCCAACGGCCTCGACCACGCCCGCGGCCTCCACGCCCATCCCCGCGGGCAGCGGGACCGGATACAGGCCGCTGCGAAAGTAGGTGTCGGCGAAATTGAGGCCCACTGCCTGATGGCGCAGGCGAACCTGACCGGGACCGGGGTTGCCCACTTCGACGTCCTCGTAGCGCAGCACGTCGGGACCACCGGTTTCATGAAAGCGAACTGCCTTTGCCATGTTGACTCTCCAATTCTTTACTTGATCTGCACTTTGCAGAATTCGTTGCGCCAGCGGCGCAGTTACAGGTTCGGTGCTCCGCGCCGTCCGCGCGGCACCATGCGATGTCAGCGTGCCGCCTGCTCGCGCAGCGTGTTCAGCCGATCCAGATCGCCCGAGTAGTTCCGTTTGCCGATCATGAATGCGGCGGCCGCGACGAGCGGTGCGAACGGCACCAGTTGCAACGCGCCCAGCAGTCCGATCCGATCGGCGATGATTCCCGTGAGAACAGCCGCCGGCGCGAGGCCCAGCAGGTTGTTCGCGAGCGTCAGGGTCGCAAACGCCGAGGCGTGAATCGTCGGCGGCGTGAGGTTCGCCACCATCGCACCCGACGGGCCGCTCGCACCGGCGCAGAAGAACATGCCGGCGCCGATCACGACCAGTTGCCACGGCCCCGCGGGCATCCGCAAGCCGATCGCGAGCAGAACGAAACAGGCGAGGCAGAAGGCGATCGCGGCGCTCCACTTGCGTTCCCGCATGTTCTTGCTGAGCCGGTCGGCGAGGTTTCCGCACACCACCATGCCCACCCCGGTCACCAGCACGAACACCGCCGCGCACATCGCAGCCTTGCCGGTGGCCATGCCGTAATAGCGATTCAGGAAGCTCGGCATCCATGCCCACACAGCGGCGGGAACCAGCAGATGGAGGCCGCTGCCCACATAGGCGCACACCACGGACTTCGTCGAAAACAACCCCTTCATCAGCGCGCGCAGGCTCATGCACATGCCGCGCGATTGCGCCTGCCTCGTCACGCTCGCAGGCTGCAGCGGCACAAGACGCTTTTCGGTGACGACGAGGCGGTAGATCACGACCAGCACGACCCCCATCGCCGCCATGGCGCCGAATGCCGAACGCCAGCCGAGGTGAGCCGCCACCGCGCCGCCGAGCGCCATGCCCAGCACCGAGCCGAACGCGCCGCCCGCCATGAAGGTGCCGGTCAGCGTGGAGCGCAGCCGGACCGGAAAGATGCTCAGAACAACTGCGATACCGACACTGCCATAGGCCGCTTCGCCGATTCCGACAAAGGCACGTGCCAGCAGCAACTGCCCATAGTTCGCCGAGATCGCGCAGCCCACCGTCGCGAGACTCCACATCGCCGCCATCAGCACGATGCTCTTCACACGGCCCCAGCGGTCGGCCAGAACCGACAGCGGGAACGTGAGCACACCGACCATCAGCGCGACCACGCTGCTGAGCGAACCCAGCTGCGCATCGGACAGATGCCATGCCGCCTTGAGCGGCGGAAACACGGCATTCAACACTTGCCGCGACATATAGTCGGAAAGCAGCAATCCGACCGTCAACGCAAACACTACCCACGCATAAGCGCGCACGTCTGTTTGAGCTGCCGAAACTTCGCCCGTCGCGGGCGCTGCATGCTGAACGAGCATATTTTGTCTCCTTCCACGCTGACTCCCTGGCGGCCGCCTTGCCCGCGTGGGCCGACGACCTGTTATGGATTCAGCTATCTGCTCCCCGCTATGCACCGGAAGCGTTAGCCATGAAGCCCGGCCTCGGCCAATGCGCCGGCCCGGGCTCCTGGTGATCACGCCGCGCGAAGCGGCAGGTTCCTGACACCGGCCTGGCGGTTCGGCGCCATGCCGTTGGCGACCAGCGTCTCTTCGACCGTCTCGTACTGCACACCAATACGATAGATCTCGCGCGCTTCTTTGCCAGTGGCAATTTCGCGCCCCAGTTCGCGCGCGACGCGCACGCACTGCTCGATCTGCTGCACCGACGTGAAGCGCTTGCCGTGCTGATCGATGATCGTGTCCTCGATGCCGCAGCGCGGATGCAGTCCCATCGACATCGCCATCATGTTGAACGGCAGCACGTTCTTCAGCAGCGACTCGGCGGTGAGCGTGCAGCCATCCGGCGCGCGATGCACGAAGTTGAAGAAGTTGAATGGATTGGGGCCGTCGAAGCCGCCACCGATACCGATCCACGTCAGATTCAGCGGGCCCTTGTAGACGCCCTTGCGCACGAGGCGCTCGAGCGTTTCGAGCGCGTGAATGCCGGTGAGCTGGAAGTGCGGCTGGATGCCCGAAGCCTGCAGGCGGCGCAGGTGTTCCTCGACCCATGCGGGGCCAGCCGGTACCGTCATTTCACTATAGGCGGCCATGAACCCGGGGTTGGAAAGCGAGGTGCCTGCCAGATACTCCGGATAGAGCAGCTCCATGATGTTCATTTGCGTGGTGTTGATCGCGACCGTCACCTGATCGGGCTTCGGATCGAGATCGGCCAGCATATGACGCGTGTCGTCGGACAGCCACTTCGCGGCTTGTCCGTCATCTTCCGGTGCAAACGAGATCGAGCCACCGACCTGAATGATCATGTCGGGCACTGCCGCGCGCACACCCGCGATCAGTTCGTTGAACTTCGACAGGCGCTTCGAGCCCTTGCCGTCCAGTTCACGCACGTGCAGGTGCAGTACCGTGGCGCCGGCGTTGTAGCAATCGACGGCCTTCTGGATCTGCTCGTCCATCGTCACGGGGATGTCTTCCGGGAAGTCCTCCGGCATCCATTCCGGGCCGTAAGGGGCGGTGGTGATGACTACCTTGTCCTGATTCTCAGGGTGCAACGAATCGTCGAGAAATTGCATTTGTTTGCCTCCATCCAGTTTTGAAGTGACGGTGTTCCGCTATCGCGAGGTCGCGTGAAAATTGGCTGGAACACATCGAACGACATGTGCCCACAATACGGCAATCGCGCGCTACACTTTTATGATTGGACGCCATCCTTTTAGCGATTCGTGCCACTGCGCGTTAACACCAATAATTGCGCGAAGGAAGTGTTTAATGACTAGAAAAATACTCAGCGTATGAATCGTCCGGAGAAACTACGATGGAAACGATGGTGACGTCGGTAGCCATGAGCGGTTATTTCGAAGTGACGCGACGGCTTGGACTCAATCCGGTCGAGCTCGCGAAACAGGCCGGCATCGACGCCGGCGCGCTCGCGAATCCGGACGATCGCGTATCGGCCACCGCCTGTTGCCGGCTGCTGGAAATGACGGCCGAAAAGGCGTCGTGCCCGACCCTCGCGCTGCAAATGGCGGAAACGCGGCAGACCTTCGGCAGCGGCGTGATCAATGTCCTGCTCGCGCACAAACGCACGCTGCGCGAAGTGTTGCTGGCCGCGGCCGAATACCGCCATCTGCTCAACGAAGCGCTGGCGGTGTACGTCGAGGACGCGGACAATACGGTCACCATTCGGGAGGAACTCGTCGTCGAACGGGGTACCCCGACAAGGCAGGCGATCGAACTGGCGCTCGGCGTCCTCGCGCGGCACTCCGGTGCCCTGCTCGGCCAGTTCTGGAAACCGCGCGAGGTCCACTTCACGCATCCGGCGCCCGCAGACCTGACGTTTCATCGACGCTTCTTCGGCTGTCCGCTGGTGTTCGGCAGCGACTTCAACGGGTTCGTCTGCGCAAGCGCCGATCTCGACTACCCGAATCCACTGGCCGATCCTGAACTCGTGCGCTATGCGGAAAGCCTCGCCTCTCCGCTGAACGTGAGCGCCGCGGAATCGGCCGCGCTGGAAGTGCGCAAGGCGATCTACCTGCTGCTGCCGCTCGAGCAGGCGAACGTCGAGCTGGTTGCACGTTATTTGCGTCTGAGCGTACGCACCATGCAACGGCAGTTGAATTCGGCCGGCACCAGTTTTTCGGATCAGGTCGAGGAAGTCCGCGGCGAACTCGCCGTGCGTTACATGAGCAATCCCACCTATCCGATCGGACGCGTCTCGGCGCTTCTCGGCTACGCGCAACAGGGATCGTTCACGAACTGGTTCGTGTCGCGCTTCCACATGACGCCGCGCGACTGGCGCGCGAGCCATGCGAAGTGACGGCCGGTGGCAGTGAAGACAAAAAAACGGAGGGTGATGCACTGAGCATCACCCCCCGTCGTTGCCGCACCCGCTATCGCCATCCGGTCACTCGGCGCGAAGCTTCACATAGCGGCCCGGTGCGCTCTCGATTGCCTTGTACTTCCTGTTGCCGAGCTTCGTGCGCGCCTCGACCTGCTCGCCGGAATGCTGCTTGACCCAGTCGATCCAGTGATTCCACCAGCTGCCGCGCTGCTGAACCGACGTTGCGAGCCACTCGTCGGCGTTCTCGTCGCAGGCATCGTTGATTCGGTAGCTGCGCTTGTTCTTAGTCGCCGGATTGATCACACCCGCGATATGGCCGCTTGCCCCCAGCACGAACTCGGTTTGACCGCCCAGTAGTTGCGTCGACTGATAGGCGGACCGCCACGGCACGATGTGATCTTCCTCGGCCGCCATCAGATAGCTTGGGATATCGATGTTGCCGAGGTCCACCGGCGTGTCGCAGAACTTCAGTTTGTTCGGCACGCACAGACTGTTTTCGAGGTACATGTTGCGCAGATAGAAGCTGTACATCGGGCCGGGCAGATTGGTCGTGTCCGCGTTCCAGTACAGCAGATCGAACGCGGCCGGGGTTTTGCCTTTCAGGTAATTGTTCACGACATACGGCCAGATCAGATCGTTGGCACGCAGCGACTGGAATACGAAGCCGAGTTCGCGTCCGGGATAGAGCCCACCGCCACCGATCGCATGCTCGCGCATCGCCACGCCCTGCTCGTCGATGAACACGCCGAGATCGCCCGGGTCGGTGAAGTCGAGCAACGCCGTCAGCAGCGTCAGGCTGGCCACGGAGTCGTCGCCGTTCGCACGCATGACCGCCAGCGCCGACGACAGCATCGTGCCGCCCACGCACCAGCCCAATGCATTGACCTGGTCGGCCCGGCTAATCGCACGCGCGACGCTGATCGCCTGCATCACGCCGTCCTCGAGGTAGGCGTCCCAAGTGGTCTGCGCCGTGTCCTGCTGCGGGTTGCGCCACGACACGACGAACACCGTCAGGCCCTGCTCGCAGGCGAAGCGCACGAAGGAATTCTCCGGCTGCAGATCCAGGATGTAGAACTTGTTGATGCACGGAGGAACGATCACGAGCGGCCGCGCGGCGACCTTCGGTGTCAGCGGCTCGTACTGGATCAGCTGAAACAGATCGTTCTCATAGACCACCGCGCCACTGGACGTGGCAACGCTGCGGCCCACTTCGAACGCGCTTTGATCCGTAATCGAAATCGAGCCGCTGCCCAGATCGTCGAGCAGATGCGTGACGCCCGCGAGCAGGCTCGATCCGCCCGATTCCACCGCCGCCCGGATGACTTCGGGATTCGTCGCGACGAAATTCGCGGGGCTGGCGAAGTCGATGAACTGGCGCATGAAAAAGCGCAGCTTGTGCTTGCCCTTTTCGTCGAGCGCGCTCGCCTCGACGAACTCCGCGAGTGCCCGGGCATTGATCAGATAGCTCTGTTTAAGAAGGCTGTACCAGCCGTTGCTGGACCAGTCGTCGGCGTGAAAGCGCCGGTCTCCCTGCTCGGGCTCGGCGACCGCCTTCAACTCCGTGCGCCCGCCGACCAATCCGGCGACGGCGTCGCTCCACAGTTGCGCCTGCTGTTGCAGGTAGTGGGCGCTCGTATGGGTCACGGAGCCTCGCGCAAACGGCCCGTTGAAATCGAAGTCCGAGCCGTCGGTGTCGGGCACCGTCGTAGCGTATTCATCCTTGACCGGCAAAAAACGCCAGAAATCGAAGCCGGCATTGACCCAGCCCGTGGAAAACTCGTGTGGCATGCTGAATGGCATTCTCATGGCGGGGCTCGCTATCATGCTTTGCTGACGGCGCAAGCCGCGTCCTCGACGACACGGTCGCGGCAGGTTGTCGGCATGACCACGGCGTCGCCTTCGATCACCACCTTGCCGCCGACCGTGCAAACGGTGGACAGCACCACGCGGCGCTTGTCGTGAATCAGTTCCTTGACGGTCACTTCGGCCTGCACGGTGTCGCCGGGTCGAACCGGCGCCTTGAAGCGCAGGTTCTGGCCGAGGTAGATCGTGCCCGGGCCGGGCAGCCGCCCCGCGATCGCCGCGGAGATGATGCTGGCGGTCAACATGCCGTGAGCGATGCGCCCCTTGAAGGGTGTGGTTTGCGCAAACTGCTCGTTGATGTGAACCGCGTTGATGTCTCCCGACGCGCCCGCGAAAAGCAGAATGTCCGCCTCCGTGATGGTCTTGGCGAACCGGGCACTCATGCCCGGTCGCAGGTCTTCGAAATCGTATCCGTTAAGCTCATTCATGATTATTCCGCTTGCTGGGCGCGCATTTGCCCTCTTCTGACGCGTACTGCGCGTTGTGCCGGACGCGAACCGCTGGATGCGGTTAGCCGAGCGCCTGCTCGAGTTCCGGCACGATGGTGAACAGATCGCCAACGAGGCCGTAATCGGCGACACCGAAGATCGGCGCTTCTTCATCCTTGTTGATCGCGACGATGACCTTCGAGTCCTTCATGCCGGCCAGATGCTGGATCGCACCAGAGATGCCGACCGCGACGTACAGTTGCGGCGCGACGATCTTGCCGGTCTGGCCGACCTGATAGTCGTTCGGCACGAAGCCCGCGTCGACCGCCGCACGCGATGCGCCCAGTGCCGCGCCGAGTTTGTCGGCCAGCGGTTCGAGCACCTTCATGTAGTTCTCGCCATTGCCGAGACCCCGGCCACCCGACACGATGATCTTCGCGCTCGTCAGTTCCGGACGATCGAGCTTCGTCACTTCGCGGCTCACGAACTGCGAGAGGCCTGCGTCGGCTGCCGCTTCGATCTTCTCGACCGCTGCGCTGC
>NZ_VZQP01000105.1:0-13257 GCF_014397655.1 Paraburkholderia sp. UCT31
GTGTATTCGCAGGCCAAACTCAACGCTGTGGCAAGACGACTGAACGAGCGTCCAAGAAAGACACTGGACTACGAGACGCCCGCCGAACGATTCCAGCAAACTATTGCATCCACCGGTTGAATCCGCCGGATGTGACGGTCGTATAAGTCTCTAGGTCTGGTTGAACTGCTATTCGAAATGGATTTAGATTGAAGAGTGAATTGCCATCGACGAGTGTCCGCCTTGGATAGCCACAGGCTTGCGTCACAAGTCGATATCCGGTTCGGGAGGATCGCCCAGCCTCATATTAGCCATCCAGTTGGACAGCTCCTTGATTTGGCACTTGTACGCCAAAGTTCTGTTCGTGGCGGCAAATAGCGGACGGATGCTGCCAGTAATGAAATGCTCGTCTTGCCATTCGATCCACGCCCCAAAGTAGTGGCGCCACGCGCGATACATCGATCGAAACCTAGCACGCTGCCCATCTTCGGTTGAAATTCGCAATGCCTTCCTCACGCGCGCAGCCAATATCGCGCGGGTGTCTCGCGTTTGCTTCGCAGCAGACATATTCATTTCGTATTGTGTAAGAGGTCTGTCCTTCCAAATGGTCATCCAGAGAATCGCATCGATCAATTTGGCGAATTGTGCGATGGAAGTAAGTGCCAGTTTTGCATCGTCGAACGTAACGGTGTACTGTGAGGCCGATTCGTGCGCGAGAATATGGCGACGCTCAAATGTTTTGGCTAAACCGGCCCATAGCGTTGCGACGTCCTCTATGATCAGACCTCCCGTCCGCAACTTCGCCCTCAATAAATAGGGATCCTCAACTCGTTTAGCCAGTGACTTCAGTTCCTCATCGAACAACATTGAGAACGTTCTCTCCAAGCTGGCGACGGAGTTAAAAGGAAGGACATGGCTGACCAAATCTCCAGCGCTAACGTTCCGTCTATTTAGTAGCGGCAGTACCTCGGCAACAGACATGAGTTTATCTCGGCCAAGCGCAAGCCCCCTCTCTAGATAAGGGGATCCGCTGTCGATGATCGTCGCCACAGTGACCTTAAAGTGAGTCTCAAGGGCTGATATCGCTGCTACCGGAAAGTGACGGTACAGTTCCGCATCTGCCTCAGTTCCGAGTTTCGCGAGCGAACGTTCCAACGTCGCCAATCGGCTCATCGTCTCGTAATACGAGCCCTCAACAAAACCGTGTCCTCTCCGAGCTTTGGCCTGAACAAGTTCGCTTTCGATATCTATTGGGGATGCCTTCGCCATTTTTCTCAATACGCGCAAAGAGTGTTAGCTTGACAGAAGCGGCATTTCCGGCTGCCGGAGCCACTTTTCCGGTGTTCGACAAACGACACGTCGAAATCATACTCGCGACCGTCCCTTTGGCGAAACCACGAAGATCGGCGTTGAAATGGCCGCACCTCAAGCAGTAGCTGCCGTTTGACTGTCCGATCGCAGGGAAGGCGAATGACGGCTCCTGGCCGGCTACTGCCGAATGCGGTCTACAGTAGCCGAAGCACTTTTCCTTTTCACGACTCTACCGGAGGCGCGTACCGCAGGCGGATCGCTTGCAGGCGCGTGACGTATCGTGGCCCGTTGGAGCCGGTGATGCCAACGCGTCCCGGCGAGCGACAACCGCTTACAAATCGCACAATAGCAGGGTCCACGGGTTTGATAGCATTGGCGTTCTTGCAGGCACATACCATGGAGCCAGCAATGAACACAAACCTGCCTTCCGATTCGTCCCCGCACAGCCGCATTCACCCTCTGGTCGCCGGAGCTGCCGTTGCTGTGATTCTCGCCAGCGGCACCGGCATCGCCGCAATGACCGGTCTGCTTCCGACATCCCGAGCGGTAACGCCGACCACCGGGCTCGGCGCAGTAGGCGGTGCGGTGGCAGGCGGGCTGCTGGGCAACCAGGTTGGTCAAGGGCGCGGCCGTGTTCTGGCGACGATAGCGGGTGCAGTTGGCGGTGGCCTTGCCGGTAACGGTATCGAACATGCCGTACGCAAAGATGCCACCTACCAGGTGCAAGTCAGAATGCAGGATGGCAGTTATCGAAACTTCAACTACGACACGCAGCCTACCGTTCAGGTTGGTGAGCGTGTGCGTGTCTATGGCGATTCGCTGAGTGCTTCGTAAGCACGCAGAGAACCGGAGGGCACAGCGCCTTACAAACGGTTACCAGGCTGACACTTCACGTTTATCTGCCAACTAGAGCTACACATATGGCTATGGGTACGAATACAACGACGACCGTGACAGGCACTGGCACCATGACCATGGTTGGCACAGGGGCTGGGAGCACCATCATCATCACGGGGGCGATGACGAATAATCTGGCACTGCACCCAATTCGCGATATCGCAGCGTTGTGCTGACGACGCCGAAGCCTCGTTCTATCTGACCAGGTGCTTACGCCTTTGCTGTAACAGTGAGGGGCTTGCGATCAATGGAACGGAAGGTGCACCTAAGCGCTGGCCGTTCGCTTGATCGCCTGAAGGCGGGAGACCCGCTCGATGCGCCGCTCAAAAGTGCATAAGGGCCCCTTCTCGGCCATCCAAACAGCGGGCGGCTGAATGCGGTCGACTGCGCAACCGTCAGCCGAACGCGTCCTCAACGAACGATGCATAACTCTGCGCATTGGCGAGCACGCGCGGTCCGAAATCCCTATCCTTTGCAAGCGCCCGGCATCGGCCTGGCATAAATGCCTGGTCGACGTCTATCGTCCCGGCCAGTGCATGAGTGAACTCGTGAATAAGGCCCGCGCCACGGCTAATGCTCGTTCCGTCATGAATCACCTGTTGTTCGAGACCGAAGAAGTCGATCGCCAGGTGTATGTTTATTTTCCCGTCACGGCGAACTGTCTTGAGGTCGGGGGCATAGGCCCGGACATTGGGGATGACGCTGCCGCCACCGTAATAGAGGCGCACTGGCCTCATCCGGATGCCCTTCCAGACGCATTGCAGCACCGCGCGCACCAACGCGCTTCTGGTTTGACTACCGGACAAGCCCAGTTCTGAGCCGCCTTGGAATCCAAGCGCCGCGACATCCACTTTGTCGTCTGGATTACCGAAATAGCTGGTGAATGTTTCCTTGTACTGTTCCGGTATGCCGGACGAAGCGTGCAAAAGCCGCTGATGCATCAACGTCAGCAGATCGGTGGCGCTCTTGAAGGCATTTTCCGCGCCGAGGAGGAAAGTCGTTTGAACACTTTCGAAGCCGATCGACACACTGTTGAAGTTCTTCAACTGCAGACTTGGAAATCGCTTCGACTGGAAGACATCGCCCGTCGACAGAAGAATTTTCAACCGCATCTCGAGGTCGAGAATATCGCGCCTTTCCAGAATGGGTTTAGCCTTTCTGAGCGTATCCTCATCGAGATTCAGGACGATCGACATCGCCAGCAGCATGGCCGCGACGGCGATTCTCTTAGGATTGTCCGGTGTAGAAAGCAGCGTGCTTTCGCGCCGTAGACCGCAAACCGCCAGAGGATCGGTAATCAACTCACCCGCCTTCCTGACTGATGCGCCCCCCGCGTTTTCCCATCGGGAGACCTTTTTCTCGTGGTACTGCTGCAAGTCACGAAATTTTCCGGGACTGCCGTCAGAGCCCTCGATGCCGCCGGGTGGCGCGTGCTTTTTGATGTATGTCCACAGCGTGTTCAAATCGGTCATGTAGGCCTCGTCAGTGTGAGTTCAATGCCGTTGCCAACAGGCGCTGCATGCCACGTTCTGGCAACCAGAACTGCGCTTGCCACAAAGTTCGGTGATCGCATTTCGACCTCAATCACTCCCCTATCTCATCTCCATGCCGACTGCGAAACATCGCCCGTTTTCATGCATGCAGATTGCGTACGCGCGCCTCTTAAGATCCGACGCATGAACTGTAGATAGCAATATTCGCGGTGACATGTTCTTCTGCCAGAAAGTGTGCGGAAGCGAACATTGAAACAGAACTTGCCGTCTGCATCGCGAAGCAGGGATTGCATTGGTCGCTAGCGACATGCCGGTCCCGTCGCGGGCTTCGCAACCCGTCACCTTGCCCGTGCGGCAAGGCGCGCAATCATCCGATCAGCCATTGTGCGATCGATGACTGCGAATGAGCGGCTCGTGCGCTCATAGGCATACATGGCGCCCGTCGCGATGTCGAACCACCAGCCGCTCAATACGAGTGCCCCGGCAGTGACCTGCTGGCGGACGATCGGGTAGGTCATCAGGTGCTCGAGTTGCACGAGTACGTTGAGTTGCGACAATTGATCGTGCGCTTTCAAGCTGTCGTCGAGCGGACCTTCCTGTTCGAGGCGAAACGCTGCGTTGTTGGCGTGGCATAGCCATTTATCGAGGTTTGGTGATTTCAGCTTGGCGTGCCTGGAGAATACGACCTTCATCGCGCCGCACTCCGAATGTCCACACACGACAATATTCGCGACTTTCAACACCAGCACGGCATACTCGATCGCGCTTGCCTCGGAAAGATCTCCGGTAGAGACGCCCTCCGCAGTCGCCGGTGGTATCAGATTGCCCACGTTGCGCATCGTAAAGAGATCGCCGGGATGGGTCGATGCAAGCAGATCCGGCACGACCCGGCTGTCCGAGCACGTTATGAAGAGCGCATCAGGTGTCTGCGCGAGCGCGAGTTTGCTGAACTGCTGCGCGTATTGCGGCAGCAATTTCTCCCGGAATTCAACGATGCCCATGATGAGTTTTCGCATGGTTTGCCTCTCAAAGGACCGGTTGCCTTGCCGTCGAGCTTTCCGAGCCTCCAAGCCCTTGCGAGTCGGGGATACGGGCCAGCGCCAGGTCCTCCGGAAATGGATGCTTCGAGCCGATCGCACGGTCCAGCAGGGTCAGCTCGACACGCAAGGCGTCGTGACGATGCTCCGGCAAGCACTGAAGGAGATTCTCTATCGCCGCGCGCTGACGCCGCGCGATCTGAATGCTGCCCGCGCCGTACTGACGTATCTCGCGGAAACTGATATGCACGAAATCTTCCCAGTTCGGCGTTCGATAGATGACGCGCACAAGTCCGGACTTATCCGTCATCTCTTCGGAGTACAAAGACCGTTTTCCGACTACACGCAATAGCCGCTGCAACTGATCGATGGCCAACACGGCCGTTGTTGGATCGTTGATCGCAGCCGACAACGCTTTCAGCGCAATATCAACAAGGATGCGAAACGCGAACATAGGATCCTGTTCCATCGTGCGTTCAGTCCCAAAAGCAACCAGTGTACGCAGCCGGTTTTCATCGATTGCGTCAGAGTCTCCGTGCAAGTAAAACAAGGGTTCGTCCACCGCGACAAAGTCGCCGACTTGCGGCACGAATTCGATAACCGAGTTAGTGCGCCTCGCCTTGGCGACAAGTCTTTCGAGATTCACGGCCAGAACGATGCCGGATGTACCGCTATGGCGAACAAGGCGGCCAGGTACGCCTCGCTCGTGGTCAAGTCTCGGCGGAGTGGTCCGGCCCGTCGCGGGGTCGGGATAGACGCTTTCGATGACCGCGATCCCGTGCTCCCCAACCCGAGCCACGAGGCTTACTGGACGCAGGCATTTCGCCGCATAATCAATCAGGAAAAGGAATGCGACGACAGAAGCGAATCCGAATAGCGCTGCAATGAATACCTGAAGCTGGTGCACCTCGCTATCACCCATCCAGCCCAGGGTTCTGTTGGCGAACAGAAGCGTGAATACGAACAATCCCGAGATGCTGCGGATCACGTTATCGCGCAGCAAGGTCGTCGCGATGATCCGCGGGGTATATTGACCGCCAGCGACCTGGATTGCGACGAGCAGCGAACCGAAGGTAAACACCAGAAACGCCAGGTCTGCGGAAACGATGTCGCCGACAAGTGACCGCGCTCCAGTCATGGACAGCGCAAAAAGGCCGGTTTTCGGATCGAGGATGTCGTGTCCGATCATCCACCTTCCCAGCATTTCAGTGAGCGGCTTTACCACGGCATAGATCGCCACCGCGACGAGCGGTACAGTCCACAGGGAAGATCTGAGGTAACTCTTCAAGCTGTACCAGCGGTTCCAGTCCATGTTTGCGCTCTTCCTACGATTCATGCGGCAGCGGAGGCCGAAACGTTCGCGGTTCGCCTTTGACGATGCACGTGACCTTCAGGTCGGTCAATCAGACTTTGGTCCGATAGGTCGAGGACATAGCGTTTCCGGAATCGCGTCTCGATCGATTCCGGATTTTCGAGCCCGTCTATCGCGCCATCGCGGGCAGCGCGTCTTCGGCGACGGGCGCGCCTGCCGGCGCGTTTTCGGCAGTGACATCGGCCGCCACGTGGGCCAGCTTCATCAGACGCGGCTGAAGCAGCAGCGCGACGAGACCGCTCCAGCCGGTCTGGTGCGAAGCGCCGACGCCACGTCCGCTGTCGCCGTGAAAGTACTCGTGGAACAGCACGAGATCAGACGAGCGCGGGTCGGCCTGCAACTGCGGATAAGCCGCCATCACGGGCCGCACGCCGTGCTCGTCCTTGAGAAAGAGGGTAGTGACACGCCGCGCGAGACCGTCGGCGATCTCGCTGAGCGAGCACCGGTTGGCCGATCCCGTTGGATATTCGATGCGGAACTCGTCGCCGTAGTAGCGATGGAATTCATACAGCGATTCGATCAGCAGATAGTTGACGGGCATCCACACAGGCCCGCGCCAGTTCGAATTGCCGCCGAATACGCGCGAGTCCGATTCGGCCGGCTGATACGCGATGCAGACATGCGCGCTGCCATGATCGAACTCGTACGGTGTATCGCGATGCACGCGTGACAGCGCGCGCACGCCGTGATCGGACAGAAATTCGTCTTCGTCGAGCGCGCGGCGCAGCAGTGCCGTCATCCGGTATCCGCGCAGTAGCGAGAGCAGCGTGGTGTTGCCTTTGCCCGGTTCGGTCCAACGCGATACGAGTTTGGCCAGATTGGGCCGGTGATCGAGAAACCACGCGAGCCGTTCTCGCAGGCCGGGCAGGTGGCCGTATATGCGTTCTTCGAGCACATGCACGGCGAACAACGGAATCAGGCCGACGATCGAGCGAACGCGCATCGGCACACGGGTTCCGTCTGGAAGATGCAGTACGTCATAAAAGAATTCGTCGTGACCGTCCCATAGCCCCGTTCTGCAACCTTCGCTGCAACCGACGGCTTCTGCGATATACAGGAAATGCTCGAAAAACTTCACCGCGATTTCGACGTACGCGTTGTTCGTCATCGCGAGCTCGAGTCCGATCTGCATCAGGTCGAGCGCATACGAGGCCATCCAGGCGGTGCCGTCCGCCTGGTCGATGCGGCCGCCCGTCGGCAGCGGGGAAGAGCGGTCGAAGATGCCGACGTTGTCTAGCCCGAGAAAGCCGCCCTGGAAGATGTTGCGGTCCTCTGCATCCTTGCGGTTGACCCACCACGAAAAGTTCAGCAGCAACTTGTGGAACATCACCTCGAGAAACTTGTGGTCACCGACGCCCGTGACTTCACGGTCGAGTTCGTACACGCGCCACGTCGCCCATGCATGAACGGGCGGATTCGCGTCGCCGAATGCCCATTCGTAGGCGGGCAACTGCCCGTTCGGATGCATGTACCGTTCCTTCACGAGCAACAGCAGCTGTTTCTTCGCGAAGTCGGGGTCCATCATGGCGAACGCGGCGGCATGAAACGCGAGATCCCAGGACGCGTACCACGGGTACTCCCACTTGTCCGGCATCGATACGACGTCGCCGTTGCACATATGCCGCCAGTCGGCATTGCGCCCGTGCCGGCGTCCTTTCGGCGGCTTCGGCTGACCGGGGTCGCCGTCGTGCCAGCGCGTCACGTCGAACTGGTAATACTGCTTCGTCCATAGCATGCCGGCGAGCGCCTGGCGTTGCACGAGCCGCGCATCGGCGTCGCTGATGTCGTGCTGGAGCGCCGCGTAGAACTCATCGGCCTCCGCGATCCGGCGCGCGAACAGCGCTTCGAAGTCGAGCGGCACGTCGTCGCGCGTGATGCCCGGTAGTGCCGCCGGACGCCAGCGCAGATATAGCACCGTGCGCTCGTGCGGCGCGAGCGACAGGGCCACATGCGCGGCGGCGCGGGTGCCCGCGTCGCGGCGTATCGCGTGCTCGTCGCCATCGACGAGGTAATCGTTGAAGCCATCCTTGAACGGGCCTGCGCCTGCGATGCCGAAAAGGCGGCGGACGTTGGTTTCGTTTTCGCAGAACAGCCATTCGATCGGCTGCGGCGCCGAGGCCGTAACGATCATCGTGCCCAGCGCGGGATTGTGCGCGATCACGCGCGCGCCCTCGGCGGACTCCGGCTCGAGCGTGAGCGACGGCTTGCCGGGCTTGCCTGACCACGCCCAGCGGTTGCGCGCCCAGAAGAGCGGCAGCAGATGGAGTGGCGCGTGCTGATCCGCGCGATTTTCGACGGTTACGCGCATCACGATGTCGTCGGGTGTGTGCTTCGCGTACTCGACCCAGACGTCGAAATAGCGATCGTCGTCGAACACGCCGGTATCGAGGATTTCGTATTCGGGCTGATCGGCGCCGCGCCGGCCGTTTTCCTCGATCAGGTCCTGATACGGGTACGCAACGTGGGGGTATTTGTACAGCATCTTCATGTACGAGTGCGTCGGCGTGCCATCGACGTAGAAGTAAAGCTCCTTCACGTCCTCGCCGTGATTGCCTTGCGCATTGGTCAAGCCGAACAGCCGCTCCTTCAGGATGGAATCGCGCCCGTTCCAGAGCGCGAGCGACACGCACCAGTCGAGTGGGTCGTTGCCGAATCCGGCAATGCCGTCCTCGCCCCAGCGGTACATGCGGCTGCGCGCACGCTCGTGGGGGAAATACTCCCATGCGGTTCCGTAGTCGCTGTAGTCTTCGCGAACGGTGCCCCACTGCCGGTCGCTCAGATAAGGCCCCCAGCGGCGCCAGCAGTCGAGGTCCTGGCCATGCAGACGGAATCCTTCCTTCGAATGGAGCAGATCGTTTGCGCGTAGCGATGACATGTGACCTCCCAAACCGGGATCGACCGTCGAACACGTTCAGTGCGTGAGTCCCGCCCATCCCGTCACGCGTGCGGCGCCGGGCGGTATCTGGATGATAGGCGTCGTTTAGACTTATCGAGGTCGGAGGCCGCCTCGTTCCTGGTTTCATCTGACGTTTTCTTTCGCTGTATCCGCGCCGCATCGCCTGATCGTAAGGAACTGGACATGAATCAAAAACCGCGTGGCCTGGACAATGGCCTGACGAACTACGGTGATCACGACTTCGCGCGCTATCTGCGCCGGTCGTTTGCCAAATCGATGGGCTACACCGGCGAATCGCTCGACAAGCCGATCGTCGGGATCTGCACCTCGGAGAGCGGTTTCAATAACTGCCATCGCCACTTTCCCGAAATGATCAAGGCGGTCGAACGCGGCGTGCTGGCGGCGGGCGCATTGCCGGTCGTATTTCCGGTGATGTCGCTTGGCGAGGTCTTCCTTTCGCCGACTTCGCTGGTCTATCGCAATCTGATGGCGATGGCCGTCGAGGAAATGATTCGTGCCCAGCCGATGGATGCGGTGGTGATGCTCGGCGGATGCGACAAAACCGTGCCGGCGATGTTGATGGGCGCGATCTCCGCGGAGCGGCCCGCCGCAATGGTGGTGGCCGGTCCGATGATGACCGGGCGACATCGCGGCGAGCGGCTTGGCGCGTGCACGGACTGCCGGCGCTTCTGGTCGAATTTCCGCGCGGGGAACGTCTCGGCGCAGGAGATCAGGCAAGTGGAGGGGCGTCTGGCCGTCACGGCGGGAACGTGTGCGGTCATGGGCACGGCGTCGACCATGGCGCTGATCGCGGAAACGCTGGGCATGATGCTGCCCGGTTCGGCGGCGATTCCGGCCGTGCACGCGGATCGTCTGCGCAATTGCGAAGAAACCGGAGCGCTGGTTGCGCGCATGGCCCTCAATGGCGGACCGAAACCGGCCGGGATCGTGACGCCCGCGTCGGTGCGCAATGCCTTGCGCGTGCTGCTCGCGGTCTCCGGTTCGACCAACGCCGTGATTCATCTGGCGGCGATTGCTGGTCGTATCGGACTGAAGATCGATTACGACGAGTTCAACCGGCTGTCTGATGAAACGCCCGTACTCGTGGATCTCAAGCCGGTAGGCAGCGGTTACATGGAAGATTTCCATGCAGCCGGCGGGCTGGAGGGCGTTCTGCGCGGACTGATGCCCCAACTCGATCTGACTTGTCGCGATATCGCCGGGCACAGTCTCGAGGAGCGTTTGAACAGGCCGCTTGCCGATCCGATCGATACGGCCGTGATCCGCTCGAGGGAGAAACCGGTCAGTCCCGATGGCGGGCTGATTGTTCTAAACGGGAGTCTGGCGCCCGGCGGTGCGGTTCTGAAGCGCGCTGCCGCTACTCCCGAACTGCTCGAACACGAAGGGCGTGCCGTGGTATTTACCTCGCTCGAAGATCTGGCCGCGCGCATCGACGACCCGGGTCTGGACGTTCGCGCGGACGACGTTCTCGTATTGCAGAACGCGGGGCCGCGCAGTGCTTCAGGCATGCCCGAGGCCGGCTATCTGCCGATCCCGCAGAAACTTGCGCGGGCGGGGGTGAAGGACATGGTGAGGATTTCAGATGCGCGCATGTCGGGCACGGCGTACGGGACCATCGTGCTTCACGTGACGCCAGAAGCGGCGCTCGGTGGCCCGCTGGCGCTGGTGCGCAACGGTGATCGGATCCGGCTCTCGGCGCGGGACAAGCGGATCGATCTACTGGTCGACGAGGTCGAACTGGCGCGTCGTGCCGCTGAGATTCGTCCGGCGCAAGGGATGTATGCTCGCGGTTACCAGCGGCTCTATCACGATCACGTGCTCTCTGCCGCCGCAGGGTGCGACTTTGATTTTCTCACCGCGTTTCCTTCCGAAGACCTTAAGTAGCGGGTGCTTTTTCAACTCCCTGACCGAAGCGCCCGCGCGACTCGATCTGATCGGCGCCTGATCAAGCGCAAACGACGAAGAGTTCATCCCTCACCGGAGGTGTCGTCGAAGATTGCGGATTGCCTGGGCCACAGTGTTTCGAGGCGACCCAGCAGATCACCGGGGAAAAGAAGCGAAATGTAGGGGGTATCGGGTCCCGCTGGGTTGCGGACTACGAGCCGGTTCAACCGACCATCCGCCGCAGCCTGTTCGATGGCGGCGCCATCGTCGAGTGTCGACCCAGTTGAGCCGTTCGACTCCGGGCGGCATCAACGGCAGCTATCGAACTTACGTCGGTCATACACGTAAGTTCGTCAGGCACGGTCTACAGGTAGCAGTTCATCGTCAACCGGACGGGGGACACGTGCTCGATCCCATCACAGGCTGTCGGGGGCACATCGAATACTTGCCGGCGTTCCGACACACGGGCTTCGTCCTGTGGCAGCCAGTTGTGACAACGATCGCCTTGCGCTGGCAATGGATGGTACACGGTCTGGGTCGGCTGCTCGACTTGCTTAAGCGTCGTTGGTTCTGTCGCACGGTAGCCGGCAAGGTTGCAAAAAGGGGAACTATGAATTGGCGCCACGGGGCTTGTAAGCCGACAGCAAGTGGATAAACTGGCGCCCAACGATCTGGCATACAGGCTCTCGGCCGCGCCGAACCGGTGTTTCACTAACCTATGCGACTCCCGCCGTCCCAACCTTTAACTGGCATTGGGACATTGCCCGCGGTAGCGAAGGGACATTGGCCGGCGTCGCGCCCCGGGGCCGAAGAACGTGCCAGAAACCGAATCTAACCATGGAGTGAACGTATGGCTTTGCACAAGGCAGTATTGGTAGCAGTGGCACTTGCAGCATGTATCGATGCGCACGCACAGGTCGCCGGCACACAGACTCTGAGCGTCACTATTAGCCAGTCCCAGGCGCTTTTGCAGGGATGGAGCGTCAAGAAGAGCGTGCTGGGCAAATCGGTCTACAACGACCAGAACGAAAAAATCGGCGCGGTCAAAGATCTGATCGTGGCCCCGGACGGCTCCGTGTCGGCGGCCATCGTCGCTACAGCCGGCTTCCTCGGCGTCGCCACGCATGACGTCGCGGTGCCCATCGCCGCACTCGACGTGCGCGGCGGCAATCTATATCTGCCGGGCGCCACCAAGGACGCCCTGAAGGCAACGCCCGAGTTCCAGTACGCGAAGGTGCAATCGCCGCCTAAGCCGAAGAAGGTTCAGGCAGAGTGACCTGTTTTCAACAGTCCTAAGCTGAGGTCGTTGCGGCTGGCAAGGTCAGTCGCAACGACCTATCGCCGGACTCGAGCTTCGCACTCAACCGCTTGCCCCTTCAGTCCCCCTTACGCTGCGCACTCAACACCCGGCCCCCGCGCTGTTCGGATGGGGGTATTGCAGAGTAGCCCCATCCGAACAAAGCCCCTTCAGACCGCCTTCCCATTTTTCCATTTCCAAGCCACTTCTGTAGTCAATATTGGCGACTGCTGATTAACACGGCCGCGCGTCTGGACGGGCCACCGCATTTCATGGATCACCCAACACCATGCAAAAAACCCTCGGACTTGCCGTTGCCACCCTGCTCGCCGTCGCCGCTATTGCGCTGTGGACCCTGCTCGCCCGGTTCGAACCATCCATCAAGTCCGCCATCGAGACGGAAGGCGCCCTTGCGACCCAGACGCAGGTGCTCGTGGGTAGCGTCGAATTCTCGCCCTTCACCGGCGTGGGCGCGCTTGATGGACTTACCGTGGGCAACCCCACTGGTTTCTCTTCGCCCTACGCCGTAGTGGTGGACCGTATCGCCTTGCAGGTGGAAAGCGGCTCACTTCTCGGCGGCGGCCCTGTCATTGTTGATTCCGCCACAGTCATCGCGCCGAAGATTACTTACAAGGCGGAAAGTCCCACCGCCACCAGCAACCTGGAGACCATCAAGAATAACGCCCAGGCCTATTCCACCACCCCGGCCGCCATCCGGGCCGGCAGCAACGCGCGCAAGGTCATCATCCGCAACCTCACCGTCATGGGCGGCACACTCTCACTTGACATGCACCTGCCCGGAGGCCCGCTTACGGTACCGCTGCCTCCGCTGCATCTCGTCAATATCGGCGCGACCACAAACGGCGCCACGCCGCCCGAGATCATCCGTGCCGTGTGCGAGGCTCTCGCGGACGAAGCGAAAAAGGCGGTCACCGAGGCCATCGCCCAAAAGCTGAAATCCGTTATCGATATGCTCAAGCCGCCCGTAGGTGGGTTGCCAAAGCTGCCGTCCCCTCCGTCCCTGCCGTCCCTGCCGTCCCGTCCGTCCCTGCCGCGCCCTCCGTCCCCGC
>NZ_VZQP01000106.1:0-12601 GCF_014397655.1 Paraburkholderia sp. UCT31
CACCGGTACTGTCCACGCCGCCGTCCCCACGGTGACAAATGCCTGAGAGCCGGCCGGCGGGGGCAAAGGGGGAGGCGAGGGCTGTTGCGCGGACGCGGCAGGCAGGAGCCCTGGGAACGGCACCACGAGAGTGTAAGTGCCTGCATTTGCAAGCGAGACAGTGCTCACGACGAGGAGCACGGCCAGTGTGATTTTCCGAAGCATCCGTGACCCGATTCAATGTGTTTCAGGTCTAGATACCGGCAATCGCGGATATCTTTTAGATGGACAAATCAAGCTTTGCTCTACCCGCGCATCTGGTTGCTATAGGTCGTAAGGTCGCGATACCGTCCGTCTGCGCCCGAAAGGGTACGGAAAACATCGTGGCAGCAACTGCAGTCCATCCTTCTTATCCGGAAGGCTTGGCTGGCAAGGCAGACACCAGGACATCAAATCAAGCCTTCCTGAAAAAGGAGTCAGGCATGCAACGCGAAGCAACGCAGCAAGTGAAAGAAATCGCCCAGAGCATCGGTAAAAACCTCAGAAGCAAGGGAGTGCGTGTCGCGCACTCTCAGGTTCTGCACGCGGTCTCCGCCGCAATTGGGGAGACGGATTGGCATTGCCTTCGGTCGAAAGAGGCAGAGAAGCGGGCAGAAACTGCGCCAGCCGCGCATTTGGAACCCGTCATCATGGAACTCGGACAGGCACCGCTCACACTCGGGCAGCTTAAGGCTCGTGAGTGGCAGGTCGATGTAGTCGTTCCTGTTGCCGTCAGTCAGATGAGCGCGAGTATCGATGTGCTCAACGACCTGCTTTCCTCGGCAATCACGGGCGAAGCGGCGATGCTTGAGGATATTGCCTTCGAAGCTTATTCGCATCCGTACGGGTCGAGTTATGTCGCTTTGCGGGTGACCGCCCGAGTGGGCGAGCCGGAGCATTGGCAGGAGCTGGTTTCTGAAGCGGTGACGCAGGCTGACAAAGAGAACCCGGAGCATTGGGCGTTCTATGTCGACCGAAAGGTTGAGGCGACTTTTCAGCGTCAAGCCTGGGTCAACGATTATGCGGTGGATACGCAGCCGAGCGAGAAGGTCGACGTCACGCGAGAAGTGCTTCGGCACTCCCTTGAGAAGCTCTGCGAGACGAAAGACCACGACTACAGTACCGACTACCTCGTCGACCCCGCCGCGTTGGAGCATTCTGGTCCGTTTTATGTCGAGGCGGAGTGTGCCGTAATGGATTTTTTTGAGGTTGAAGTTCTCTGCGCTATCACACAGGCGATGCTGGATGCGGCCCGTAAGGCGCACCACGTAACACGGTTCTACAGCTAATCTTTATTCACGGCGACCTCAAGGTCGCCGTTTTCCTTTTTCGCGTATCACAGCTTCGTGAATCTCCCATAGCTGTCGCCCGCTCCAGCGCCGCCGTTTCCCTAGTGGCTAGCGGTCATTTGAGGGCACGTGAGCGCACTGTAAAATCACGTTTCTGACGGTGTCATGCGTCTAGCCGAGCAACCGACGCATGGCGGGGGTAATGGTCTGGCGGGCAAGCCAATAATGCTTCCACGGGTCATTGCGCATCAACTTCATGCGCTCGACCGCGCTTTTCATACTCCATTGGTCGCCGCTCTTGACGCTTTTAACCTCGTCCCAGTCGATGGGCATTGAAACCGCGAGGCCGGGGCGGGCGCGCACGGAGAAGGCGGCCGCAGTGCTCTGTGCCTTTCCGTTGCGTAGATAGTCGACGAAGATTTTTCCCACCCGGTTTTTCGGCCCTAGCACCGCAACGAAACGTTCGGGCACGACCTTGGCCAAGTGCTTGGCGACCGAGTGCGAGAACGATTTTACGGTTGTCCAGTCCTGCTTTCCCGTGAGCGGCACGACAACATGAAAGCCTTTACCGCCGCTGGTCTTTATCCAGCTCTGCAGCCCAAGCTCGTCGAGGATGACTTTCGTGAGCAGCGCCGCCTCGCGCATACGCTCCCACGGTAGAGCCGGGTCGGGGTCCAGGTCAAAAATCATCCGGTCTGGGTGCTCAAGGTCCGGTTGGCTCGCATTCCACGTATGAAGCTCGATGGTTCCCATCTGCGCGGCGCCGATGAGTGCGTCTGGGCGATGAATGTTGAGCAGCGGCCCGTGACCCGGAAAGAGCTCTGCGGGCAACTGATTCATGCCAGGAAATGTCATTCCCTCGGCATGTTTCTGAAAGAAAAGCTCGCCATGGATTCCAGTGGGCGCGCGCACCAGCGAGACAGGCCGGTCATCGAGGTGAGGCATCGCCCACTCGGCGATGGATTCGTAATAACGGACAAGGTCGAGCTTCGTCAGGCCGGAGGTTGTGTCGATGCAGCGGCTGGCGTTGGTGACCCGCACGGAACCGACGGTGGCCGGACTCGGCCGTCGTGATTTCGTGTCGACGGCATCCTCAGCGGACTCGGTCGGCGTCTTCTCGTCGGCGGCCGATTCGCGCACGATGGAACTGGCCGGCTTATCGAAACGCAGTCCATGGAATGTAGGCTGCCGCAGAGTGTCAGTGCGCGTCCATTCGAGAAACGAGACCTCCGCCACGAGGGAGGGGTTGAGCCAGTGATAGTCCCGGTCGCGCTCGACCCGGAGGCGTTTCGAAAACGGTGACCTTGTAGTTCGGGCCGCGATGAGCGATTCGCGGATGGGCCGCAAATGGGCGGCTTTGCCCGTCAGTGCGACCGAGCCGACGTACTGAAGGCTGCCGGTGCTGTCGTACAGGCCAAGCAGGAGGCCACGGATATCGCTGGAGGAGCCTGCGAGCGCGCTGAATCCACCGATGACAAACTCCTGGCGTAATCGGCACTTCAGCTTAATCCAGCTGTTCGAGCGCCCTGAGGTATAAGGCGCGTCCGCGCGCTTGCCGACGACCCCCTCCAGCTCCAATTTGTACGCAGAGGCGAGGATGTCCTTTACATCGTGCGGAAAATCCTCGCTGTATCGAAGCTCAGGTGCATCACATTCGGTAAGCAGGTCACGGAGGATGGCGCGCCGCTGCTTCAAGGGAAGCTTGCGCAGGTCTCGCCCGTTCAGAAACAGCAGGTCGAACACGAAGTAGACAACGGGGTCGGTCTTGCGTACGGCCATAGCGTTCTGCAGCGCACCGAAGTCGGGCAGACCCGCATCGTTCAGCATGACCATCTCCCCGTCCAACCAGGCGTTCTCGAGTTCGAGCTGCTTCAGTGCGTGTGCCTGTCGCGGAAGCCGAACAGTCCAGTCGTGCTGGTTGCGGGTGAAAAGGCAGACGTCCCCTCCGTCCAGGCGCGCCATGAAACGATAGCCGTCGAACTTTAGTTCGTAAGTCCACTCGCCGCTCGTCGGCGCACCCGACGCGAGCGTGGCTAACTGAGGGGCAATCGCATCGGGCAACGGCTCCGCCGGGAGGGCAGAACGGTTCTTCGTCTTTCGGACGGGGGTCTTTGCAGCCACTGCGGCCTCCAGCGAGCGGACTAACCTCACTCTACCAAACATCGCGGCCGCGTTCTCCGTCCGTCGTCTCCAGTGAGGGATGCCGTGCTTAGCCGGTCGTGCGCAAAGTGCCTGGCGCGGGGCTCGCGCCAAGGGTGGGCAGACTCGCGTCTTCGCCGAGGTTGCCTCTAGCCGACGGCACGCCTGTATCGCCGCCAGGAAGGATGCAGTTTTACGGCGAAATTAAAAAACCCGCCATCGCTGGCGGGTTTGAAAAATGATGCGGATGAGTTGAAACGGCTGCCGTTAATCGCGGCGATGGATTTCCTCAGGCCACAGCTCAACGGTCTCGCCCGACTCAAACTGCCCGACGTACATCGGCAAGACTTCGAGGTCGTGCTTTGCGTCAGCTTCCGTAATTGCCTTCACAATCCTGAACTGATGGCCGTTCAAATGCTTGTACTGGTCGTACGGTGACTTGTACACATACAAGGTTTCGCCCGGCTGCAATACCTCTTCCGAGGCGTCCTCCTCTGCGGCTTGTGTCGGTTCCTTGAATGCTTCGACAACCCGCGTGGTTACTCGGGCATGCACGTGACGCTTCGGAATTGCAAACGCCTCATCCGGTTGCGTCGGTTGAGCCCAATCCGGAAGCTCATCGGTGCTTTCCAGACCCCAATCCTCAGGGTCGTCAAACGCCTCGCCGTTTGCGTTGAGAAGGCTATCCTCTACGTCCGCCATTTCTGCACGGTTTGCGGCCACTCCACCAATACGCATGTGGGTAATGTGCTGGGTCTTGACGTCAAACACGAAAGCGACCCTCTGCTCGTGATTGCCTGCAAAGATATGGCCCCAGCTTTCCGCAACGAGATAACGGTACTCCGGTTCGAAGTTCGGGTTCTCGCAGTCGGACTCTTCTACCAGCGCCTTGTCAGCGTTGAAATAGACGACGTCCCCCTTCGACCTTTCTCGCAACCGCGCGATAAGGTCATCGAGATGGACCAGTTCCGTCTGAACATGCCCGTCCTCGTGCTTGAGGTAGAAAGAAGCCCAGATGGCGCGGGGAGACACAGTCAGCTCTTCAAAGGCCCTGCGGTAGGATGCTTCACGGGCCCAGCGCACCAGAAATCCCGACTGGAGCACCGCTTCAGCCCGTCCTTTTGAAGCCACTTCCTGTTGTGTCTCGATGATGTGAGCGAGGATGTCCTCGGTCAGCACCAGCTTGGCCCAGCTTGGATAGCCCGGGGTGTACGACGCTCCAACATAACTGGTGTCCAGGTAGACAAAGACCTCCGCGTCCCCCTTCATCAACTCGCGAGCGAGCGTACGATGGGCGGGCGGTGCGTCTGACATTGCCTTGAGCGTTCGAAAATCCGAGTAGCCCAGACCCTGTGCAAGCGCCTCCAGCAAGGCGGTGTTGGGGACGTCGTGACCGGCGCCCGCCAGATACTTCTTCATCGACCATGCCAGCGCCTTCGCGCGTTCTTCGTTGAATTCGACTTGCATAATATGACCTTCCAAGATTAAGCCTGTCGGCCGTTCATAATTGCAGCTGCTCTCGTTACCGCAGTTCCGGCCTCCAGGTCTTCTTGGTAGGTGGAAAAGCGCTTTTAATGTCCTTCAGTCTTGGATTTGCCGTACCGGATTGCTCCGGCGAGAGCGGGAGGGCTAGACTAGCGCCCCGTGAGACGTATAGCGCCCCGTGCGCGCCGTCATTCGCTACACAGCGGTGAGCAGGACAAACTTAACTTAAAAAGGCACATAGGATGGGCATCGATACCAAAGGATTTGTAGCAACGCGCAATAAGGACGTCTTCTTCGCGGCCCATCTGGTCGAACGAGGCCTGAACTCGCTGATGCCCGGACCCATCCAGGTACTTCGAGCCAACAAGGGACTCGAGGAGCCCCGTTTTCAACGCGTAAGCACAGAACTGCTCGCCTCCTCGGGGGGAGTGCGTTTTCGGTTTACGTTCGAAGGGGAGCCTCGCAGCATGCTCATGTACTTCGACACGGACACTGACCGAAAGGAATATGCGGAGCAAAGCCTGAGCTTCATTCTGGGTTGCCACGGCAACAGCGAGCTTTTCATCAAGACGGCGCTGGGGGCACTTACCGCTCTCGGTCCGGTGTACTTCGACTACAACGACGGCGACGAGAGTGGTTTTGAACTACTCGACCTCCCGGCGATGACTTTCCTCGAGGCTTGTCAGCGTCGTCTGGACTTTGCGTCATGCGTAAGTCTTGCGAAGTGGGTAAAGCAGTTCGAGGCGGGTGGCCTGCGCGCGGCGACGCTCGATGAAGCGCTTGGCTTCGACTCAGCCGAGGTGCCCGCGATTCTCGAGATGAGCTACGAGGCTTCGGAGGCACGGCTGGCCGCATTGGGCGCAGCTGTGACGGCGACAACCTCTGCGGGAGACTGAAGGAAAAGAGAAATTGCAGGTTGGCCGGCCCTCGGTAAGCCAGCCTGTTTCGTTATTTAAAAAGCCCGCTCTTGCAGCGGGCTTTTTTGTTGGCAGGTGCCATCAGGGATAACCTTTTTCGAAAAGAGCCCTTCTTTCCAGGCCGTAAAATTCCGTCCTTCAGCGCAGAGATACAAGGCGTGAGAGCCGTGGGCTATTGTGTGGCTTCTGTGCGAACGCGTTTCAATCCGACGACATACGGCGCATGGAGCACACCCTGGTCGAAGGTAACCTCAAAGACCCCCTCGTGCTTCACGGGAAATCCCTCCAGGGTGTCGTATTGCGAGGCAGTGAGGCGCACTGTTCGGGCTGATTCCCCAAAAACCACGGGGTCGGCCGTATCGGTGGCGCGGAGATAATAGTGAATGCTACGCTTGCCGGAGGTGTAGTACAGCTTGCCCGCGTAATGCAGGGTCTGCTGATGCCCCGGCGTCACCGAGTCGACGATGCTGGCGATGCTCAGACTGGTTGCAAAAACGTACAACCAGAAACGTATTCCCCACTGACGAACGAGGGGCGAGACGAACGGACTTTTACGAAGGCAGAACAAAGGAACACCGGCAAGGAGCAGGGTGGTCGGGACGGTCATCAGGAGTGCGGGGAGGATAAGGTCCGTGTAGGACAGTACCCTGAGGCCACCAATACTCAGCTGGAACCACAGGTAGAGATAGACGAGCGACGCAACGCCTGAAAGCATTAACCAGCCTGTCAGGTAATTCTGCACATTCTGGAATGAGTAGGGGGCGGCACCTTCGGGCAGTTCAAAGCGCGGTAGCGCATCAAGCCCCGCTCCAACCCGGTGGGCGGCCTGGAGGTCCGCTGTGAAGCTCGTTTTGTCATGTTTCGCGCGCAGCTCAAAACCGTCGGCGACTGGACGCAGTGTGAATTCTCTCTCACCAAGCAGATATGTCAGGTCCCTCATCAGGTCGGCGTCAGCCTGAATGCGGCGGATGTCGTCCTCGCGCAAGCAGAAGGCTTCAACCTGGTCATTAAGCGCCACGGGTTCGGCCAAAAGGCCTTTTAGAATACCCCCAGCGCTGCCGCTGTCTCCAGTTCTTCGCAAACAGAGTCCACTCCCCTTGGAACAGGGGACTTTCAACCAGAGTATGGAGTCCTTCTCGCCAAGGAGTTCAAACTCCACGTTCTTGTAATGCATTTTCCGCCCGCGTCTGTTTAAGGGCCCTGCGGTGTCAGGGCTCTCTTCAGACGTCTAGCGTCTGCGTGATTTTTTGACAGCGGATTCAGTGGTCAAATTTTCTCAGGCTTGGTTCGGGACGCGCCGCCGAGGGCCAATCAAGGCTCGGGGATTTGGTGTTGGATTGTTGCTTGTGTATCAACAGTTTGTGTTTCACTTAACGCTAAATCATCGTCCGATTGCTTGCTAGACTCCGAGTGAACTCTTATATAAGACCTACCGGGGGAGCAACCATGAGACAAGTCAGCTTCGTCGTCTGTGCCAGGTTCGTGGTGCCGCTTCTGGCGGTCAGCACGAGCACCTTGCCCATCAGCGTTTTTCTCGGCTGGTGGCTGGCGGCGCACCCCGCGTTTTCCTTTGCTGTCCACCCATCGCCGGCCTCCCGGGCGCTCGAGCAATAGGATGAAGGAGGCAGGTCCTGGGCGCCACCGGCTCCAGGGTTCAACGAAGTAGGGGTAGCAACGAAGTAGGCGTAGTTGCCCAACCCCCCCCTCATAAGAAAGAGCCTCCCGTGTGCAACCAGGGAGGCTCCAAATCAATCAACCGCCATAGGCGTCACGTACCAGTCGACGCCTACTCAAAAGCCAGGCGGGCGACGCGCACCGCGTCGGCCCGTTCCCGGTCAAGCAGGGTTTGCCGTCGCTCAAACGAACGGACGACCTTGTAGACCTCTCGCAGATATGCACTTTGGGGATACGCTTCCTCGGTGCGCCCGGCTCGGCCACGCTTGTCCGCTTCGCACGCGAGCACGAAGCACTCGAAGAGCTTCGGCTTGTCCAGAAAGCCGGATTCGCGAATCAAGCTAACGAGGCTCGCGGACTTCAGCACGAAGGCCTGATGCGCGAGCAGGTGATACTGCGACATCACCGCGCCGAGCCACGCCCATTCCTGCGGCAACGAGAACCGCTCTGCCGCCGCAAGCGCAAGGGGGATGCCCCGGCGTTCGTGGTCGATGTGTCGCGGCAGTTCGTGCTTGGGTGTGAGGCCTTTGCCCAGGTCGTGCACGAGTGCCGCCCATCGGACGCGAGGGTCCGTCGAAATGCGCGCCGCCACACCTAGAACGAGCTCGGTATGCAAACCGGTATCGACTTCAGGGTGATGCTCGGGGTTTTGTTCCACGCCCCACAGCGCGTCGAGTTCCGGGAAGTGCTCGGCGACCCACCCCGAAGCACGCAGCTTCAGCAAAATTGCCACAGGGTTGCCGTTTGCCATCCAGTCCAAAACGTTCACGTCTTCCAGCTTGGTGCTCATTTGAAACCTCATCAATTTTTGTGTGCCTAACCCGTCTAGCGAGAGCAGGCGCGAATCCTTCGCGACCGGGGCGCAAAGGCTAAGCGTAATGACTACAGGGGTTGTCCCCTTCACCTCATTCACCTGTCTTCCCTTCATGCCTCTTTCCTGCTGTCGCCCTGACGTCGTACCCCTGGACAAGATTCTCCCGGACGAGCCGCTGCTTATGATGGGCGCGGGACCCGTCCCAATTCCTCAAGCGGTCGCCCATGCGAACTCGCTCGTTATCAACCATCTGGGGCCGACGATGGCGCGCGTCATCGACCAGGTCAAACAGATGGCTCGCTACGTATTCCAGTCCAGTTCGCCGTACATGCTCGGCGTGGCCGGCCCCGGTTCGGCAGCGATGGAGATGGCTGTCTGCAACCTCGTTTCGCCGGGCGACACAGTACTCTCCGTCGTCAACGGCTACTTCAGCGGACGGATGGCTGAGATGGCGCGTCGCGCCGGTGGCAACGTCGTCGAGCAGCTGGTGCCGGCCGGACTCTGCGCGCAACCGGACGATGTTGAGCGAGCGCTCATCGCACACCACCCGAAGGTATTGACCATCGTCCAGGGCGAGACGTCCAACACCACGTGGAACCGCATGTTGCCAGAAATCTGTCGGGTCGCCGCCCAGCACGATTGCCTGGTCATCGTGGACACGGTCTGCACGCTCAGCACCATGCCGCTTGAAATGGACAACTGGGGCGTTGACGCAGTCATCACCGGCGGTCAGAAAGGATTGTCAAGCATCCCCGGCGTGTCTCTGGTCGCCTTTTCAACGCGGGCATTCGAGCATATCAACAACCGGGAGCATGCGCCAGTTCAATGGTGTCTGGACGCGAAGCTGGCGAACGGCTTCTGGAACGAGAGCAAATATCACTACACCGCTCCGACCTCGGGTATCCTTGCTTTACATGAAGCTTTGCGTCTTGTGTGTGCCGAAACGCTCGAGCATCGCTTCGAGCGTCATCTGGTTTGTTCGGAGGCCCTGCAGGCCGGCATCGAGGCGCTCGGACTCGAGCTACTCGTGGCGAAGCCCGCGCGTTTGAACTCGGTCATCGGTATCAAGGTCCCTGAAGGGGTGAATCCGGACCGGGTTCGTCAAGTGATGTCGGACAAGCACCGCGTCGAAATCGCTGGCTCCTTTGGCCTGTCAATTTTGCGCATTGGGCAAATGGGTGAGCAGAGCAGGGCGCACAACCTTTTCCGCACCCTCGATGCGCTGGGTAGCAGCATGCGCGAGTGTGGAGCGAAAGTGGATGTGCCCCATGGCATGTGTGAGCTAGCCCGGCACCTTGCGCAGCGCTCAGGCGCGCTTTAACGCACGTGGCGACGGAGTGGAGTTCTCCGACCTTTTGTGTAAAGGCTAGACCTGCATTGCTGGGCGTGTAAAGGCGAAAGCGCGTTTTGCAAGAATCTAATTACGGGAGGATTACGATGATTGGCTTGTTGTTTGCTGCGGCCGACCTAGGAAAGTTGGCTGGAGAGTTGCTCGTAGACGAAGTGGCCGAGCGTATTGGCGAAGGACTGGTCGCGGGCGCTGTGAAGGGTGCCGCGAGGAGCCTGTCCGGCCTGGGTGCCGCAATCCTCGGAGGTCGTGACCGGCCTAGCGGCGAGCCCGCCCTCGATAAATCTGGCGGGATTAAGGATATTGTCCCCGGCGAAGTTGAACCCAGGGAGTGACCCTCGTCAGCACGGCGGAACCGACGGCTCGGAGGCAGCCGTCGCCGACGTGCAAGGGCGCGATGGTTCGGGCGCTCGCTGAGTTGAAGGAGTCTGTGAAGCCTCCTTCAAGGTGAGTAGCAGGTTTAATTTCGTATCGACAAGGGGGAAAGCGTGAACGCAAAAGAACTCGCGCAGCAACTCAACGACTGCGCGTATCCGTGCAGGCCGCCGAAGGCTCTGATTGAGCAGGCAAAGGCGGCGGGACTCGTCATCGTGTTCGGTTACAGCGACGACGTCATGGAGTTTCGCGGCGCTATCGATGACCAGCTCGACTCTTACGACGGCACAACGGCGTATCTGGACTCAAAAGGCCTGCTTCAGAACGACTGTGGTGACCACCGCTGTCCGCACTTCCAAAGGCTCAAGGAGCAGGCGGTCACGATTGACGCGCTGTGGGAGGGGAGCCGGGATACCGTTGGACGTACCGGACCGATATCGCTCACGAGACGTTTGAGGTGCTGGACGAAGGGGCACCGACCGTCCGAGGTATCGTGTTCGCCCTTGCGGACGTGTCGGGCGCGCAAGCCCGAGGCTGACGGCCGTGCGCCCTCGGCGCAATGTCATCGACGGGCTTTTTTTACGGAAAAGGAGTGAGTGAGGCATGAGCGGAATTTTGAGCAAAGACGATTACGCGGAGCTCTTTCGGGCGGACTACATATCGGCTGGAAAGATAGCGAGGGTACTGAACGACAATGGCAGTGCGAACATGACCGTCTGTCCGGTTTGCCGGATGGATGATTTCACGCACGTGGAAGGCTGCGAAATGTTGCGCTTCGTCGACGATTATCTGAGACCACCCTGCAGCGGGCGCTGACATGTCGGTCGACGAGCTACTGCACCGCCGCTTCACTCACTTCCCGCCGTGCTTCGCCTGCCACCTCTGCATGAAGCCGATTTCGTCGTGCTGGGCGTTGATGATGTTCTTCGCCAGCCGCTTCAGTTCAGGGTCTTTGCCGTATTTCAGTTCTGCCTCCGCCATCTCGATGGCCCTTGGTGATGCGCTGTTGGAAGAGGGGCGCTTCGGGCGTTCAATACCGAAAGTGCGACAATAAGTGGTTTCAGACCACCTTGACGCGGAGCGCGGTCTCGTGGGGGTGTTCGCTACACGCGGTAGTGGACAACAACTGCGAGCAATCGCGAAGGACAAGGACATGGAACACGTTTATAGCCATCTGGGCGCTGCAGAAATTTCCGATTTGGCAGTGAAAATCTTCGCCAACATCGTGCCGATTCTTCCGACAGACGAAGATGACGACCGGACGTACTCCTACGCCGACTCAAAGACCCGTCGGGAGTTTCAGATTCATCGCTCTGAAGAGTTGGACGACGCAAATAAGCCGTGCGCCCGCTTCTTCATGTCCGAGTTTGTGCCGACCGGAGTCGTAATTACCGGGAAAAACAAAAAAGGACATGTGACGCGGTCGGAAGTTGAGCCGGCGATAGCCGAAACGGAGAAGCGCCTGGGACCGAACGGGCTGATGCAGGCACTTGATGAAGCCGGCATCGACACCATGAATCTGGTGCAGATGGGTGGTGGTTACGGCGTGGGCAGCATTTTTCACTCGTCGCTCGAGGGATGTGCAGAGGAAATTGCCAAGTCGCTTGCTGCGAACACCCGCTACCAATACTTCCGTCACCTGACCGACCAGGAAAAGGTCAAGATGGAGCGAAGCGATGCAGTCCAGTCGCACGAGTACTGGAAGTCGGAACGCGCAGCGATGGACCGTGCACTGTCCTCGGAGAAGGGCGTCTTCAAGGGTTGCTTCACAATGTTTGGCTCCGTGAGCGAGGAGTACAAGCGAAAGATTCTCGCTTACCTCAACAATCCAAGCCATGAAGCCTGGCAGGAGATTCGTGGGTACATCGTGACTAATACCGGCACGCTTTGGCAAGCGTGGTGTGCATACAACCCGGAAGCGCCGCGTTCAGGCAACGTCGGCTATCCGTCCAAGGACGAGTTGACGGAAGCCCTCCGCGCATTTGTTCGGGAACGCGATAAGGAAATTTCCGCACGGCTGAAGGAAACCTCTCCGGTCGGACTTCGTGCGGTATAACTCAAAACACGGATACCTTGCGCAAAGGAACCGTTGATTCACGAAGGCTGCTCGCTCTGAGCGGCCTTTTTCTTGCCTTTCGCTGGCGACCCTGCTCAATGCGGCCAGCCGCTCCATCCAGAAAACAGGGTGGTGACGGGACCGGGGGACCTAAAAAGCGAGCGGCTTCTCGTGAGCCGCTCGCCGCTTCGCAAAAGGAAGGTTAGGAAGCTTGATTTGGGAAAGCCTTACCGGAGCCCCAGATGATATTGGCAGCCCCTTGAGCACCGGTAACCGTTCCGCCTCCTCCATAGGTCCAGCCTGTACTACCGGAACCTCCACCTCCGTTGCCGGCGGGTTGATAGATGCCGTTCGAGTTGCAGTGAACGGACGTTCCGGCGGCGCCGCTCGACCCGTTCCCGGCTATCCCCACGCCCCCACCGGTCCCCGGGTTAGAATACCCGGCTGTGTTATACGCACAGTATCCATAGCTGCCTCCGCCACCAC
>NZ_VZQP01000107.1:0-11806 GCF_014397655.1 Paraburkholderia sp. UCT31
TTAAAGCAAAATATCCAGCAAAAGCAATATAAAAATACTAATTTACATGGCTACACGATAGTCCCCAAAAAATAGCCGAAACCCAGTGCCGACGGGGGTTCCGGCTGTTTGAGAGGCCGAAGTATGAATTAATCGACCTCGACGCGGTTCCGCCTTTCTGGCATGCAAATCGCTTCTTTCCCATTCCCTTAATCAAACCGGAACACTCACCTCCAAAAAGCCCAATTCCCAGCCCACGTCACCTGTCGCACTCTTGAAGCCAACGGCCCTGCACGATCCGACAACGGCCGTTCAGCGCTCTGCCCCGAGCCGCCGCATCGAACGAAGGCGGCCTCGCAGAACTATTCCGCGCTCGCGCCTCTCGCCCGCGCGCAGCCTAAAAAGACAGGAGACACAATTTGCCAGCCCCCATCAACTCCGGCGCACGCCTCGACCGCCTGCCGATCACCCGCTTCCACTGGAACATCCTCGGCCTGATCGGCGCGGGTGCTTTCCTCGACGCCTTCGACATCTATCTCGCCAACGGCGCGCTCGCGGCGATGGTCAAAACCGGCTTCACCGATCTCCGCCTCGGCTCGTTCTTCATCTCCGCGACCTTCATGGGCATGATGATCGGCGCGGGGCTGGCAGGCTATCTCGGCGACCGCTTCGGTCGACGCTATTCGTATCAGGCCAATCTCGCGATCTTCGGCATCGCATCGCTCGCCGCCTGCTTCGCGCCGAACATCTACTGGCTGATCCTGCTGCGCTTCGTCATGGGCATTGGCCTTGGCGCCGAACTCGTGGTCGCGGCCGGCACGCTGTGCGAGTTCGTGCCACCCGCCACACGCGGCCGCTGGACCGCGCTGCTCGCGCTGATCATCAACTCCGGTCTGCTCGGCGCGACCGCAGTCGGCTATTGGGTAATTCCACATCTCGGCTGGCGCTACATGTTCGCGATCGCGGGGATTGGCGCGATGGTCGTGTGGTTCCTGCGGCATCGGATGCCGGAATCGCCGCGCTGGCTCGAAACGGTCGGCCGGCTCGAAGAGGCGGAGGCCACCGTCTCGGCAATCGAGCGACAGGTCGAGGCGCGTGTCGGCAAGCTGCCGCCGGTTTCGCGCGTGGTCAGTCACGAGGTGCCGGCCGCGCCGTTCTCGGCGCTGTTCGCGCGCGGCATGATCGGCCGCACGCTGGTCGCCGCGCTGACCTGCATGGCGATCAACATGTCGCTGTACGGTTTCGTCGCGTGGCTGCCGACGTTCTTCGTCAAGGAAGGCCTGACCATCGTGCAGTCGCTCGGCTTCGTGCTGCTGATGTCGTTCGGTGCGCCGGCCGGCGCTGTCGTCGGTTATCTCGTGACGGACCGCCTGGGGCGACGCAACGGCATCGTGCTGTTCTCGCTTGCAACGATCGTGCTCGGCTTCGTCTACGTGCAGATGCGCGCGCCAGTGCCGATCGCGGTCGTCGGTTTCGCGCTCGTCACGACGATCTACACGGTCTGCACGCTCGGCCTGTTCGGCTATATCCCCGAGCTGTTTCCGACCGCGCATCGCTTGCGCGGCACCGGCGTGGCCGGCACGTGCGGCCGCGCGGCGTCGATGTCGACGCCCTACGTCGCGCTGCTGCTCTACACGGAGTTCGGCGTGACGGGTGTGCTGACGATGGTCGGTGGCGTGCTGTTGTTGCTGAGTATCGCGATTCTCGCGCTGCGCATCGAAACGAGTCAGCAGACGCTCGAGGAGATTTCGCCCGATGCCGAGCTGATACCGCAAGCGGAGATGATGCGAGAGTCGGCTTAAGCCGTGCGCGCATCAAGGTGATCTGTCGATTCGGATCTTTCCCCGGCTAAATTTTCACTTCACCCGGTTAAGATGAAAGTTTGCTTTGCGCATGCCTCGCTAGCAGCTTTCATCATGCACTTCGATTTCGTCGATTTACGCCTGCTCCTGCATATCGCCGACACGCGCAACCTCGCGCGTGCGGCGGAGCGTTCGCACCTGTCGGCGCCGGCCGCCAGCAACCGGGTCAAGAATCTCGAGGAGCAGCTCGGCATCAAGCTGCTCTATCGAACCAGCCAGGGCGTGACGCCGACACCCGCGGGCGAAGCCTTCGTGCATCACGCGCGGCTCGTGCTCGAACGCGTCGAGCATCTGGCCGGCGACATGCAGGAGTATGGCGAGGGCATCAAGGGCCACGTGCGCATCTGGGCCAACACGACCGCGATCAGCGAGTTTCTGCCGGCCGTGCTGAGCCGTTTCCTGCGCGATCATCCGGACGTGAACATCGATCTGCGCGAAGTGCTGAGCGGCGAGATCGTCAAGGGCGTCGCCGACAGCGCGACCGATATCGGGATCGTCGCGGGCAATGTGCATGCCGAGCATCTGCAGATGCTGCCATATCGCGACGATCGGCTCGTGCTGGTTACGTCGTGCGAGCATCCGTTCGCGAGACAAGCGTCGGTCGATTTCTCGCAGGTGCTGAACGCGAACTTCGTGAGCCTGCCGACGTCGAGCGCGATTCACGCGTTCATCACGAGTGCCGCCGATGCGCTCGGCGCGCGTCTCAAACTTCGCATCCAGGTCGGCAACTTCGAGGCCGCGTGCCGGATGATCGAGGCGGGTGTCGGAATCGGCATCGTGCCGGAGTCGGTCGCGCTGCGGCACAGAAAGACGATGCAGATCGCGATCGTCGGCCTGAACGATCCGTGGGCCGTGCGCAAGCTGAAGATCTGCGTGCGCAGTCTGAAGGACTTGCCGCCGTTCGCGCGTGTGCTGGTCGACCGGTTGATGGCGGTGCTGGAGGAGGATGGCGGGCCAGATGCTTGACGCGCGGGCGGCTTGACGCGCGGGCGTGACACCCGCCCGAAGTCTGACGATGTTTCCTTCTGGAAACAGCGCCCCCCCTTTTGTCAACCGGTATTTCACTCCCCAAGCATCTTCTTGCCGCCACAAAAACCCGCGTGTATAGTTTCCGAACTTACTCTTGTTTCGTATCGGAAATTAAAGGGGTTCACATGGACGCGTCCACTATCCTCGCGGATCTCGGCATTGCCCAAGCCGCGCAAGCCGGCGATATCGCCGTACATTCGCCGATCACCGGCGAGCTCATCGGCCGTGCGGCCAGCCAGACGGCGGTCGAGGTCGACGCGGCGCTCGCCCGGGCCAAAGACGCGTTTGCCGTGTGGCGTAACGTGCCGGCGCCGCGCCGCGGCGAGCTGGTGCGGCTGCTCGGCAATCGGCTGCGCGAACAGAAGCAGGCGCTCGGCAGCCTCGTCTCGCTGGAGACGGGCAAGATCCTGCAGGAAGGCATGGGCGAAGTGCAGGAAATGATCGACATCTGCGATTTCGCGGTCGGTCTGTCGCGTCAGCTGTACGGTTTGACGATCGCGTCCGAGCGCCCGGGTCATCGGATGGCGGAGTCGTGGCATCCGCTCGGCACCTGCGTCGTGATCTCGGCGTTCAATTTCCCGGTGGCGGTCTGGTCATGGAATGCGGCGCTCGCGCTGGTGTGCGGCAACGCGGTGATCTGGAAGCCGTCGGAAAAGACGCCGCTCTCGGCGCTGGCCGTGAACAGGATTCTCGAAGACGCGCTGAAGGAATTCGGCGACGCGCCAGCCGGCCTGGCCGCATTGATCAACGGCGGGCGCGACGTGGGCGAAAAGCTCGTGGCCGATCCGCGCGCGTCGATCGTCAGCGCGACGGGCAGCACGGAAATGGGTCGCAAGGTTGGCGTCGAAGTGGCGAAGCGCTTCGGCCGCTCGCTGCTCGAACTCGGTGGCAACAACGCCGGCATCGTCACGCAGACGGCCGACCATGAACTCGCGATGCGCGGCATCCTGTTCTCGGCGGTCGGTACGGCCGGTCAGCGCTGCACGTCGCTGCGGCGTCTGTTCGTGCACGACAGCGTGTACGAGAAGACCGTCGAGCGTCTGAAGCAACTGTATAGCCGCGTGCCGATCGGCAATCCGCTCGAAAAGGGCACGCTGATGGGGCCGCTGATCGACCGTCAATCGTTCGACCGCATGCAGGAAGCGCTGCAGCAGGCGAAGGCCGAGGGCGGCAAGGTGTTCGGCGGCGAGCGAGTCGAAGTGAAGGGTTATGAGGGCGGCTACTACGTGCGTCCGGCCA
This sequence comes from Paraburkholderia sp. UCT31, assembly GCF_014397655.1. Taxonomy (NCBI): domain Bacteria; kingdom Pseudomonadati; phylum Pseudomonadota; class Betaproteobacteria; order Burkholderiales; family Burkholderiaceae; genus Paraburkholderia; species Paraburkholderia sp. UCT31. The sequence goes on from NZ_VZQP01000107.1 coordinate 4,110, forward strand.
TCGTCGAGATGCCGTCGCAAACGTCGGTCGTGCTGAAGGAAACGTTCGCGCCAATTCTGTACGTGCTGCGCTATGCCGATTTCGCCGCTGCGGTCGAGGCGAACAATGCAGCGCATCACGGCTTGTCGTCGTGCGTGTTCACGAGCGACCTGCGCGAAGCGGAACGCTTCCTGTCCGCGTCGGGCAGCGACTGCGGCATCGCGAACGTCAACATCGGACCGAGCGGCGCGGAGATCGGCGGTGCGTTTGGCGGCGAAAAGGAAACGGGCGGCGGGCGCGAGTCGGGTTCGGATGCATGGAAGGCTTATATGCGTCGCGCGACCAATACCGTGAACTACTCGTCGGCGTTGCCGCTTGCGCAGGGTATCGACTTCAATGTCGACTGAGCGCGCAAGTGTGACGTCGTGAACGATGGCGGCGCATCGCGTTGATGCCGGTGCGCCGCCGTCGCCGTCCGGCGCGCCACAGCCGCGCGTTCCAGATAGCAATCCGTTTGCGCCGCCCGGCGTTCCGGAGCGGCCACGTTACTCGTGGAGTAAGACGTGAGTTCGAAAGTCGTGATCGTCGGCGGTGGGGTGATCGGCAGTTCGATTGCGTATTTCTTGCGGCTGTCCGATCCGACAGTCGGCGTCACGGTAATCGAGCGCGATCCGACCTATGCGCGTTCGTCGTCGGCCTTGTCGGCGGCGTCGATCCGGCAGCAGTTTTCTACGCCGCTTTCCATTCAGATGTCGCTGTTCGGCATCGAGTTTCTTCGCTCGATCGGCGAGCGGCTCGAAGTCGACGGCACCCGGCCCTCGATCGATCTGCACGAAGGCGGCTACCTGTTTCTCGCGACACCTGCCGGTGAAGCGACGCTGCGCGAGAATCACGCGCTGCAAAAAAGCCTCGGCGCAGATATCAGCCTGCTCGACACGCATGGCTTGCAAACGCGCTTCCCTTGGCTCAATACCGACGACCTCGTTGCCGGCGCTTATGGCGAAAGCGGCGAGGGCTGGTTCGACGGCTACGGTTTAGTACAGGCGCTGCGCAAGAAAGCGCAGGCGCTCGGCGCGCGCTATGTCGCGGCAGACGTCACCGCGCTGCATCGCGAGGGCAATCGCGTCACGCAGGTGCAAACCGCGGACGGTGAGACCTATGCTTGCGACGTCGTCGTCAACGCGGCCGGCGCATGGTCGCGCAAGGTCGCACAGATGGTCGGCATCGATCTGCCCGTCTATGCGCGGCGGCGCAGTATCTTCAACGTCACGTCGCCGGCAAAGCTTGAACGCTGTCCGCTGCTGATCGATCCGAGCGGCGTGTACTTCCGGCCTGAAGGCAATTCGTATATCTGCGGCACGTCGCCGTCGGCCGATAACGATCCCGACGATCTACCGCTCGATGAAGTCGATCACGTGCTATTCGACGACGTGATCTGGCCGACGCTCGCCAATCGCGTGCCGCAATTCGAGGCGCTGCGCGTGCAGAACTGCTGGTCCGGCTATTACGAATACAACGTGCTCGATCAGAACGCGATCATTGGCCATCACCCGGATATCGATAACTGCATTTTCGCGAACGGCTTTAGCGGCCACGGTTTGCAGCAAGGGCCGGCAACCGGACGCGGCATCAGCGAATTGATTCTGCATGGCCGCTATGCGACGCTCGATCTCAGTTCACTAAGCTTTACGCGCGTGCTCGAAAACCGGCCGATCATCGAAAAGAACGTGGTGTAGCGCCTTATATGGCTCGATGCGCGGGTCATGCGAAAAACGCAATAAGTAGTGGGTAGATATCGTTTGCCGCAGATCCCGCCGATGGCCACAATCGACGTCGATTGTCTTCGACATCCCAATCGATATCACACGCAAGGCAGGCGGCCGTCATCATGTTCTCGTTCAATTCCGCATTCGAAGCCCCGAGCGGCTCGCCGATCCGCGAGCTGTTCAAATACCTCGCGCGGCCCGGCATGATCTCGTTTGCCGGCGGCTATCCGGCGAGCGATCTGTTCGACCGTGCAGGACTCGATGCCGCGGCCGCGCGCGCCTCGCAACAGCCGACGCTGTGTCTGCAATATGGCCCGACCGATGGCATCGCGATCCTCAAGGAACAGCTCGCGCAGCTGATGGCACGGCGCGGCACGCCATGCGCGCCAACAGACCTGCTGGTGACGACCGGTTCGCAACAAGGATTCGATCTGTTGCTGCGCGTGATGGTCGCGCCCGGCGACGTCGTGCTCGTCGAGCAGCCCGCGTATCCGGCCACTTTGCAGGCGCTGAAGCTGCAACAGGCCGACGTCGTCACGGTGCCCGTCGATCAACACGGCCTCGACGTGGCGAAGCTCGCCGCGGTGCTCGAGACGGGCACGCTGCGTCGCGCTCCCAAGCTGCTGTACACGGTGCCGACGTTCGCGAATCCGACCGGCGCGACGCTATCGCTCGAACGTCGAATCGCATTGTTGAAACTGGCGGCGCGTTATCGGTTCGTGATCGTCGAAGACGATCCGTATGGCGATCTGCGTTTCGATGGCACGGCAGTGCCTTCGCTTTTCGCATTGAGCGAGCAGGTGCCCGGTTCACGCGACTGGGTCGTGCATTTATCGAGTTTGTCGAAGATCGTCGCGCCGGGTTTGCGTGTCGGCTGGATGATCGCGCACGCGGAGATCGTGCGGCGATGCGTGGTCGCCAAGCAGACCGTCGATCTATGCAGCGCGCCCTGGACCCAGGCGATTGCCGCCGAGTACCTCGCGAGCGGCGGGTTGGAGCGGCATCTGCCGCGCATTGTCGATGCGTATTCCGTCAAATGCCGCGCGCTATGCGATGCGCTCGACACGCATCTCGCGCGGCACATCGCATTTCATCGTCCGGCCGGCGGCATGTTCGTGTGGGCGCGTCTGAACGCGGCACGCGATGCGTCCGACTATCTGCGCGTGTGCATCGAACAGAACGTGATGTTCGTGCCGGGTGTCGCGTTTTACAAGGACGCGGCCGATAGAGCTGCGCTGCGCCTGTCGTTTGCCGCGCCGGGTGTGGAGGAGATTGAAACCGGCGTGCACCGAATGAACCGCGCGCTCGAGCAGTACTTCGACCAGCAATAAAATCCTGATTGCATCAACACAATCAGTGGGGTGCGGCAGATTACCCGGCGAGCATCTAATGTGCAGCCGGGTTTTTTTATCCAAATGCCAAAAATTGTGGCGCTTTAACAGAATCCACCGCATTCCTTATTAATCGCGAATCGCGAATCGCGAATCGCGTTGAGTTCGAATACGCAATCGTTTTCGTCTGCGCGTGCCTTCTATGAGACCGACCGTGGCAAGCCGCAGATGAGGCCGCCCGGGATTGCCACGTCGAACGGCGCGTACGCGCGAGTGGACCCTCAAATGATTGCCCCCAAATGAAATCGTTATTGCACGCCTTAATTTCAAGATTATGCAATTCGAATAAATTCGGACGTTGCCAAATCTTGTAATGGAAGTCGTCGATTTATATGCGGAAATGCCATTTATAAAGATAAGAAACCGTGTAATTATCGTGTTTGCCGGCCGGTTTTCGTTTTGCGTGATTCCCGGAATGTCTGAAAGACAGGTTTTACACGGGTTCGCGCCACACGAGGCGGCTTTCGCACGGGAAAGCATCGTCGCCCGTCGCGTTCGCCCATGCATGCCGCATATGAGTGCCGCACGAGAATGCGTGAGTGGGCCACAAAAACGTTAAATGAGGAAAAGGGGGCAACGCAATGAATTCACTCGACGAGAAGCGGCCGCTGCTGATCTACGACGGCACGCTCGGCGACCTCTACGGCATCTTTTTCAGAAACCTTGTGCTGCAAATCGTGACGCTCGGTATTTACCGCTTCTGGGCGACCACGAACAACCGCCGATATGTCTGGTCGCGCATGCGGTTTCAGGACCAGCGCTTCGAGTACACGGGCACCGGGGGCGAGCTATTCAAGGGCTTTCTGCTCGCGATCGTGGTCGTGTTCAGCGCGGTGTTCGCGGCTGGCGCGCTAAGCGTGGTCTTGCGCATGCTGACGAAAAGCGCGGCACTCGGTTCGCTGCCTGTCATCGCGTTGTATCTGCTGATCGTCGTGCTCGCGGCGGGTGCGTTTTTCGGCGCGCAGCGCTATCGGCTGAGCCGGACGCAGTGGTGCGGTATTCGCGGCGGCATGACCGGCTCGGCGCTCGGCTTCGGCGTGCGCGCGTTGCTGTACGCGCTGTTGTGCGTTGTCACGCTTGGCCAGATGACGCCGTGGACATCGATGCGTCTAATGGAGTGCCGCATCAACGCGAGCAGCTTCGGTAGCCTGGCGTTTCGCTTCAAGGGGCGCGCGTGGGTCGTCTACGGTCTGTTCCTCGTTACGTTCGTCGGCGTGGTCGTGTTGTTCGCGGTGCTGTTCATGGTGTTTCTGAAGGGCGCTCTCGCATCGATGCATGTCGGCCAGGTGCCGGGGGCGAGTACGGCGCCGTCGCGGGCCGCGCTCGGATCGCTGTTTTTGTTTTATGCGCTGTTCTCCATCGGCACGATGCTGATCCGCGGCTTCTATGTCGCCGCGCTGACGCGCCACGTGATGGGCAATACGTCGCTCGGCTCGCAATTGCATTTCGGCAGTAACGTCAGCGTGGCGCGTCTGCTCAGTTTGCAGTGCGGCAACCTTGCGATCATCGTGTTCACGCTCGGCCTTGGGGCGCCAATCGTGCTGCATCGGCTGATGCGCTTTGCCGTCGACACGCTGCAGGTTTCCGGCTACCTCGATCCGCCTATGCTGGGGCAAAGCACCGTGGCGGCGCCGCTGACTGGCGAGGGCATGCTGAATCTGCTCGATCATGGTGGCGCCTTCTGAGATTGGACTCGCGTTGAGAGCGCGGCAATGGGCGGGGGGCGCACGATGTGCGGCAAGTAATGGGACACGCGACTCATCTCAGGCACGAGCGCGAAACGCAGTACGCTCAATGAGTTAGCGCAGTCATGCGCAGGTTGTCCACAAGCTTGTTCCCAAAATCTGTGGACAACAGGGCGGGAAGCGAAGCGGAGAATTCGCGCCTGAAGAATTGTGGAAAGGTACAGCACAAAAGCAAACAGCGGGACTCACCGTCGACCGGTTCATCCCGCTGCTTGTGTATGACGATGTGGGCGGCTTGCCGTGCAGCGCGCACGGCAAGCGTGGCAAACGATTATCGGTCGAGGAACGACTTCAGACGGTCCGCGCGGCTCGGATGCATGAGCTTGCGCATCGCCTTGCTCTCGATCTGGCGGATCCGCTCGCGGGTCACGTCGAACTGCTTGCCCACTTCTTCAAGCGTGTGATCCGACTTCGTGTTGATGCCGTAGCGCATGCGCAGCACCTTCGCTTCGCGCGGGGACAGAGAGTCGAGCGCGTCGTCGATCGCGGCACGCAGGTCGGCCTGCATCGCGGCATCCGCCGGCGACGATACGCCAGCGTCTTCGATCATGTCGCCCAGCGTCGCATCGCCGTCGTCGCCGACCGGCGTTTCGAGCGATACGGGTTGCTTCGCGATCTTCAGAATGCCGCGCACCTTCTCTTCCGACAGTTCCATGCGTTCCGCGAGCACCGCAGGATGCGCTTCCTGGCCGGTCTGCTGCAGGATCTCGCGCGAAATGCGGTTCAGCTTGTTGATCGTTTCGATCATGTGCACCGGCACGCGGATCGTGCGCGCCTGATCGGCGAGCGAACGAGTGACGGCCTGACGGACCCACCACGTCGCGTACGTCGAAAACTTCCAGCCACGACGGTATTCGAACTTGTCCACGGCCTTCATCAGACCGATGTTGCCTTCCTGGATCAGGTCGAGGAACAGCATGCCGCGGTTCACGTACTTCTTCGCGATCGAGATCACGAGACGCAGGTTCGCCTCGATCATCTCGCTCTTGGCCTTGCGCATCTTCGATTCGGCCGCGACCATCTGGCGGTTGATTTCTTTCAGATGCTTGAGCGGCAGCGATACCGTCGCTTCGATGTCGATCAGCTTCTGCTGTTCGGACTGGATGGCTGGCAGGTGACGCTCGAGCGCCGCACCATAGGTCGACGCGCCGGTGCGCGCGGCACGCTCGGTCCAGCCGAGGTCGGCCTCGCTACCCGCGAACGTTTCGATGAACTTCTCGCGCGGCATGCCGGCCTTCGAGACGACGATCTGCAAAATGTTGCGCTCGATCGCGCGCACTTGCGCGACCTGGCGCTGCACGTCGCCGCACAGACGGTCGATCGTGCGTGCGGTGAAGCGGATCTTCGCGAGGTGCTGCTGAATGTCTTCGCGTGCGCGCAGATAGGCCTTCGACGTGACGTCGCCGCGCGCGTGCGACGCGTTCATCTGGTCGTACAGAATGCCGACCTGGGCGAAGATTTCGAGGCAGTCGCTCGTGAGCTGCTTCAGGCGAGCTTCGTCCGCCGCCGACGAATCTTCCGGACCGACGTCGTCGTCTTCTTCGTCTTCGCTGTCTTCGTCGGCGTCGCTGTCTTCATCGGCATCCGTGTCGGCGCTCGCGACTTCTTCCGCGGCGGCCGTCTCTTCATTCAGGCCGTCGACGAGTTCGTCGATGCGCAGCTCGCCGTCGACAACCTGCTGCGCGCTCGCGAGGATCGCGGAGATCGCGAGCGGGCACGCGGCGATCGCCTGCACCATTTCGTGCAGGCCGTCTTCGATGCGCTTCGCAATCGCGATTTCGCCTGCGCGGGTGAGCAGCTCGGTCGCGCCCATTTCGCGCATGTACATACGCACGGGGTCGGTGGTGCGGCCGAACTCGGAGTCGACGGTCGACAGCGCGACTTCGGTTTCCTCGTCCGCCTGGTCGTCCGACACCACGGCGGGGGAATTCGAGTTGAGCAGCAGCGTTTCCGCGTCCGGGGCCTGCTCGTAGACCTGCACGCCCATGTCGCTGAACGCGCTGACGATGCTGTCGATCGCGGCGGTTGCGGTGAAGTTGTCGGGCAGGTGGTCGTTGATCTGCGCGTGGGTCAGGTAGCCTTGCTCTTTACCCAGCTGGATCAGTGCGCGCATCAGGCGCTGGCGTTCTTCGGCTTGTTGCGGCAGCAGCTCGGCTGCCACGGGAATCGCTTTGCCGGCGCCCTTGCCTTTGGCCGAACGGCCGGACGGAACTTTGGCAGTGAAGGCGGTGTCGTGTTGCGAATCTTCGCGATCAAAAGGGTTCACGTAATTTCCTCTAGAGGCTTCGCTATGAGACGCAAGACGCTACCGTCAGGCGTTTCGAGCAGGGCTCAGCATCACCTGATGTGACTCAACGCGGTTGTTGGGCTGTGCTCTGGGGAGCAAAAAAGATGAGCCCGCTCGAAGCGGGCCGATGGACATGCGAAATTTTGCGCGGCTCGCATTATATACGAGCTTGGGGGTTCGCGCTCGTGGGTGCACATCAAATCATCGTCGCTGTTGTCGCAGGCATTGCGTGAGGCTACGCAGGTGCATAGTCCGTGGCCATGCGCGCGACATAACCTAGATAGGGGCGAGTTGCTCCTTGCGCAAGGGGGCTCCATGTCGTTTTCCTGTATATAGTGTCGTATCCTCGCATGCTGTCCCCAAAAGAAATTCGCAGAAGGGTATTGACGTGTTGTTGACCGCTCTCCATAATCCCGTTTCTCTGCTGCAGACGCAGCGACGCAAACGAAGCAGTGCCGGGTAGTGGTGGTTCAGGTGGTTCAGGCGCGGCGGGTTTGGCGGACCGATCTTTAAAAACTAACAGTCGATA
>NZ_VZQP01000108.1:0-11163 GCF_014397655.1 Paraburkholderia sp. UCT31
AGCCATAACAAGCATGTCCGAGACACATCTGGATCTGAACCTGATCCCCTATCTGGTCGCGATGGAAGACACGCGCAACGTGAGCCGCGCCGCCGAGCAACTCGGTGTGAGCCAGCCGCGCGTGAGCACCGCGCTTGGGCGCCTGCGCGAATACTTCGACGATCCGCTGTTCGTGCGCACATCGAAAGGCATGGAGCCGACACCGCGCGCGCTCGCGATCCTGCCCGCCGCGCGCGACGCTTTGCTGCGCATCGAGAAAGGCATGCTCGACGTGCAGGATTTCGATCCGGCGACGAGCACGCACACGTTTTCGATCGCGCTGTCCGACGTCGGCGAAATCGTGTTTCTGCCGCGTCTTTTGCAGCTGTTCGGCGAGCGCGCGCCGTCCGCGAATCTGCGCTCGGTCACGCTGTCGCCGTCGCAAGTGGAACGCGGGCTCGAATCGGGCGATGTCGATCTCGCCGTCGGCTATTTTCCGGACCTGGCGGGCAACAACTTCTTTCAGCAGCGGCTCTTCACGCATCGCTTCATCTGCCTGATGCGCAGCGGACATCCGCTGTCGAAGGGGCCGCTCACGCTCGAGCAATACGTGGCGTCCGGCCATGCGGTCGTGCGCGCCGAGGGACGCAGCCAGGAAGTGCTCGAGCAGTACCTCGAAAAGAAGCGCATCAAGCGACGCGCGGTGCTCGAAACGCCGCACTTCATGAGCCTGCCTTTCATCCTCGCGCGCACCGACCTGCTCGCGACCGTGCCGCACGCGATCGGCTTCGCGTACGTGTCGGAGCATGCGTCGATCATGCTCGTCGAGCCGCCGCTGCCGCTGCCGCGCTTCGACCTGCGGCAGCACTGGCATCGCAAGTTTCATAACGATCCGCGCGGCAGCTGGCTGCGCGGCGTGGTCGCCGAGCTGTTCAACGATGCGATGGACGAATGGCCGAAGTAGCCGTGCGCAGCACGCCCGCGACTGCCCCGGCCGCGAAAGGGGCATCGGCACCTTCGGCGCAAAACATGGAACAATGACCTCAGTTACTGACCCCGCGCGCCGCGCAGCGTCGACGCGCGATCCAGGAGAGCGACGCATGACCAGCAGCAAGGCAAAGAAGACCAAACCCGTAGCAGCCGCCGAACGCCCGAGCCGCGAAGAAGCTGAGGCAGCCGTGCGCGTGCTGCTGCGTTGGGCCGGCGACGATCCGCAGCGCGAAGGCCTGATCGACACGCCGGCACGCGTGACGCGTGCTTACGACGAGTTTTTCGTCGGCTACCAGGTCGATCCGCGCGACATCCTCGCGCGTACCTTCTCCGAAGTGGACGGCTACGACGAAATGATCGTGCTGAAGGATATCCGCTTCGAAAGCTACTGCGAGCACCATATGGTGCCGATCATCGGACGCGCGCACGTGGCGTATCTGCCGAACCATCGCGTGGTCGGCATTTCGAAGCTCGCGCGCCTCGTCGATGCGTTCGCGAAACGGCTGCAGATCCAGGAAAAGATGACGGTGCAGATCGCCGATACGCTGAACGACGTGCTGCAGCCGGCCGGCGTGGGCGTGATTCTCGAAGCCGCGCATCAGTGCATGTCGACGCGTGGCGTGCACAAGGCGGGCGTCACGATGGTCACGTCGCGCATGCTCGGCACGTTCCGCACCGATCCGTCGACACGGCGGGAGTTTCTGGCGATCGTCGGGAATCCGGGCGTGGTGGCGATGCCGAATGCCTGATGAGGTGGATCCGGGGGCCGCTTGTGGTTCGTTGACGATGCAGCCCCCGCCCCTGCGAATCCAGCGTGCGCGCCCGCGCGCACTCTCTTCAAGCACACCGGCCACCTTGCGGTGGGCAGGCGGGGTTGACAGTTAGTTGCGTATTGACGATTGAGGCCGATGGTCGACACCGGCCGTCCACGCATGGCAGCCCAACAGCAGCAACAGGAGCGCCTCAATTGGTCGAGTTTCCGTTGTCGGCGGTTTCAACCTGGGGCAGCGCAATCGTGTTCGTCAACGTCCTGCTGACGCGCCTCGGCGTACCGATTCCGGCCGTGCCGATGCTGCTGTTCGCGGGCTCGGCGATCGCTGCGGGCACCCTGGCGTTCTGGCCGACCCTCGGCGCGGCGGTGCTGGGCGCATTGATCGGCGACGGCACCTGGTTCACGGCGGGCCGGCTGTATGGACGCAAACTGCTCGCGTGGCTCGGCCGCTTGTCGCCCGCCGTCGATACGAGGCTGGAAACCGCGCGCGCGCTATTCGAACGCTATGGCGTGCCGCTCGTGTCGGTTTCGAAGTTCGTGCCCGGCCTCGGCCTGATCACGCCGCCGCTGATGGGTACGACCGCCGTCGACATCCGCATCTACGCACTATGGGATCTGGCGAGCGTGATCGCGTGGGCGACGTTCTGGCTGCTCGGCGGCGCGGCCGTGGAACGCGAGGTGCATATGCTGCGCGCGTTCGTCGAGCAGCGCGGCGGCACGATCGCCGACATTCTTCTTGCGGTGGCGCTCGTCTATCTGCTCTACCGGCTGTATCTGCGATATTACGAACGGCGCCGGTTCATGCGAGCCACGGCGGCCCAAGCCGCGCCGATGCTGGCCGCGCCGACGCAGGCCTCATCGGCGAGTGCCGCCGCGTCGAGCATGCCGTGGCGCTGGCGGCGCTCCGGCCGCCTGAGCCGCATGGCGCCGTCCCGCGTGCTCGATGCGCGGCCCGGCGCTCCGCTGCTCGATCTGCGACGCCAGATTCCCGACGCGCGCGCGCTCGATCCGCATTCGCCTGAGCAGATCGACGGCGCGCTGCGCACGCATGACCTGGTCATCTATTGCATCTGCCCGGACAGCGCGACCGCGCTCGAAGTCTCGCAACATATGCGCAGCAATGGCTACACGCGGATTCGCGCACTGCGCGGCGGGCTCGATGCATGGCAGCGGCGTGGCTTCCCGGTGGGCTTGCTGGCTCACGCGGATGGTTCGGCCGCCGATCGGCCGCGCCCGGCGTTGCTGGACGAAACACCAGCGGCGGTGACGTTGCGCGGCCTCGCGCCGCGCAGTGCGGAGCGCGCCTGAATTGCGCTGCGTCGCGACAATCTGGGCCGGGAAGGCGCTCACGCTCACGCGAACGAACACCTGGCGTTAAGGCGCCGCCCCCGTGCGCGAGACCCCCTGCGTCGCCGAATACTCGTCCCACTGCGCCGACCGGGTGCGATTGCGCCCTTCGTTCTTCGCCACATACAACTGTCCATCAGCGGCCGCCAGTAGCTCGAGTCCGTTCGCGACATCCGTGGCGCTCGGCAGCGCCGTTGCGCAGCCGACGCTCACCGTCACCGCCTGCGGCGCATCGTGTCCGCGCACGATGACCTGGTTTTCCACCTTGCGACGAATCTGCTCCGCGACCGCGAACGCGCCCTGCGCGGTCGTATCCGGCAGCACCACCGCGAACTCTTCGCCGCCGTAGCGCGCGACCAGATCGGCCGAGCGCCGCGCCACGGACGCGATGCAATCAGCCACCGCGACCAATACCTCGTCGCCGCTCTCATGGCCGTAGGTATCGTTGAAACGCTTGAAGTGATCGATATCGATGAACAGCACCGACAACGGCTTGTTGTCGCGTCGCGCCCGCTTCCATTCGTCGTCGAGCCGCTTGTCGAGCACGCGCCGATTGCTGAGCCCGGTCAGCGGATCGGTCGCGGCAAGACGCAGCAGCGCGGCCTGCGCGCGCTGTTTGTCGCGCAGCGCGAACGCGAGCAGCCACGACACGACCACGAACACCGAGCCGAACGAGATGGTCAGCGCAGCGGCCACGTGGCTGCGACGCTGCCACGGCGCGAGCACGTCATCGACGGCGGGCGCGATCGCCACGATCAGCGGCGTGCCCGGTACGTGCGTGTAGGTGAAGATGCGACGCACACCGTCAACCCGCGAGACCGATACGTAGCTGCCGGAGTCGTGCACCGTCATCGGTGCGAAGGTCGGTGACTTTGCGACGCTGGTGCCGATAGCGCGCGCGTCGAACGGCTTGCGCGCGAGCAGCGTGCCGTCCGCCATCACGATGAAAACCGAGCCGTGCTCGCCGGTGTCGATCCGGTCCAGCAGGTGCTGGAAATACTCGATGCGGATCGCGAGCAGCGCGATGCCGGCAAAGCGGCCTTGCGCATCGTCGATGCGCCGCGTCAGCGCGATCGACAGCTCGCCGCCACGCAGCCGCGACATGAACGGATGCGAGAAATACAGGCCCGCCGCCGGATTGCGCTGATGCACCTGAAAGTAGTATTCGCGATCGTCGAGATGGACGGTGGTGTTGGCGTCGGCGTACTGCGCGGCGGCCACTTCACCGTCGGCGCCGACTATATACGCGCCGCCGAGAAACGCGGCGGTGGTCGCGCGATCGAACAGCCTCGCCTGGCGCACCGGGACCGGCGGCGTCCAGGTGAGCGGATCGCCCATGGCATCCACCATCGATTGCAGCGACAGACTATAAATTTCGACGTTGCGCGCGAGATCGGCGGAAATGATCGACACGAGGTTTTGCGACGTCTGGCGCGCATGATCGAGCATTTCGCGGCGGCCTTCGCCGACCTCCACCGCCGTCAGGATCGACATCGCCAACGCGACGAGCGTGCCGGCGACGCCGGCCACCCACGGGCGGTTGCCAACATAGCGGGTCATCCGCTCGAACGGCGCGCAACGTCAGGCGCAACGTCAGGCGCAGCCGATGACGCAGCGAAAGCCCATGCGGTGCCACGCTCCTCGCCTCCTTCGCGGACTATTCTTTCGGGCCGCAGCGCGGTGCGCCGTGCATTTTGGGCTGCGGATCCTCCGCGCTAGCGAGGACCGAACGCGCTCTCTCAGCCCAGTAGCTCCGACGCCGCGCGCAAGCGGCGTTTGCGTTTCCTGTCGAGCCAACCCAACGCGGCTTCGATGTGGTCCGCGTCGGCAAGCGACGCGGCATTGTCGCGCAACAGCGTTTCGCTGGCGACGGTATCGTTGAGCATGCCGAAGCGCTTCTGGATTTTTTTCAGGCGCTTGAGCGTGCGCTTATGGCTGGTTTTAAGCACCGGCCCGAAAAACTCGAACAGATAGCGCAGTTTCTTGCCCGCTTTTCTGACATCGTGAAAGGCTGCGTAATTCGAGCGTTTCGCATGGCGCGCGCGTTTGATGCGCTTTTTCAATGAGTGATCCGACGCCCCTATGCGTCGAGCGGCAAATTTGCGCAGCGCAATAGCCGAATCGTGCGTGGCGTGCAGTTGCGCGGAAGTGGTGGCCAACGCATCGCGCAGCAGGTGTTTGACGTCGGCGTTCAACAACGTCTCGCGGCTGGTCGCCAGCGTGTCGCGGCGCGCCTGCTCGAGCTTCGGCATCAATGCTTGCGCGCCGCTGTCCTGCTGCTTGAGCAACGCGATCAGGATGTCCCAATCGCGCGTTTTACCCGCCGCGGTGGCGAGAAACTTGTAGACCGCGCGTTGCCGGGAATTTTCGCCCTTGTCGAGCAGCGGTGCGAAAGCCCACCATAACGAACGCAAACGCCGCAGTGAAACGCGCAGTTTGTGCAGCGCTTCGGGTGACGCGTCGCCGTGCGCCCCCGCCGTGCACCCTGTTGGCGAGCCGGATTGCCTCATCGACGAGCGGCGCGGCATAGGAAGTGAAGGCACGCTGTGCCGGTTCGTGCTCTATCGGCTCGTTGACTGTCTCGCTGTCTTGTTTCATCGACGTTCCCGGGAAACATGACCTTACTTCCAGCGTAGCAAAAATGATGCTCAGGAGGATCGCGGCGCGTGTCAGCCGGCTCTTCCCTCACGCGTTGGCGCGTCGCGCCGGCAGCGTCTATCCTCGACCGATAGGATCGCGCGTTGCACGGTTCGGCGAGTGCTCCGGCTTGACGATGCAGTGTGCAGTGCGGCAAATGCCGCAAACAGACCATAGGAGGATGTATGCGAATACTCGTTGTCGGTGCGACCGGCCTGCTCGGTTCGCACATCGTGAGGCTGCTCGCCACCGAGCATGACGTGGTCGGCGCGAGCCGCAAAGGTTCGGCACTGCGCGTCGACCTGTCGGACAAACGCAGCATCGAAGCGATGTATGCGCAAGCCGGCAACTTCGACGCGATCATCTGCGCGGCCGGCTCTGCGAAATTCGCGCCGCTCGCGGCGCTTGGCGACGAAGACTTTTCTTTTAGTCTTGCCAATAAACTGATGGGGCAGGTCAATCTGGTGCGCTGCGGCGTGGACCATGTGTCGCAAGGCGGCTCGTTCACACTGACGAGCGGCGTGCTCGCGCAACAGCCGATGGAAGGCAGCGCCGCGGTCAGCATCGTCAATGCGGGTGTCGAAGCGTTCGCGCGCTCGGCCGCGCTCGAGTTGCGAGGCAAGGCCCGCGTCAATGTGGTCAGCCCGGGGTGGGTCGCCGAAACGCTCGAATCGATGGGCCGCGATCCGTCGCAAGGGGTACCGGCGGAAATCGTCGCGCAAGCTTATAAACGCACCCTCGGTGGCAGCGCAAGCGGCGAAGTAGTCAGCGCATCGTAAGCGCAACCGAAGCCCACTCGCCGCTCGCGCTATTCATCACTTGCTTAGTCCGGTTCGGACATCTTACTATTCCCGTCCGCCAGCCTGCGTAGTATTTACCGGCGTGAGCGGCGTAGCATAGGCCGCGCCGCGCCTGCTTTTCCCGCACCCCAATGCCGTCACGTAGTTGTCATCGTTGCGACACACAGCGAAAGCAGCATCAAACACTCTGCGACCACTTTTTGGGGCTCACGTCATGCCGGAACTTTCGTATCCGCAACCAGGCGCCGCCAGCGGCAAAGGCCGTAACGCGGGCCTGGTTATTTTCGTTGCCCTGCTCATCGCGGGCGTCGTGTACTGCGGCGTTCATCTGATAGACGATCTGCAGCCGGTACGCGAAAGCTCGGTACTGCCGTATCTGCTGCTCGGTGTCGCGCTGCTGATCGCGCTCGGCTTCGAGTTCGTCAATGGCTTTCACGATACGGCCAACGCGGTCGCCACCGTCATCTATACCCACGCGCTGACGCCGAATATCGCGGTCGTCTGGTCCGGCGCGTGGAATTTTCTGGGCGTGCTGACGTCGAGCGGGGCGGTCGCCTTCGGCGTGCTGCAACTGCTGCCCGTCGAGTTGATTCTGCAGGTTGGCAGCGCCGCCGGCTTCGCGATGGTATTCGCGCTGCTGATCGCCGCGATCATCTGGAATCTGGGCACGTGGTCTTTGGGCCTGCCGTCTTCGAGTTCGCACACGCTGATCGGCTCGATCATCGGCGTAGGTCTGATGAATCAGATGCTGCATGGTGCGAACGGCACCAGTGGCGTGGACTGGAACCAGGCGCTCGGCGTCGGCAAGTCACTGCTGTTTTCGCCGATCGTGGGCTTTCTGCTTGCGGGCCTGCTGCTGCTGATCCTGAAGGCCGTCGTGCGCGTGCCCGCGTTGTATGCCGAGCCGAAGGGCAAGGAGCCGCCGCCGTTCTGGATTCGCTGCCTGCTGATTCTGACCTGCACGGGCGTGTCGTTCGCGCATGGCTCGAACGACGGCCAGAAAGGCATGGGGCTGATCATGCTGATCCTGATCGGTACCGTGCCCACCGCCTACGCGCTGAACAAGGCAGTCACGCCGGCGCAAACGCAGAACTTCGTCGCGGTCGCGCATCAAACCGCGGCGACGCTGTCGCGCTACACGCAGGGCGCGGTGCCTTCCGCGGATCCGCGCGCCGACGTCGAGGCCTTCGTGCGCACCCGTCAGCTGACGCCCGCCACGCTGCCGGCACTGCAGCAGCTGACCGAGCAGATCGGTCGCCAGGTCGGCGAGTCGGGCTCGATGGCCGCGGTGCCGCAAGGCATCGTCGATAACGTGCGCAACAACATGTATGTCACCTCCGAGGCGATCCGTCTGATGCAGAAGGCCAATCAGCCGCAGTTCTCGCCCGAGGACGCGAAGATCATCGCCAACTTCAGAACGCAGATCGACCACGCGACCAAGTTCATTCCGCCGTGGGTCAAGGTGGCAGTCGCGATCGCGCTGGGTCTCGGCACGATGGTCGGCTGGAAGCGCATCGTCGTTACGGTGGGCGAGAAGATCGGCAAACAGCATCTGACGTACGGCCAGGGCGCGTCGGCTGAACTCGTCGCGATGGTCACGATCGGTGCCGCCGACGTCTACGGTCTGCCGGTGTCGACGACCCATGTGCTCTCTTCCGGCGTGGCCGGCACGATGGCGGCCAACGGCTCGGGTCTGCAATGGGCCACGGTGCGCAGTCTGATCCTCGCATGGGTGCTGACGTTGCCCGCGTCGATCGCGCTCGCGGGCGGGCTGTTCTGGGTGTTCCGTTCGGTGTTCTGAGTTCGCCGATCTGGCGGGGCGAAGCAAGAAGAAAAGCGCGGTACGCTGATATACGTACCGCGCTTTTTCGTTGGCCGGCTATTTCATACGATCCGCTTTTAATACACCTCGGGCACGATCATCGACTGAGGCACCGGCTGACGGCTATAGTCTTCGTGATAGACACGCGACGGCAAGTCGATCTGCGGATGCTCGATCTCGTGATACGGCACCTGGCTCAGCAGATGCTGAATGCAGTTCAGGCGCGCGCGTTTCTTGTCGACGGCCTGCACGACCCACCACGGCGCCTCGGGGATATGCGAGCGCTGCAGCATCACCTCCTTCGCCAGCGTATAGGCTTCCCAGCGGCGCCGGCTTTCCAGATCCATCGGACTCAGCTTCCACTGCTTGAGCGGATCGTGAATGCGGTTCTGGAAGCGGATTTCCTGCTCTTCGTCGGTGATCGAAAACCAGTACTTGAGGATCTGCACGCCGCTGCGCGCCAGCATCTTTTCGAACTCCGGCACCGAGCGGAAAAACTCTTCGTATTCCTCGTCGGTGCAGAAGTTCATCACGCGCTCGACGCCCGCGCGGTTGTACCAGCTGCGATCGAATAGCACCATCTCGCCGCCCGCCGGCAGATGCGATACATAGCGCTGGAAATACCATTGCGTGCGCTCGCGATTGTTCGGCGCGGGCAATGCGGCCACGCGGCACACGCGCGGATTGAGGCGCTGTGTGATGCGCTTGATCGCGCCGCCCTTGCCGGCCGCGTCGCGCCCCTCGAAGATCACGACGAGCCGGTGCCCGGTCGCGACGATCCAGTCCTGCAGCTTGACCAGTTCTCCCTGCAGCCGGAACAGTTCGCGGAAGTACTGCTTGCGCGCCTCGCGATGCTCGGTCGTCAAGCCGGCCGGGCCGTCGATGATGCGGTCGTCGACCTCCATTTCGAGTTCTTCGTCGTAGGCATCGATGAGGTCTTCCTCGAAACGGCGTTGCCGCTCCGCCATCAGTTCGATATCGGGTGTCGGGTCCGGCTCTTTCATTGCGGCTCTCCTCGCAACAGGAATGGGATGGCGCGCGGCGGCTAGCGCGACGCGGTCGCGTTCGATTATCGAAGCGCAAGGTGTCAGCCGTGTTACCGCGTGGGCGGCCGCTGCACATGCGTGGTAACCCCATGATAGCGAGTTTTGCCCCGACTTCCGTCGCTAGGGCAGCGGCCGCGCGAAGCTCAGTTCGTGGCCGTCCGGATCGGTGATATGAAAATAGCGCTCGCCCCACGGCGCATCCGACGGCGCGAACGTCGGCTGCAAGCCTGCCGCCACCGCCCTGGCATGGAACGCGTCGACGTCCGACACGTAGATGATCACGCGCCCCCACCAGTTGACCGGCGCGCGCGCATCGGCGATCAGGTTCAAATACGAACTGCCGAACGCGAACGACGTGAAGGCCTCGCGCGGACCGCCGAACTTGAGCGGGAAGCCGAGCGCTTCGTAGAACGCGACGGCGCGCCGCATGTCGCTGGTGGCGAGCGTGATCGCACAGAGCGACTCGATGCGTGGACCCGGCTGCGGGGATTGCGGCGCTGAAGCGTTAGATGCGGACATGAACAGGGTCTCCGTGGCGCGAGCGAGCGGCGAGCGACGGCCCGCCCGGGAAAGTGTCTCACGGGCAGTGGCCACCGGTCTGGCGGCGCGGCCGGGACACCGCCCACGCCCCCGGGATGCACTTGAAAACTCGCGCAGCGCCCCGCATCTCGGAGCCCGTCTATCCGGAGCATCGTTATGGGAAGCCGCCCACGCTTCATCGATGACCTGTCGAGCGCCGCATCCGACGCCCCCGGGCCCCAATCCACCGACCTTTTGACCCACGACGACGACGCGCTGCTCGACGCCTACTCCCGCACCGTGATCGGTGCACTGGAGCGCGTGCAGCAGGCGGTCGCGTTTATCGCCGTCGAACGCCGGCTGCCGGGCGACGCGTCCGCGCATGGGCGCGGCGCGCGCGGCGGCACCGGCTCGGGCTTCCTGTTCACGCCCGACGGCTACCTGCTGACCAATAGCCACGTCGTGCATGGCGCGACGCATATCCAGGTGACGCTGGCCGACGGCGCGAAGTTCGACGCCGATCTGGTCGGCGACGATCCCGGCAGCGATCTCGCGGTGCTGCGCATCGGTTCGCCGGAACCGCTGTCACATGTCGAACTCGGCGAATCATCGAAGCTGCGCGTCGGGCAGATCGCCATTGCGGTCGGCAACCCGCTCGGGCTGCAACAGACCGTGACGACCGGCGTCGTTTCGGCGCTCGGCCGGTCGCTGCGCTCGAACTCCGGCCGCATGATCTACGACGTGATCCAGACCGACGCGGCGTTGAATCCGGGCAACTCGGGCGGACCGCTGATCAATTCGGCGGGTCAGGTGATCGGCGTGAATACCGCGATCATTCCTGGCGCACAGGCCATCTGTTTTGCGACGGCGATCGATACCGCGAAGTGGGTCATCATGCAGATCTTCGCGCACGGTCGCGTGCGACGCGCGTATATCGGCGTGGCCGGCACGACGACGCCGCTGTCGCGGCGCGTGCAGCGCTACTTCGGGCTCGGCACGCAAAGCGGCGTGCGCGTGATGGAGATCGTCAAAGGCAGTCCGGCCGCGCTCGGCGGCTTGCGCACCGACGACACGATCGTCGCGATCGACGCGCAGCCGGTGCAGGATGTGGATGCACTGCAACGCACGCTCGATGCTTCGCGTATCGACAAGCCGGTCAACGTGACAGTGTTGCGCGGCGCGCAGCGGGTGGAGTTGACGGTGACGCCGGTGGAGCAGGCAGGGTGATGGGGGATTGCCGGGGGACTGCGG
>NZ_VZQP01000109.1:0-10823 GCF_014397655.1 Paraburkholderia sp. UCT31
GAGAAGAGGGGCTCGTTTGCGAGCCAAATTCACCGAAATGAGCGTCGATTCGATTCGTTATCCAGAAAATTTGACGCGTCTTGATCTGCAAGCCGATCCGACAGTTCATTAATCAGCGTTTCCCTAGGGCGTCAGGCTTTGGCTGCGGCTTAGGGCTATTCTTTGGTCTTGTCCTTTGATGGCGAGGATACTCATGTCGAACCTGCAGCTGCCGCCAATTTTCTGCTGGACCAGGATGGGCACGGAATCCGGTGAAGAGCTCGTGCCCATCGCGAAGCGGAAGGAATGGGAGCGGCAGCCAGGAGACGGAGCGTTCTTCAGGGGCATCGTCCAGTCGCTGGGCAATGCGCCAGCCACTGCCGCGGAAAAACTGGGCTCGCTGGCCGCGGTGTTTTCTCCGATGCCCAGCAGACCGAAAGCGATTGACGTCACACCCGGGGACGTCGCTCTGTGGACAGCACGCGTTGCCGCCGACGGCTCAGTTAGCCCGCTGCCGCCGCATGTACTCATCACAAGCCGGGCGACGTTACCGTCAGGCAAGCGGAAACTTCACCACTATGCGCTCACCTGCCGGGCGGACACTCCGTTGACCACCCATCTCGATGCGAACGTCTATCCCGCGTTTCTCACAAACCATGTCCTTGCCGCAGTGGGGGCGTTTATCGCCAGTGTGCCGGGAATATCGCGCCGTTGGCTTCTGTTGCCAGCACCAGCCTCTCTCGTTGTGAACGGCTGTGAGAAGCCGACACTAAACGGCGGCATCGATCAGAAATGCGGAATGGTCATGCTCTGCTGAGCGGTTTGGGAATGTTTTGCGCGAAGAGGGGGAGGCGCGCTACCGGGTGCGTCGGAAGGAGCCCGTAGGGCGAGTGCAGACGCACCCGACGCGGCTCGTTTCAGGAAGTGGTGACGCTGAAGTCGGGATGCGGTAGAAGAAGGCTTACCGCCGAAGAAACAGGCCCGACACCGGCTCAAACCGCCAAGTTCACTCCGATGTCGAGCCCCACACGCGCATGGGGCACGGGTGCCGGGCCAGTATGGCACGACCCACCAGTCCCCTCGACAGCGTTTCGGCATTGACGGGGATTGCCGATGCCGGCCACCGGCCGCCTGTTCGTGTGCGCCCGCTGCCGGACGCAGGTCGTCGTTTGCCGCCGTTGCGACCGCGGCCAGATCTACTGCGACGGTGACTGTTCTGAAGTCGCACGCCAGGCCAGCATGCGCGTGGCCGGCCAGCGCTATCAGCGCAGTCGTCACGGCCGCTTCGCGCATGCCGAACGGATGCGCCGCTATCGCAACCGCCAGGATAAAGTGACGCATCAGGGTTCCGCTGTACCTGCCGCCGATGCTCTACTGGCACCGACTTCGACGACGTCGGCGGCAACAGCAGCGGTGTCCGCCACCGCCCCAGATGTGCCTGAGCGTTGCCATTTCTGCCACTGCGTCTGCCCGGACTTCGTGCGCCTCGGGCCATTACGCCGTCGGGTCTTCCGTGATGTTCGTACTACTACCTACTGCACAGGAAGTGACCCATGACCATTGGAGTTGAACTCGAGGCGCAGATCCTGCGCTACTACCACGTCGAGAAGTGGCGCTGCGGCACCATCGCACGGCAGTTGCACGTGCACCGTGGCACGGTCCAGCGCGTGCTGGCGCAGGCCGGTCTGCCCCGCGTCGGCGGGATGCTCAGACCTTCGCAGATCGATGCCTACCTGCCGTTTATCCATGACACGCTCAAGAGGTTTCCGTCGCTCACGGCCAGCCGGCTGTATGCGATGGTCACCGAGCGGGGCTACCGTGGCAACCCTCATCATTTCCGGCACCTGATCGCGGTACACCGTCCGCGTCCTACACCAGAGGCTTATCTGCGGCTACGCACCTTGCCTGGAGAGCAGGGCCAGGTTGACTGGGCCCATTTCGATCACCTGCAGATCGGGCGCGCGCGCCGGCCGCTCATGGCCTTCGTCATGGTGCTGTCGTGGTCGCGGCAGATCTATCTGCGCTTCTTCCTCGATGCCCGCATGGACAGCTTCCTGGGGGGCCACGCCGGCGCGTTCGCGGCGTGGTCCGGATTGCCAAGGATCCTCCTCTACGACAATCTCAGGAGCGCTGTGCTCGAGCGTCAGGGTGATGCGATCCGCTTCAACCCGACGCTTCTCGCGTTCGCCGCTCATCATCGCTTCGAGCCCCGTCCCGTGGCAGTGGGCAGAGGAAACGAGAAGGGACGCGTCGAAAGAGCTATCAGGTATGTACGTGAGAATTTCTTTGCCGCGCGCAAGTTCGCCGATCTCGACGATCTGAACATCCAGGCCGCGCAATGGTGCGCGGGCATGGCGGCGGATCGTCCCTGCCGGGAAGAGCCCACGATCACGGTGCGCGAAGCCTTCGCCCGCGAGCAGCCCAGCCTGCTTACGTTGCCGGAGAACCCGTATCCCTGCGAACTGCAACTGGCCGTGAAGGTCGGCAAGCAGCCGTATGTGCGCTTCGATCTGAACGACTACACGATCCCGCATACCCACGTGCGGCGCGTGCTCACGGTCCGGGCCGATCCCCGGCAGGTGCGCATTCTCGACGGCGCCAATCTGCTTGCAACTCATGTGCGCAGTTACGATCGCGGCGCGCAGATCGAGATTGCCGCGCACATTGACGCCCTCGTTGCACGCAAACGCGAAGCGCGTCACCATCGCGGCCTCGATCATCTCGCCCGCGCAGCGCCGGCCAGTCACACACTCATGCTGCGCGCGGCTGAACGCGGCGCCAATCTGGGCAATATCACCGCCCACCTGCTGCGGCTGCTCGACCGTTATGGTGCAGCCGAACTGCAGGCAGCGATCGAGGAAACGCTCGCCAGCGACGCCGCGCCTCACCAGAATCCGGTGCGTCTGGTGCTGGAGCGTCGGCGCGGGTCGCGCAAGGTACCGCCGCCAGTGACGGTGAACCTGCCCGAGCACGTGCGTAGCAAGGACACGCTGGTGACCCCTCACCGGCTCGACATCTACGACCAGATAACGGGAGGTACTGATGAGCTCGCCTGAGAACCTGCAGGAGCGCGCGAACGCCCTGCGCCTGTACGGGCTGCTGGCGCATTGGCCGGATCTCACTGACGCCGGCTGGATTGCGCCGCTGCTGCAGTGGGAAGAAGACGAGCGTGCCCGCCGTTCGCTCGAGCGACGCATCCGGGACGCCCATCTGGGCAGCTTCAAACCGCTGTGCGACTTTGACTGGGCCTGGCCCACGCGCTGCGACCGGGCCGCCGTCGAAGAACTGATGTCGCTCGAGTTCGTCAGGGACACCGCCAACGTCGTACTGATCGGCCCGAACGGCGTGGGCAAGTCGACCCTGGCGCTGAACCTCGCCTACCAGGCGCTCGTCAACGGGCACACGGCGCTGTTCACAACTGCTGGCCAGATGCTCGGTGAGCTCGCCGCGCTTGACAGTGACTCAGCGTTACGCCGGCGGCTGCACCGGTACGCCACGCCTGACGTGCTCGTAATTGACGAGGTCGGATACCTGTCCTACTCGAATCGCCACGCCGACCTGCTGTTCGAGCTGATCAGCCGCCGGTATGGCGCAGCGAGCACCGTGGTCACCACAAACCGGCCGTTCGCAGAATGGTCGGAGGTGTTTCCGAACGCCGCCTGCGTCGTCTCGCTGGTTGACCGGCTGGTGCATCGCGCCGAAGTCGTCGCGATCGAAGGCGAGTCCTACCGGGTGAAGGAGGCACGTGAACGGGCCGAGCAGCGCGCAAAGAAACGCAGCGCGGCACGCCTGGAGAAGAAGAAATCATGAAGCGCCTTCACCTGCCTTCGGGCATCACTCACGCGCTGGACTTCCTGATCCCGGACAACTGGTCCGCAGATCAGGCGCTCGCCGTCGTGGAACTCATCGACGATCTACGCGAGCGTATCGCCTCGCACTATCAGATTCCGCTAAACGACCTGCTGCACGAACAGCGCGCGCCTCCCGACAATCCTCACCCTCGCGACATCGACGATCCATTCTGATGGCCATCACCCAACAACAGCGGCCCATAACCGCCCCTGTTGTTGACGCTTCTACTCAACTTTGCGCCGCCATCTAATGGCGCTTGTACACCGCCGCTAACACTCGTCTGGGTGGCTACCGGAACTTCAACTATTCGACACAGCCGCCGGTCCAGGTCGGTGAGCGCGTTCATGTCTCGGGCGACTCCCTGAGCGCGTCGTAATCAGCCTCCAAAACCGGCGGGACCGCCGGTTGCAGAATGGCGCTGTTCGCGTTATGTATTGATTTTGTCCACCCTAATGCCATACAAGGGGGCGGCTGGGCGGACGGAACGGTATCAACGGATGCTCGAAGAGTCGAACACCTGATGCCTAAGCGGGGGGCTGGCCAAGCGCATCGTAATGCGAACGGGCGGGTGACGCTGCCGGACATTAGCCACCGTGACTAGCAAAGGCCGACCGTCTTGAAAAAGCCCTTTCGAATTGGCGCATTCAGCTCAATCGAAAGGGCTTATGAATAAAGGAACGTACTGGTTCTAGAGCTATCGGACTACTTCACACGGTCACCATCGCCATAATAAGGACGTCATCATACTTTCCATCAAGGAATCTAACCTTCCGTTTTACGCCCTCTTCAATGAAGCCATTACGTTGATAAAGCTCGATTGCAGTTGTATTGCTGACGTACACCTCAAGTTCGATGCGAGTAAGACCTGTCTCGATTGCTCGCTGAATTGTCGCTAATAGCAAAGCCTTGCCTATTCCGCAGCCTCGCAACGATTTGACTACTCCCATGCCCAGCGCCCCAGTATGGCCAAAACCTGGTAACGTGCGGGGAATAATGTCACACCAGCCAACAACGTCGTTGTCGTGCAGCGCTACGAAGTGCGCATGATTGTTCTTGACATTATTCGCAACAACTTCGTTTGCCCATTCAAGCGAACGAGCTTCCGTCTGCCCGAGATAGATGCGCTCCCGAGCAACTGCATCGAGTGCGTTTCGAAAACCGGGGGCGTGTTCGAGACTGATTGGTACGACACTGGCCATAGCTTCTCCTGGAGGGTCTCAACACTCATTAAACGAAGTCCTTCGACTATGCGACGTATAGGTACTTTGCAAGCCAACATGGCACGTAGTCAAGAGCCCACCGACACCAAGCAGTTTTAGAGCTGTCTGCCTTACGTGTTAATGAGTTGGCGTCCAAGGGCGGACGCTATGAATTGCTCGGAGGTGACGCCGTCCTTGAACCAGGTCAGGATGCGCTGCCAAGCCAGGTAGTTGGGCAAGTACTTGGTCGCCACGCCGCGCAAACGAACGTTAATCCAGCCCTTCAGGCGCGAGTGGTAGCTGTTGACGTTTTGTACGTGAAAGGAAGGATTGATAGGCGAGCCGTGCTTGGACGCGCTGAACATCTTCAAGGTGACGCCCAGCTCTCGGGGCAACGCGTAATACGCCGCGTTACCATCGGAGCACACAATAGTGTCGGGCGTCACGACGGGGCGTAGCGTTTCCACCAGCACCCGTGCGCTCATCGTGGGCATCACCCGGTCTGCCGTGAACCGCTGGCCTCGTGCGATGGCGACGAGCACTGGAACCTGCTCCTTGGAGAGGCCGCGTTTCTTGGCTTTGCCGCCCCGATGTCGCGGCGGCCGGGGCAGCTTTCGCTGCCCCTTGAGCGAATGCAGAAAGTAGGTTTTATCGGCTTGGCACCCCCACAATCTGCGTCGTTCGTCATTGTCTGGCACCCGCCAGAACCGGGCAGGACAGGAGAACTCCATGAAGCGCGCTACCCTTTTTCTCGCAGTGGGAATTTTCGCTGCCTGTGCTTCCAGCGCGGCTTTCGCTTACGTCGACATCGGAGTTTTTCTGGGCGTCCCTGGTCCCGTATATGTCGCGCCACCTCCGGTCGTGTACGAGGCGCCGCCCCGGGGGGCTACACGCCGGCTCCAGTCTATGGCTACGGATACGGCTATGAAGGCGGTTACCGCGACGAGCGCCGATGGCATGACCACGGTCGGCACCGTGGGTGGGGACACCATCGTCACGACTGATTTGCCACTGCTGGCCCTCGATAGCGTGTGATTGGTCGCAGTCGGAACTGTGCGCGACTCTTCCTCGACATGAGCCATTTCTCGCAGCACGGTATCTCTTCGGCCATCCAGCTAGAAGTAGCGCAATGCATCTCGCGCATGGCATAGTGCCGGCATCTCAACTACGGAGGTGCGAATGACGCCCCTGGAATCCTTGCAAGCAAAAATCCAAAAACTGCAGAACCAAGCAGACGCACTCATCGCGAAGAAGTCGAGCGCTGTTATCGAAAAGATTCGCGAGTTGATGTCAACGCACGGCCTGACGACAGCTGACCTTGACGCGCATGTTGGCGAAAAGAAACGCGGACCGAAAGCCGCAGCTAAATCTGCGGTCATCGCCAAGCCGTCCGCAGCGAAATATCAGGACCCGAAGACAGGGGCTATATGGTCCGGACACGGACGCGCCCCGGGTTGGATTGCGAACGCGAAAGACCGCAGCAAATTCCTGATTGAGGGTAGCGCCGATGCAGTCGTCGCTGCAGGCGTGGCAAGTGCGAAGAAGGCCAAGACCGCGGGCAAGAAGGTCTCGTCGTCAGTCGGCGCCGCTGCTGGCACGGGTCAGCCGAAAGGTCCGCAGCCGGCTAAGTATCGCGACGCGAAGTCCGGTGCGACTTGGAGCGGGCGCGGTCCGGCTCCGGCGTGGCTAGCCGGTGCGAAAGACCGGGCAAAGTTTTTGATTGCTAGCGTTAGCGGAGTTGCAGATTCTGGCGCTGCGAGCAAGCCGAAAGTCGTCGTCGCGAAGAAACCCGCGATAAAGGCGGCGGTAGCGAAGAAGGCACCGGCGAAGAAACTGGTTGGCGCCAAAAAGGTGGGCACGACGACGAATGTCGCGGCTGCGCCGGAAGCTGCGGCCGCTTAATCGACCGTGTAAGCGAGCACACAGAGCTCGCTTTTTTTGCGTCGGCACGCGCGATTGGCGTGGCTTAACTCGAACGGGTTCGCAATGCGTCCAGGCGGGCGGCGCATTTTGCGTTCGAACCACCACGCTTGTAGGCCTGTGCCGCCTTTGTGCTGTCGGGGACGACGTCGCCGGGAGCACTCGTACCCCAGCGTCCCTCCCAATACAAGCCCAAGTTATACGCGGCCGACCGGTGTCCAAGCTCCAAGGCCGTGGCATACATGTCCTTGGCCATCTCAAGGTCGGCGTCCATGCCACGACCAAGCCTCGCGCTGTCCGCAAGAGCCGCTGCCGCCATGCCGCGAAGCGGGTCGGTCGCCATATCGTCCTTCAGGACATCGCCCAGAATGACGTGTCCGCCCTCGAAATCGGCAGGCCCACCTGTCTCCGTGACAAGAGACAGTGCAAGGGCGACGCGGAGCGACGGGTGCCGGTCAGGGCCAACCCGTTCAAGAAGGCGCCGGCCGAGATAGGGTGCGCCCGGCAACGGGCTTGTGAGCAGGCCATTCGCAATGGCCGCGATTGATTCAAGTGAAAGAAATCCAACCTTGTTCGCTGACACAACGTGCCGGAAGAACTTTTCTATGTCGAGTGCCGGGTCGCTCTGGCGAAGTTGTGCCCACTCACGTTCAATTTGGCCCAACCAGCTGGAATCTACAGACATCAGATTTCGCGTCCTGTGGTGAGTGATGCGCACAATGATACCTCACCGCTACTGCTGTCCGATGCCCCAAGCCGGGCGGGGCTGTGTTCGCTATAGCTCAAGTCGTTGACTTCCGCTCTGCCCGAACAAGGTTCTCATTGATTTTTCCGTCGCGGCTCTGCTGGCTTCCACTACGCCGAAGCGCCTAGCGTTTTCGGCAGGGACCTTTTTCGGAACTCACCGGCATCAACTCGATGCGCAATACTCGGACATGGCCCACCACTGGCGAAACCGTTTTACGCTACTGGGCGGAACGTCCAAGTAATTTTCGTCGACAGTCGTCGTAATCTATTTGGAGTGAGAGGTGACCGATTCGCAAGACGAGAAGCTGGAGACAGCTGCCGCCTGGCTGCGAGAGGCCGACGGGCTTCTAATTACCGCGGGCGCGGGTATGGGTGTCGATTCGGGCCTGCCTGACTTTCGCGGCAGGGAAGGCTTTTGGCGTGCCTATCCCGCACTTCAGCACCAAGGGTTGTCGTTCGAGGACATGGCAAACCCTGCAAGTTTCGCGAAACATCCTGAGTTGGCCTGGGGCTTCTACGGACACCGCCTGAAGCTTTACCGCGAGACCGTCCCGCATGAAGGTTTCGCGATTTTGCGCAGGTGGGCGGACCGCATGGTCCATGGCGCCTTCGTGTTCACTAGCAACGTGGACGGCCAGTTCCAGAAGGCCGGGTTCTTGGAAAGCCGGGTCCACGAATGCCATGGGTCGATTCACGCTCTTCAATGCATGGATGTCTGCACCAATGACACATGGTCGGCCACGGAATTTCATCCAATCGTCAACGAGGAGACGTCGACGCTGGAAAGCCCAATGCCTCGTTGTCCCCGGTGCGGTGCGCTTGCGCGGCCAAATATTTTGATGTTTGGGGACTACGGGTGGGTTGGCGTGCCCTATGAAAAGCAACGGGAGCGCCTGGACGCTTGGATTTCATCGGTATCGAAGCTGGTCGTCGTGGAAGTAGGCGCGGCGAAAGCACTCCCCATGGTGCGGCGCTTCAGCGAGCGAAATGCGCGCCAACGACTTATTCGAATAAATCTTCGGGAGCCAGATGCAAACCCATTGCATGGTGTTGGATTCGAAGGAGCAGCCGCCGCAACACTGAAACTACTCGACTCTCGGTTGTGAGTCGCGCGCAAATGAACGCATCTGCTGCATGGGACGACTTATGAGCACCCACGCTGACAGTCGCTACAACGACATCATCTCCGGCTTGCCGCTGGTTCCATACATCTCGATTAAGGTTACTGCGCTCCGACGGCACCCCTCGTCGAGACGATGGAGAAACAAGCACGGGCGGATTGCTTAAGTTTGTCTTCGTTCCGTGCGAGCAGCACGACATTCGCACCCATCGCCGCCAGGCGCGATGCGGTTGCGGCACCGATGCCAGACGACGCGCCGGAGACGACCGTGACGGCTCCTTTAATCAGCGACATTCGGTTTCTCCTTATTTAGTAGTGGGGCGCGTGTACTTTGCCTGCTTCGCGGCTTTAACGGGTTCAGGAATCGGGCCTCGGTTCGCCTCGGCTTCCCCCTTGGGTTTCTCGTCGCCGCCGACGACGTGGTCGACGTCGTCCATGAGCGCTTCGAATCCTTGCTTCGCGACCAACGTCTTGTCGTTTTACTTTGCTCCGCCAAGCGACGTGTTGCCCATTCCGGCGTTCGCACGGAATTCGCTATCGGTCGCGCCGGGCAGCAGGGGCAGTTACCGTGACTCCGGTTTCTCGCAACTCTTCGCGCAAAGATTCTGCAAATGAGAATCCGAACGCCTTGGATGGGCAGTAAACCGTCTCGTATGGCGTTGGTTGTAGCGCTGATACAGAAGAGACGATGAGGATGCGGCCCCTTCCGTTCTTGACCATGTGGGGCGCGACGCGTTTGGCCATGTGGACGGTTCCGTTGACGTTGATTGCGATGAGTCGGAATTCGTCCTCGAGCTTTGTATCCACGAATGCGCCGCCCAGACCGATGCCAACATTAAGGGCGGCCAGCTCGACCGGGCGACCCAAGTCTGCTACGAAACGCCAGAAACTCTCGACACCCTCGTACGTCGCCGCGTCAGCCTTGTGCGGATATCCGGCACTACATCCGCAGTCTCGGACAGGCGTCGACGCTCTGGCATTACATACACAACCCGGAACCCTACCTGCCGCCGGAGACCATCCTATGGCTCGGCCGAATCGAGCGGCTCCGCTGGGGTTCTTTCAAGTTGTTGGTTCTTGCTGCTTTCCAGGCTCTGGCCGCCATCAACCCGCTCGTCGTCTCGCAGCCTGAGACGGCGCAGGCCAGCTTCGCACCGGTTGACCCGCTTCTACAGCAGGTCGAGCGCTTCATTTTAATGGTGTTCTACATCAGCGAGCGGCGAGCCCATACCGGGAAGGCGGATATTTACAGGCAGGCGCACCGGCTGTCCAGGGACGCAGTCGCCGGTGACCGCAGCAGTGTCACGGCGGCGCTGGGGTTAGCAACGCGGTTTGTCGGGGCGTTGAATGACAATTACGACGGCGAAGTGCGCAACCACAGTCTGCCGGAAGATGACTTTCACGGCTGGACCGGCCATTTCGACCTCGCGTACTTTAGTGACACCGCGAAGCGCAGGCTCGACCGTGACAAGGGGTTCTACGAATGGGACTTCACGCGAGTAGTGCTTTTCGAATATGAACTGTCGCCGCAGGGTGCCACGAACCCTCCGAAGGTCAGCTGGAAGGACGCTTCGTTTACATCTATCGAACACATTTACCCGCAGACACCGAAGGACCCGTCATGGACCAGCCGTTTCGCGTTCGACGGTCGGCAAGAGCGTAAGCGCCAGATGTGGTTGAACTCCTTGGGCAACCTTCTGCTGCTGTCCTGCGCGGTCAATGCGACCCTGAGCAATCGGCCATTCTCTGAAAAGAAGAAAAAATACGCGACCGGCAGCTACAGCGAGAACAACGTTGCGCAGAATTATGAATGTGGTCGCCGAATGCGGTTGTCAGGCGAGGCGTTTCGTTACTGGAGTTCGCCGAGGAGCGCTGGGGTTTCTGAGCTTGCCCGTAAAAAATGGATCCCTTGCTGAGTGTGTAAAACTCACGCGAGGAGGAAGGAAAGATGGGTAATCCGAGAGCACGGTACACGCAGGAATTCATGATAGAAGCCGTGCGCATGG
>NZ_VZQP01000110.1:0-10734 GCF_014397655.1 Paraburkholderia sp. UCT31
GTCGGGGCCGGATGAGGGGCTAATTCGCCGCGACGGGAGCGGTGGCTGCCCGAGCAGGCGGCCGTTGAATTCTCGTTCATTGCTTCGGAGGGCAATGTCGCCGACTGGGAGTCCACGGAAGCCGCTTTCGCAAAGGTAAAGAAAGAGGTCGGTGAGATTGACGTGCTGGTGAATAACGCCGGCATTACGCGGGACGGGACGTTTCGCAAGATGTCCAGAGAGAACTGGAACGATGTCATCGACACGAACCTGACGAGCCTGTTCAACGTGACCAAGCAGGTCATCGAGGGGATGGTCAGCAGGGAGTGGGGGCGAATCATCAACATCTCATCCGTGAATGGCCAGAAGGGGCAGTTCGGCCAGATGAACTGCTCGACTGCCAAGGCGGGTATTCACGGCTTCACGATGTCGCTTGCCCAGGAAGTGGCAACGAAGGGCATTACCGTGAATACGGTTTCACCGGGATACATTGGCACGGATATGGTTCGTGCATATGTCCTGAAGTACTGGATGCAATCGTCCAGAGCATCCCGGTTCGCCGTCTCGGAGAGGCCTCGGAGATTGCCTCGATTGTTTCGTGGCTTGCCGGCAACGAATCAGCCTTCGCGACGGGTGCAGACTTCTCACTGAACGGTGGGCTCCATATGAGTTGAGGCCTGCGCGACGCCGGCGCATGTGAGCAACAACTGAAAGCACCGTAGTCGCGCGCAAGGACGGATGACGATGGGCGCAAAGCTTCGCGACGCGTTTGCTGGTAACGGGGCGTCCGCGATGCGATGCGGCCATAAACCGCATCGACTCTCATCGGCGTCTTTCGGGGAAAAGTGGCGTTCGCGTTTTCACGGGATGCACAGTGGTCTCCGGCACAAGCTTGCCAACATGAGCTGTGTCGTCCGGTTCGCTTTAGCGGGTTAAGCATCTTTTATTCATCGTTTGGACCGTCGAACAGCGCCACGCTTGCGGCGGCATTTCACGACGCAGGCGGTTGATAGCGGTCCGCCGCACAGTGACATCAGGCGTACATGTCCGGCGTGGAAGCGACGGACGTTCGCGCATCCATGACGCTGTCCGCGAATACCGGGCGCCGAGGCAAGCTATCCGAAGATTCTATGGAGCTGACCATGGCCACAAGCCGCAAGTCTGCATTGAAGAGAATCAACCAGTCGGAAATTCCCGGGACGGGCGACAAACTCGGACCCGCACTCGCGCCGGTCGCCGTAGCCCTTGCAGAGGAGCTCGCGGTGCTGTTGGCAGCCGTCCTGGATGGTCGAAAGAAACGAACGCTCGACCGACTGTCGCAGGCTCTCAGCGACGCCGTTCCCGAGTTACTCCGACGTGCGGTTGAGCAGGAATTGCTCGCAGGAGAAGAGGCGGATTCAGAACGTTGCGCGATGCTCGTCGCCGCACTACATGCGGGTGCGACGCCCGCCTCCGAATAGACTCTTGCTGCAACGACCTATGGCCCAGTCTGACGGGGCAGCCGACTTTCGGCGTGCAAGCCAAACTGGGCTCAGCGACAGTGCACGGCGAGACCACACTAGCGCAGCTGCGCTGTTTGGGGCAACGTCAACCTTGTCGGAACATGGCCATGCACGAAGGTACTCAAGCCGCTCGGTGGCCTATGCTTGATTTGTAACGGCACTCAGATTCCGATTTTGCCGACTCGCGTGGGGCCGGTTGTCATTGTTGCTTTGACCCGTCGTCACGCCGTGAACGCGTTCCGGCGGCAGCGTTCCTGCAATAGGCGCATGTCGGAGCAAATCGCCTCCGGCCTGCATTGCAGGTTTTTTGTTCTCAACTGAGTACAAAAGGCCTGGCATCTCGAATACTTCTATTGTTAGTTCCGTTTTTCTCATGTTAAAACGTCGATTCACGTGCGGCGTTGCACTGGCGACGTGTCACCAACACACTTCTTTTTTGGAAACCTCACGAAAATGGCAACAGGTATCGTCAAGTGGTTCAATGATGCAAAGGGCTTTGGTTTTATCACGCCGGATGGCGGTGGCGAGGACCTTTTCGCGCATTTTTCGGAAATCCAGTCGAGCGGTTTCAAGTCGCTGCAGGAAAACCAGAAAGTCAGCTTCGAGGTAAAGCAGGGACCGAAGGGCAAGCAGGCGGCGAGCATCCAGCCGCTGTAACCGGGTAACCCGTCGGCTTGGCAAACAAATGGCCCTTTGCGGGCCATTTATCATTTCGAGCGTCGGATTGCCTGCTGCTACGCCGACGCTTCAGCGAACGCAGGTTTTTTGCTCCGCTCTCACCAGGCTTGACCCTTGACCGATATCCGTTTGCCCTCCAGTGCCCACAGCGGGCGGCGACCGAACATAGCGCTACCCGCCTCGGGTTGGCCGAGCTGCAGCCAATTCGGAAAGTGGTCATCAAATTCCTGGGCGGAAATATTCCCGAGGCGCGCACAGGCCTCGGAAGGCAGGGCAATCGAGCGCTCCATACTCCATAGCACCAAACTAGCGAGCCGGAGGACACGGAGACGCACCTCTCTGGGGACGGGATACTCGGAAACGTGCAGGGGCAGCGCTTCCATGCACACACGCCGTCGCACCTCGTAGCTGAGCGCACCCTTCCTGTCGCGGCGAACCAACGTCGTCCCTCGCAGTTGCCTTCGTAGGTAGAGGGCGCGCAGGACAGGAGCAAGAGCAAGTGCCAGAACCGATGCCGTCATCATGACGCCCTCCAGATGAGACCAGATTCCGGTTTCCGCGCAAAATGCGTGCCATCCCCAAAAAACGAATTCAACGTCAGGTTCCGCCAGGAGGCCGTTGATTCAGTTGGACCGGTTCCTTAGCAACACGAATTGTCACAGTTCGACGAGTCAAGTGACGTCAGCGGGGCGACGGCCCGCACGTTTATATAGCAAGGGCAACGGGCCTCATATCCTGAGGAGAGGTGCAGCAATGAACAAATTTTGTGTGGTTGCTGTTGCATCAGTGTTCTTCATAAGCGCCGTCTACGCCCAGACGTCCGCGCCGGCGGCACCCAGCAAGGCAGCAGCTCCTGCTGCTGCAACTCAGTCAGGGTCGTCAAGCTGTGAAACACAGGCGGTTGGCAAAGATGGGAAGCCGCTGACCGGCGCAGCGAAGTCGTCTTTCACGAAAAAGTGCGAGGGCAATGCCAAGAGTGCGGCGTCGACCGCACGCGAAGCCAAGGCGGTTGGGAAGGACGGCAGACTACTCGCTGGCGCTGCGGAAGCGTCCTTTATGAAGAAGTGCGAGGCGAATGCCGGATAACTAATCCGTCGCGCGACTCATAGGCCGGCCGGCGAGCCGGCTGTTCTGCTTCGGTGCAGCCGGCTCCTAACGCGCAGACTCACTCGTCGCTCTCCTTCGTCAATAGAGAGACCCTGAAATTTGGTCAGTCAGGGCGTGCCTGCTCTACACCCCGTGTCTGGTACCCAAGACCAGCCAAATCCACACGCGGGGCGCGCAATGCACAAATTCAATCGGTCCAGCGGTCCCGCGCGGGTGGCATCTCCAATCTAGTCTGGAAATCGCTGATAAACGATATATACTGTTTATATCGTTTATCAGTCTGGAGATGACCATGGCAGAGCCGAGCATCAGGAAGTCAACGAAGAAAGCCTTTCACTTGCCGAAGAAGGCAAGCGGCCATGCGAAGGTGGGTGACGAGCAGGCAGGTGAGGCAAATGCTCCGGGCGTCGAAGCCGCAGATGCTAAACCGGCTCGGACAATGGTGGCAAAACAGAAGCGCGCGGCAGCCCTCGAGGCGGCTCAGGTCGCTCCAGCGGGTGAAGTGAACGCGAAGCGCATGAAGAAGGAGAAGGTCGTGCGCGACAGCTTCACCATGCCGAAGTCCGACTACGAAAAAATCGCGGTACTGAAACAGAAGTGTCTCGGCGCTGGCGTGTCGGTTAAAAAGAGTGAGATTCTTCGCGCTGGCCTGCTCTTGCTGGACTCAGCTTCCACTACCGAGGGTCTTCTGGCAGCTATTTCTGCCGTGGAAACCGTCAAGACCGGTCGGCCGGCAAAATTGTAGCGATACAGTGCCCCCGGTGGGCTGTCAGTGCGCCCCGGAGGGCGAGCACACGGCCTTCATGGATTGGGACGCGCTCGCTGGGTTTGATACGACCGAACAGATTTTCCAACCTGCATTGCAGGACCGTCGATTGCTTCACCGGCTGTATCGACTCGGGAGCGACCATGCCAGACAAGCACCTTTCCAGTAGGTTTGATGCGGACCTTGACTTTCTTTCATCAAGGCTTCTCGAGATGGGAGGACTTGTGGAGTCACAGATTGCATACGCGCTCGAGGCTGTAAAAGAATTCGACACGGTACTCGTTGACCAGGTCCTCGAGGGTGAACATCGGCTCAATGCCATGGAAATCAAAATCGACGAGGAGGTCACCAATATCATTGCTCGTCGACAGCCCGCCGCGCGTGACCTGCGATTCCTGATGGCCACTTCGAAGTGCATTACCAACCTGGAGCGTGCGGGCGACGAAGCGCGGAAAATAGTGAAACGTATGCGGCGCATCCACGCGAACGGCGGAGGGCTAAACGTCAACACCGCTGAAATCAAGGCTTCCGGCGAAATGGCCATGCACATCCTGCGCAGAGCGCTGGACGCGTTCGCACGGATGGATACGGTTGCCGCTGCACAGATTGTCCACGATGACGAAGCTATCGATAGCGAGTTCCGGGCGTTCGTGCGCAAGCTCGTCACATACATGACGGAAGACCCTCGAACCATCTCGATGGGACTGGACTACCTGTTCATTGCGAAGGCTATCGAGCGTATCGGCGACCACGCGAAGAACATCGCCGAATTTGTGATTTATGTCGTCAAGGGTGCCGATGTTCGCCATGTATCCCAAGAACAGCTTGAGCGGGAGGCCTCGGGTAGCTGAGATTGAAGCAGGCGATGCACCGCCACAGTCCAAATGTCAAATTCTGGGGACGTAATAAGGACAGGGGGTGATGCGCCTGCTCGTACATCGGGAATTCTTAGTCGAGAAGGCCCTTACATGAAATCAGTCAGGCATCGAAGGCAGATAGAACGCGAGCACCGGCGAGTGTGGAATGTCCTTGCCCCGAACGCTCCTTCGACTTTGGGCTCGGTCGAAAAGAATTACCTCATCTGGGGGATTCTGCGGCTGGTCCTCGGCCTGGTGCAAATGACGTTTGCCGTCGCGGCGATTCTCTGCCTGGTTTTTGTCGGATTGTCGTCGACTACCGTCACGTGCATTGCGGTTGCGACCATCGCCACGCTGGTAAGTCGTACGCTGTTTCGTGGTCGGCGCGGAGCGCGCCGGTAAGGGCTCTTGTTTTTTCTGCCTTTATCAGTGGATTTCACTGCCTGGTCTCCATGGAGGCGAGCACACGCAGATGGCGGCCAACTTTGAAATCGCGGAGCCTGCGCCATAGCGAACAGCGGTACGCGAATTGCGGAAATCTAGGCGACGGGTTGCACTGGCCAGGGTTGCTCTCTCGTCAAACCGGTGTCTTTGGAAGCGCTCCTGCTGGCGCGTTGACATTAACAGCGCTCGCGGCTCGAAGCATGCGTGAGACAACTTGCCGCGAAAGCGATTTGAGGGATGTGCTTCTGGTTTCTGTCATTGCTTCGCGGGTCTTGGGGACCGAAATGAGGCGGATTTACCAGTACAACCTTTTATCGTCGAGGTAGAGGCCCTGCCAGTCACCGGCCAGGGGCATGGAAGCGGCTACGCCTCACCGCAGGGATATGTCGCGCTTGTAACCGTCAGGCGCGAGGGCGATACGGGAGTACTCTTCTCCCCTCTCCGGTTAGGTGCCACGAGCCGACGCCTCTTCGCAACGGAAGAAGATGCGCTTGCAACCGGTTTCAGTGCTGCGCAACGTGTCATTGACGACCCATTGAGCTCCGACTGAATTAGTGCTGCGGCCTCTTATCTCCGTTCTGCAATGACTTCCATGAAAGTCATCGTGGGTTTGCCTCGTCCACAGCCGGCAAATAAACAATCATTTCCAATCTGCCTGCTGGCTAATCTGTGGTCAGCATTTCCGTTCCCAGCGGTTTCGACCAACCAGGGGTCGCGTCGAAGAACTGATGGCGGATTGCGGGAAACCGGTAAGGTCAATCTGTTAACAGACGCAGCAGGCTTCCTCGCGTCGAAAGGAGTGGCAGCTCGACGAAAGCGCATGAGGACGGGCGGAATTATCAAAACACTGACGATAATAAAAATCGACGCAATCACATACTTTGACGGAGCTGCAGGAATCGGAACGGGCCATAGCAGATACTCAAGTGCGACTCCTATCGCGAGCGCTGCCAGGTAAAACACCGGAGCCGGGACACGAATGCCAGGCCCTGCCGCCGTTGCTTCCGGGTTCATAATTCTCTTTTTCTCCTGCACAGCCGACGCATTAGCTGGTGTCTGCTGGTGGCATTCGGCGAGGATTTTTGTTTTCAGCCGACCACGTTGAGACCATTGCTGGCATCGCCTAGGATGTCCAAGCATGGCCTGACCACGGCAGATATTGATGCGCACGTCGGTGGTGCGCAAAAGCGTGGGCGCAAGCCCGGTGCCAGTGCTGCGAATGGAAAGGCGAAGGCCATTGTTAACACTAAGAGCGGACTGCCACCAAAGTATCGTGACCCCAAGACTGGTGCGACGGGGAGTGGTCACGCCCGTCCGCCGGCCTGGATTGCAAACGTGAAGGACCGCACCAGGTTCCTGATTGCAGATGGCGACGCTGCGGTCGCAGCGACTTCGGGTGCGGCGGGCAAGGCAAAGGCTGCGGTCGAGAACGCATTGGCAGTCGGTACAGCAGGCGCTCACACGGGGCAGCTCAAAGGCCCGCAGCCGGCCAAATATCGCGACCCAATAAGCGGGGCGACTTGGAGCGGATGTGGTCCGGCACCTGCGTGGCTGGCTGCCGTCAAAGACCGCACCAAGTTTTTGATTGAAGGCGCCAGCGCGGTCACAACAGAAACCCGCGCTGTGAACAAGACGAGCAAGGCGAACGCCGCTGGCAAGAGCGGTGCTGTTTCAAAGAAAGCTGCAGTCAAGATGGTGGCGACTTGCTCCGGCGAAGAAAACAGTGGTACCGGCTGAAACGAAAGTGGCGGTCAAGAAAGCGCCAGCGAAGAAGGCAGTTGCCAAAACGGTGGTCGCGAAGCTTGACGTCGCCGCTCCGCAGGCGTCTGTGACCGTGCAGGCAACAGCGTTACGACGTGGTGTCAGGGCACCCTTCGTGCCCAGGTCTAAAGCAAAACGCCCCTCGGATTTTGGTCGCGAGGGGCGTTACCGCTTCGAAACAATTTCGCTTACAGAGCGGCGTCCTTCAGCTTCTTCAGCGGGCGCACCTTGAGGCGCACCGAAGCAGGCTTCGCCGCGAACCACTTGTCTTCACCCGTAAACGGGTCCTTGCCGAAGCGCTTTTTCTTGGCGGGTACGTCTTGCGCGACAACCTTCAGCAGGCCGGGGAGCGTGAACTCTTTCGCGCCCTTCTTGTGAATCGATGCGAGCACCGTTTCTTCGAGCGCCGCCATCAATGCCTTGGCCGCCTTCGGTTCGATGCCTGAGCGCTCGGCCAGATGAATCGTCAGCGATGCCTTCGTGAACGAGTCCTTGATAGGTTTCAGGGGAGCAGCCGCAGCAGACTCTTTCGCGACCGGTGCAGCAGCTTTCTTGCTGGCCGGTGCTGCCGCTTTCTTCGTAACCGGAGCGGCGGCTTTCTTCGTAGCCGGAGCGGCGGCTTTCTTCGTAGCTGTTGTTGCCATAAATTCCTCGTGTCTAGTCAAAGTTTGCCCAAGACCTTTGCCTTTGCACCGTCACCGACTAACGCAAAGGTACAAATCCTCGGGTTGGGCGCCAGCGTAACAACACCGGCATGAAGACGCAACGTCTGAGGCCTTAAACCAATGGATTTTTGGCGTAGAAGTTAATAAAGCGGTGACCTGTACTCTGCTTTAGGGACATTCGGCCAGTGAAATCCTACGGACGGTAGCTTCGAGTGGACCTTAATGATGGCCGAACCATCGAACCGACCTGCTCTCTGGCAGGCAGACGTCACCTGCGACGCGCTTTCGCTTGACGTTTCGACACGACTTTTATCCTTGAAATACCGTGGCTCTGTTTGCCCGCCAGCCAGCGCGGCAGACACGATGGAGACGGAAATGACGCCGACGGACGAAATCACGGTATAAACGTTCGGGCTGTCGGGCTTCCCATGCCCGTCCCACACCGTACTGCCAGCCGCGCCTTCGATTGCTCCGGCCGCTTCGCCACCGCAATAGACGCTGGTGCGCCGGACAACCTGATGCCCGACGTGATGAAGGTTAGTGACGTAACCGGCTGGATGC
Organism: Paraburkholderia sp. UCT31; assembly: GCF_014397655.1. Lineage (NCBI taxonomy): Bacteria > Pseudomonadati > Pseudomonadota > Betaproteobacteria > Burkholderiales > Burkholderiaceae > Paraburkholderia > Paraburkholderia sp. UCT31. The sequence continues at coordinate 8,321 of NZ_VZQP01000110.1, forward strand.
GAGTCGCTGCGATGGCGCAGGCGAACGGGCTAACCGAACGCCGCTCGACCGTTACCGATGGACTGAGTCCTATCGAGGGGGGATGAGCATGTGGCAGTTAATCGCGGGGGTGCTGCTGTTGGTGTTCGTGTCGTGCGACACCCTTGCAGCGCCGGTGGCCCCGGAAGAGGACGACACTAGCATCGTGTCCGGCGAAGTGCGCGGAGTTCCAGCGCGACACCGTCGCCCAAAGCGTCCGCAGCGCCCAGTTCATCGACGACCATGTCGAGATTGTCACGCCGCAGGAACAGAAGTACCTGGAGACGGGGAGCGCAGAAAGCACGCTTTCGGGCGCCAGTCGACACCGTTTTCTGTTCGTGATTCACCATCCTTTGTACAACGCGTGGCGCTTGCACAATTCGCTGCGGGAACTTATCCATTCGCTCCAATCGATTGACGAACCTTCGCCGGGCGCGAACCCTGACACGCATCGGGTAAAGAAAGCAGCTTTTGCGCTCGTCTCAGTTGCGCGAACAGGTGTTCTGTTCGAAGCTTACTCGCGCGAGGACAGAGCGCGCCCGGCGCCGGTTATGGATGACGCGACTTTCCAAGTGGCCTCAGTCTCACTGGCTGAAATGGCGCCAGCCCTCGCTTGGTTCGTCAGTTGCACCGCGGATGCCATGGAAAGCCGAAAGAAGTAACGAACCCAACGAGTCGGCCGTCCGACCCGCCGCGAGCACGGGGCCCTATCTATAAGGAAAGCGAGTACACGGCGCTGGACGACGCAGTCGCCGAGCTGCGCGAACAGCCGCTCAGAGAGGAGCTCAAGGTCTGTACGACGTACGACATTCAGACCGCCTGCAGCCGTCTGATAGGCGACGAAGTCGCAGCACTGAACTGAGCGGTGCGACTGTCGCAGACCAAGACACTTCAGCACGCTGAAGACGGCTACCGCCAGCCCCGACATTTAAACCGTCCTACCTACAGCTTCTAAAAAAGAGTCTTCTGGTTATTAAAGGAGCCTCTTTTCCTATAAAGAATAAGGAAGCGAGCTCCTTGAGGAACAAGCGGAAGGCCTTGTCGTAAAAGGACGAAATCCGCCTTCAAACCGGCCAGGTGCGCTTCGTCGATTAAGGTCCCAGTGGTCTAGCAGGCTGTTGAAATTCTCCCCGGAGGGCTGCTGGCGAAAATTGTCGACCTTATAAAATGCTCTATAGGCCGCTCACGCGACTTGGGTAAGGGGTAAAGCACCCTTGAAATCGGCCTGCAAACACCCCTCGAAACAGTATTTCAACAGCCTGCTAGGGCAGACATTGCCGCGTTTCCGCCACATTCGTTTCTCGTCTGATATGGGAGCCGTCACTTTTGCAGGTTGCTTGTGACCGCGAGGCGCCCCTGGTCGTCTGCCTGGCTTACCGTCGCCTTCCGCCGACAATGCGCTCAATTGTCGTGTGGTCGGGCACGGGAAACGCGTCGAGAAACCGGGTAAATCCCATACGCCCGGAAGCCCGGGAGTGGCCGTCGCGTAGGCTCAGCGCTTCGCGCATCGCCGCTACACCCGCTTCGCCGAATTCTTTGACGGCCATGCTCGAATTGACGTAGTCCGCCAGCGTCGGGCGGTTCTCGCGGTCCAAGACGCGCAAAAAGAGGCTCCAGAGTTCGACGTTCACCCCGCGAGGCGTCTCGTACAGTGTGACCAGATTGCCTTCGTCATTGACTGACATGAGGAACAGTTCCCGCAAGCGATATCCCGCCGGTTCAAGGGTGTCAGGGTATTGCGCCCCGTGATGTCTGCGGTAGTTCAGGATGCTGAAGGCGTTGTCCAGAATGTCCTCGAGGTTCAGGTCTAGAACGGTCTGGAGCTCCTGAACCAGCGCGCGCGGGGTGTTGGGTACTGCTTCGGGTGGCTCCAGAAGCCAGCCATCGCTGCGCAGTCCCGGCGCCCAGCAACGACTCAGCTGATACGCCACGTCGCGGTGGTAGGTTCGCGGGCTTTGGCCCGGCACAGGCTGCGCAAGTGCGCGATAGACCTTCCCGCGGATGGCCACTTCATAGAAGGGTGTTTCCTTGCCAAGTCGCAAGGAAGCGAACGTCGAGACTCCGACGTGGCGAGGACCCACGTAGTAAGCCATGTAGAGTGCGTCTTTCCGGGAGATGAGGCCGCTATTGAGGCCTGTTTCCGCTCGACGCTTCTCCTCTAGGACTGTCGTGTGCAGGGTGGCTTTGCGTTCGGGTTCGGCTGCTTCGACTTGCGGTGTGCTCATGGGTCGATTCCTTTCAGGAAGGCGGAAAGGTCTATTTTCGGTTTCTGGAAATCCTGCGGCTTCGGGCTGGAGCGGGTGGTCTTGTCCGGCGGCGCTTGTTTGTCCCGCTCAGGTACTCGGCCGGTCGCGGAGACCCAAAAGAGGCGCCTTATTTTATCCCTCACTATCCGA
>NZ_VZQP01000111.1:0-10617 GCF_014397655.1 Paraburkholderia sp. UCT31
GGCCGCCGCGTGCCCGTCAATACAGTCTCTCCCGTGGTGTTCTCCATCGCATTTGCTCCGTCGTTACGATGGCTACACCTTCGCACCGCGCGTACGTGCGTTCAAGACGGGATGCGCTGACGGATACCTCCCCGCGATGCGGCGGACCTGCTGGCCGATGCGGCGCAAAGCGTTCAGGACAGACTTGCGACTCCTGGCACGACCACGACGAAGCACCAACTGGCTCTGTCAGCAACCCAATGAAGGCGGCTTGATGCCGCCTTTTTCAATTGCACGGCGAGAAGCACACGCTTCTTCGTTCTACATAATTCATTCGCCTGTATTGGCGTTGCGTGTCTATCAGATGCGTCCTGTTTTCAATTTCCGTTGTTGCTTCGCACCGAGTTGACAATTTTTAACTCACCAGAACGGCGCCTTGAAGTATTTTCGGGGAGTTAATAAAAATACGCTACACAGAATGAATAAGAACATGTTCAGGCTGGTTTTCAGCCAATGTAGAGGTATGCTGGTCGCGGTTGAGAAAACGGCGAGCGGCGCACGCAAGACCGATCAGGAAGAAGTAGCAGGCGCGGCACATATCGCTCAATCGAGCGGGCGGCTTGTTTTCCGGTTCGCGCTGCACCCTGTGGCATTTGCCGTGCTGGTGGGGCTGGGCGGCGCGTTGTTTGCCCCGATGCTCGCCCATGCGCAGATTGTGCCGGGTGGTACCCATGCGCCGTCCGTGATCCAGACACAGAATGGTCTGCCACAGGTTGACATTAACCGTCCGTCTTCGGCTGGTGTATCCGTAAATACATACGGACAGTTCGACGTACAGAAAAACGGCGCAATTCTCAATAATTCGCCCGTTATCACCGGCACGCAGCAGGCCGGGCAGATCAATGGCAACCCGAACTTCGGGGCGAACCAGGCCGCGCGCATCATCCTGAATCAGGTCAACAGCAGCGCGGCGAGTCAGATCAACGGCCATCTCGAAGTTGCAGGGCAACGCGCAGAGGTGGTGATCGCTAACGGCTCCGGCATTTCGGTGAATGGCGGCGGCTTTCTGAATACCTCGCGTGCCATTCTGACGACCGGTACGCCGAACTTCGCACCCGATGGTTCGCTCACCGGTTTTAGTGTAAGGGGCGGCAACATCACCGTGCAAGGCGCGGGACTCGACGGTTCGACTGTGGACCAGGTTGACCTCCTGGCCCGCGCGGTGCAGGTCAATGCGGAGGTGTACGCCGGAAAGAGCCTGAATGTTATCACGGGCGCAAACCAGATCGGTCACGACTCACTTGCGTTCACGCCGATCGCAGGCGACGGACCCGCACCAGCCGTCTCGATTGATGTGAGCCAGCTGGGAGGGATGTACAGCGGGCGGATTTTTCTGGCGAGCAACGAGTATGGCGTAGGTGTTTCGAACCAGGGCGTGATCGCCGCGCAGGCGGGCGACCTGACGCTGCAATCGAACGATCTGTTAGCTCTCACCGGCAAGACGAGCGCAAGCGGCAATCTTGCCGCAACCGGCGGCGATATCCAGAACAGTGGCACGACTTACGCGCAGCAAAGCGCGACGCTCTCTGCCAGCGGTACGGTCACGAACAGCGGCATGGTTGCCGCGCAGCAGAATACTTCCCTGAGCGCTGGCTCGGTGACTTCGACTGGCACGCTCGCGGCGGGCGTGAACGGCGACGGCTTGCTCGCGCAGACCGGCGACCTGGACGTAACGGCATCCGGCCAGTTGAACGCCAATGGCCAGAATGTCGCAGGTGGTAGTGCGTCGCTCTCAGGCAGCGGCGTGAATCTCGCTGGCAGTCGCACGTCGGCGAACGGCGCGCTTTCACTCGCTGCGAACAGCGGTGACCTGAACCTGTCGGGCGCAACCGCGACGGCGGGCGGAGCGCTTGACGCGCGTGCGGCCGGTACGCTCACGAACGACAACGGCGCAATGTCGTCGGGTGGTGCGCAAACCATCACTGCGGGCGCACTCTCGAACCACAATGGCCAGATCGTTTCGGGTGGCACGCTGACCGAGTCCGTTACGGGCGCAATCAATAACCAGGGCGGCGCGATGCAGGCCGCAGGCGCGCTTTCTTCGTCGAGTGGTTCGCTCGATAACTCGCGCGGAACCGTCGCGTCGCTAAACGCAGACGGCGTTTCCATCACGACGACCGGCCTGCTCAACAACGGCGCGGGCGGCGCTATCGGCGGCAACGGGAACGTCAGCATCCAGTCAGGACAGATCGCCAATGCAGGGTCTATCACTGCGGTCCAGAGCCTGATTGCGTCGGCCGTGCAGGCTCTGTTCAACAGCGGCACGTTCGCGACCAATGCGAACATGACGCTTTCGGCCGGCACGACGCTGACGAACACCGGCCAGTTTGGCGCGGCCCGCGCGCTCACACTTCTCGCCGCGACGTTCGACAACAGCGGCGGGACGACCAGCGCCGACCAGTTCACGTTGCACGCCGCTAACCTTGTGAACCACGACGGCACGGTCACGCAGACCGGAACTGGCGCGACGACGCTCGACGTGACCGGCACGCTTGACAACTCGGCAGGCGGCACACTCCAGACCAACAGCACGGACCTGACTCTTGCACCAGCCGCGCTCGACAACGATGGCGGCACGATTACGCATGCCGGGACCGGCAAGCTGTCGATCAATTCGGGTAATGGTGCTGGCGAAGTATCCAACGTCGGCGGCAGGATTGCCACGAACGGCGAGGGCTCGATTCAGGGCGGCGCGCTCGATAACGCATCGGGTTCGGTGATCGCACAGAACGGCCTGACGGCAACAGTCGGCGGGGAACTGGACAACACGAACGGCAAGCTGCTGTCGAACACGGAAACGAACATCACGAGCGGCACGCTCAACAATAACGGCGGCCAGATCGGTGCGGGTACGAAGGAAACCATCAGCACGGGCTCGCTGACCAATGACGGAGGCTCGATTGTCGCGCCCGACCTCACGCTGACGACGGGCACGACGCTCGACAATGGCGGCGGCGATATTGAGGCAAACCAGCTCGCACTGAAAGCGACGGACCTGCTGAATCGCGGCGGCACGATCACGCAGTACGGCACGTCGTCGATGGGCTTCAGCATCAGCGGCACGTTCGACAATTCAAACGGCGGCACGCTGCAAACGAACAGCGCAAACTTCACGCTCGCGCCCGGTGCGCTCGTCAACGACTACGGCACTATTCTCAATGCCGGTACGGGCACGCTGACAATCGCACCCGGTTATGGCGCAGGCGTTTTTTCGAACATCGGCGGCCAGATCATTGCGGCGGGGCAGATCGCAGTGCAGGCGGCAAGCCTGAACAATCTGTATGGCGTGCTCGCGGCACAAGGCAATATCGCTGCGAACATCGCGGGCGACCTGAACAACACGCAAGGCTCGGTTCGTTCTCTCTCGTCGCTGTCTCTCGCCAGCGGCGGCACGCTGACGAACACGAACGGACAGATCCAGTCCGGCACGGGCGCGACGGGTGACGCGAGCACGCTCGCCATTCAGGCCGCGTCGGTCAATAACGCGAACGGTCTCGTCAGCAATCTCGGCACGGGCGACATGACCGTGCAAGGCGGCAGTCAGACCGTCAACAGTGGCGGCGTGATGACGGGCAACGGTAACGTGGCCGTCGACACGTCATCGCTCTCCAATACGCAGGGCGGTCAACTGAGCGGCGCGAGCCTCGCGGTTCAGGCGGACATCGTGGACAACAGCGGCGGCCAGATCGGCAACCTTGCCGGTTCGAATGGCGATGTCGCAATCACGACGACCGGCGCGCTGACGAATGCGAACGGCCAGATTGGCGCGACGCATGACCTTGCCGTGAATGCCGCGACGCTGACGGGCGGCGGTGCCTACAGCGCGGCCAATGACGTTGCAGTGAGCGTTCAGGGCGATTTTGCGCCCACGCCAGATGTGCAGTTCAACGCCGGTCATGACCTGTCCTTTACCCTGCCGGGCACGTTCAGCAATGGCGCGCTGGTTGAGGCGACGAACAACCTGAACATCAATGCCGCCGACGTCCAGAATAGCGGCGTCATGATGGCAGGCGGCACTCTCGCGACGCATTCGAACACGCTGGAGAACACAGGGACGATGGTCGGCGGCAGCGTCTCGCTGAACGCCACGCAATCGATTACGAACGTCGGGCCGACCGCACTGATCGGTGCGACGGACAGTAACGGAACGCTCGAACTGCTGTCGAACGACATCGAGAACCGCGACGACACGACGACGACCGACACCCAGGCGACGACGGCGATTTACGGTCTTGGCAAGGTGGTACTGGCGGGCGGAAAGAATGCGGACGGCAGTTACACGAACGCTAGCCTGATCCGCAACCAGTCGGCGCTGATCGAGTCGGCCGGCGACATGGAACTGCACGCCGCTCAGGTGACGAACACGCGCACGACGATGACCACGACGGGCCTGAATCAGTCGGTCGATCCGGCCCTGCTCGCGCAGCTCGGCATCAGCCTGTCGGGCTGCACGGCGGTCGACATGGCCGCCTGCTCCGGTCAGGACATAGGCTGGGGCATCTCCCAGCCGGATAACCCGGCATTCCTGACCATGATTGGCGGTGTGTACACGATCCCGCCGCACGGCGGTCAGTGGAATAGCGGCTACCAGTACACGACCTATACGGGCGAAGCACTCGCGAACCTGATTGCGGGCATCAGTCCGCAGGCGCAAATCATGGCGGGCGGCAATCTGGACGCGTCGAAGGTCGGCCTGTTCCAGAACTACTGGAGCGCGGTCGCGGCAGTGGGCAATATCGCCGCGCCTACCACGCTCGACCAGAATAGCTGGCAGGGGCAGAGCGCGCCCGAAGTGCAGGTCACGTACTCAGGCTACTACCACTACAACAACTACGACAACACCGAACACAACTGGACGCTACCGTTTGGCGATGCGCCGTTTGTTGGCTCACGGCCGGGCGGCTATACCCAGGCGGCACCGGCTGATATCCGCTCTTACGCGCTCCCGAGCTACGAGTCGAGCTTCGTCGCCGGCGGAACGCTTTCCGGCACGGGCGTGAACATCGATAACACCGCGGGCAACGCGGGCATTCCGTCGCTCGGTCTTGCCCCCGGTCAGTCGCTGGGCGGCGTCACTGTCGGCGGCGTGAGCGGCAACGCGAATGGCACGAAGGCCGGGGCTGCTTCGGTCAATGGCGGCGGCAGTATGGTCAATCCGGTCATTGCCAATGCGACTGCGCAGAACGTGCTGCAAAACCTCTCGATTCCCCAGGGCGGACTGTTCAGCCCCGCGACCGCACCGGGCGCAACCTACCTGATCGAGACCAACCCGGCGTTCACGAACCAGAAGACGTTCATATCGAGCGACTACTACCTGCAACAGCTTGGCCTGAATCCGCAGACGACGGAGAAGCGCCTGGGCGATGGATTCTACGAACAGCAACTGGTTCGGAACCAGATTACGTCGCTCACCGGCAAGGCGGTACTCGGTCCGTACACCGACCTTCAGTCGATGTATCAGGCGATGCTCGACGCGGGCGCGTCGCTGTCGAAGTCGCTTGATCTGCCGCTCGGCATGAGCCTGTCGGCTGAACAGGTGGCAGCGCTCACGAGCAACGTGATCATCATGCAGACCGAGACCGTCAACGGGCAACAGGTACTCGTGCCCGTCGTCTATCTCGCGAAGGCCAGCCAGCAGGACATGAACGGGCCGTTGATTGCGGCGACCGACATCGACCTTCAGAACACGCAGACCTTCAGCAATAGCGGCACGGTACAGGCGAGCAACACACTGTCGATTCAGGGCCAGCAGATCGACAACGCGTTCGGCAAGCTGCAAAGCGGCGGCCTGATGTCGCTGGCGACCACCGGCAATGTTGACCTGACCTCGGCCACCGTGAACGCGGGCAGCCTCGCGCTGAACGCGGGCGGCGACCTGTTGCTGAACACGGCGGTCAAGACCGTTGATCAGGTTAGCGCGACGGGCGCGACGCGCACCACGACGACGCTCGGCCCTGTTGCGAACCTGAACGTGGCGGGCGATGCTGTGATCGTCACGGGCGGCAACGTCGAGCAGAACGCGGGCAACCTGAGCGTGGGCGGCAACCTCGGTATGGCCGTGGGCGGGAACTACGATATTGGCTCGGTACAGACCGGCGAACACAAGATCGTCGAGCGCGCGAACGGGGTGTCGAATACCAACATCAACCAGACGACGGGTAGTTCGATTAACGTTGGCGGCGTTTCGCAGATTGGCGTCGGTGGCGATCTGACGGCGACGGGCGCGAACATCAATCTCGCGGGCGGCGGCACGCTTGCTGCGAATGGCAATGTGAACTTGCAGGCGGCAAAATCAACTTCAACAGTTGACAGCAACAGTTCCGGTAGCGATAGCCACGTTAGTTACTCGGAGTCGTCGCACCGCTCGGACGATACGCTCACGGCTACGACGCTCAATGCGGGCAATTCGCTGACCGTTGTATCAGGCAAGGATATCAATGTCAGGGGCAGCGCGATCAGTCTCGACCAGGGAACCGCGACGCTCGCCGCAGCCGGTAACGTCAACATCGGTGCGGCAACGGAAACGCACGTCGACAACGAACAGGAGCAGCACAGCCACAGCAATATCGTAAGCGGCAAGGAAGTGGCGAGTTCGAGCAACACCACCGCCACGCTCTCGCAGGGCAGCATGGTTTCCGCAGACGCCGTGACTATCGCCAGTGGCAACGACATCAACGTCAAGGGCAGCACGATTGTCGGGACGAACGATGTCGCGCTCAGTGCCGCGCATGACGTGAATATCACCACGTCACAGGACACCATGCAGTCGTCCAGCACCTATGAGGAGACGCGAACGGGTCTGGGAACAAGCGGGTTGAGCGTCACGGTCGGCACCAACAAACTCGCGACGACCGACGAGGCATCGAGTGTCACGAACAACGCGAGCACAATCGGCTCGCTGAACGGCGACCTGTCGATCCAGGCGGGCAACACCCTGCACGTCACGGGCAGCGATCTTGTCGCAGGTGGGAACCTCGCCGGAACGGCGGCCAACGTCATCATCGACGCGGCCACCGATGCCTCGCACCAGGCGCAGACGCAGAAGACGAGCAGCAGCGGCCTCACGATTGGTCTGGCGGGTTCGGTCGGCGATGCGATCAACAACGCGTATTCGGAAAGTCAGGCAGCGAAGAATTCGACCAGCACGGGCAACGAACGTGCTGCCGCTTTGCACAGCATTGCGGCGGCGGGCGATGCAGCGATAGCGGGGATGGGGGCGAAAACCCTGGCCGATGGTGGCAAGCCCGACATCGGCATCAAGGTCAGCATCGGGTCAAGCAAGAGCGAAAGCCAGTCGTCGGAAGATCAAACGATGCAACGCGGCTCCGGCGTGCAGGCAGGAGGCACGGCAGCGTTCGTCGCGACGAATGGCGATCTGACGATCGCCGGCTCAAACGTGAACGCCAATGATGTCGTTCTGGCGGCCAAGAATCAGGTGAACGTTATTAACACGACGGACACCGATTCGACCCGTAGCTCGAACAGTTCTAGCAGCGCAAGTGTTGGCGTTCAGTACACGCTGGGCGGCGGCTTTGGCGTCTCGGCGGCGATGTCGAACGCGCATGGCGATGCGAACAGCGACGCGTCAATCCAGAACGCGTCGCATGTGAACGGCGCGAACAGCGTCACGGTGATATCGGGCGGCGACACGAACATCATCGGCTCGCAGATCAACGGCAAGCAGATCGCGGCCGACGTGGGCGGCAACCTCAACATTGTCAGTGTGCAGGACGTGACGAACAGCGCCGCGCACCAGAGCAGCACAGGCGGCGGATTCACGATCAGCCAGGGCGGCGGCAGCGCGAGTTTCAGCGCGCAGAACGGCCATGCCGATTCGAACTACGCAGGCGTCAACGAACAGGCCGGGATCAATGCCGGCGACGGCGGGTTCAACGTCAACGTCAACGGCAACACGGATCTGACGGGCGGCGTGATATCGAGCACGGCAGACGCGTCGAAGAACAGCCTGACGACGGGCACGCTGACATTCAGCGATATCCAGAACCAGTCGCACTACAGCGCGTCGAGCAACGGGATCAGCGCGGGTGTGGGTGTTGGCAATACCGGCAAGGCGACAGGGCCGGGATCGGTGAGTGGCGCACCTGGCGTTGTGCCGATGATCTCGCAGAACGAGAACGGTGACGACAGCGCCACCACACGTAGTGCGGTCGGCGCCGGTGCGATCAACATCACGAATCAGCCAGCTCAGGCGCAGGACGTGGCGAGCCTGAGCCGCGATACCACGGATACCAACGGTACGGTGTCGAACACGCCTGACGTGAACGCCCTGCTCTCGCAGCAGGCGGACACGATGGCGGCCGCGCAGGCGGCGGGCCAGGTGGTCGCGCAGGGGATTGGTGCGTATGCTGAGGCGAAACAGGAGGCAGCCGAAAAGGCTGGTGACACGGCCACGGCCGCAGCGTGGGCCGAAGGCGGTGACAACCGTGCACTGCTGCATCTGGCGGGTGGTGCGCTGATCGGCGGCCTCGGTGGGGGCAGCGCATTCGGGGCGATCGGTGGTGCGGCTGGTGCGGGCCTGTCTTCGAAGCTGGCGGGGCAGCTTGAGAGCCTGTCCAAGGGTGTCGCATCAGATACGGGCTCCGAACTGCTCGGCAACCTCGCTGCGAATGTGGCGGCGGGCGTAGGTGGCGCGCTTGTGGGCGGCACGGCGGGCGCGGCCACGGCGTCGAACGTCGAGTTGTACAACCAGATGCTTCACCAGAAAAAGAAGGACCTGGTATCACAGGTATGCGGTGCGGGTGCGCAGTGCAGTGATGAGACGCTGAATGCTGTGATCCAGGCGCAGGGCGATCTTTACAATGCTGCCCAGAATAACGTGCGGGACACGGGCGTCGCTGCGGGTGTCGTTGTCGGCAGCGTTGCTGCCGGTGTTCTGGCTCCAGAAGCCTATGCCGCATATAAGGCTGCGCAGGCGGCGTATTCTCTTACGACGGGAGCCTTGACGGGTGCGGCTATTTCCAGCACGACGTATACCGCGCCGATTGTTTATCATTCATTTTTCTCTCCCAATCAAAATTTCCTTGACAGTTTCAACCAGCAATTCTCTACGGCTGGTCTAGCCACAGCAGCGAGTGTGGGAGCGGTGAATGGCATGTTCGCAACATCGATGTTTAGCTGGGCTGGAGTGCCAAATTCCATCAAGAATGTCACCACAGTCCCCGGCTTTGTGCTTCAGGCCAACAAATTTTTCTTGGGACAAGCCGCAGGTAAAGCAGCTCAAGCTGCAGTTCAATCTTCTCAAGAATGATCAGGCAAGTAGTGAGGAGTTAACAATGATCGACGGTTTCTGGAGTGGCGTTTTTGGCGGCCTGCTTGGACCAGCCATTTCGCGTTGGCTTGGGCGGTATAGATTCTGGAAGGTTTTTATTGTTCTTCTGATAGGGATATATGCTTCATTGTTTTTCATTGGAATAGCTAAAGTTGGCCTTGCTGATTCGGCAAAAAGAATCGTTGCAATGATTTCTACATTGCCGGGAATACTTGCGCCAGTTGGAATCGCAGCGGCGCTGGCATTCTGCGCGTTCCTCGGTGCGGCGTCAGCGAAGAAAAAGGAATAGCCCCGAGAGTCAGGTGATCTATCTGATAATTTTTCGAAGGGCGAAGAAGAGTCGAGAATCGCAGGTTCTTTTTGAAGAAATGGCGTATCGATCAAGCAGCAGTTCAGTCATCAACTAAAAGCAATTCGAATGAAAATCCGCAAGAGGCTGAAGGCATTGCCGCTCACAGCCCTGATAACGCTCGCCCATGCGCAGCAGACTCCGACGCCTGCGGATACCGCAGCAGCAGCCCGCGCCAGCGCCGAACAGAATCAGCAGGTCGAGCAGCAACGCAATGCGCAGGAACGTGACGCGACGGTCAATGCGCCGTCGGTACTTTCGACCATTGCACGCGTTTCAGGCTGGCCCGAATTGCCGGTCGAAACGCCGTGCTTCCGCATCAACTCATTCGTGCTTGATGTGCCCGCGACGCTGCCGGATGCCATACGCAAACAGGGCGCATCCGCGTTGCCGCTCGACCGCTTCGCGTTCGCCCGCGAATGGCTCGACCATTACCGGGGGCAATGCGTCGGCAAGGCAGGACTCGACACGCTTACCAAGGGATTGCAGCAGACAATTCTCGGTCGCGGCTACATCACGACGCGCGTATTGCTTCCCGCGCAGGACCTGTCAACCGGCACGCTGAAGTTTGCACTGGTGCCGGGTGTCATCGGCAAGGTTCGCTTTGCGGATCCTGCCACGCGCGGCACATGGAAGTCGGCATTCCCGACGCAAAACGGCAACGTGCTGAATCTACGCGACCTCGAACAGGGACTCGAACAGATGAAGCGCGTTAGCAGTCAGGACGTGGACATGAAAATCGAACCCACTGACGTACCTGGCGAAAGCGACCTTGTCGTCACGGTAAAGCGCGCGAAGCCGTGGACGGTGGTTGCGTCGGTGGACAACTCAGGCACGCGGGCCACCGGCAAGCTGCAAGGCAACCTGAGCCTTGGCATCGACAATCCGCTCGGGCTGAACGACATTTTCAACGTCGGCGTGAGTCAGGACCTCGAATTCG
>NZ_VZQP01000112.1:0-10548 GCF_014397655.1 Paraburkholderia sp. UCT31
GTTGGGGGAAGCGGGCGATGCAGGAAGGCGCTTTGGCAGCGCGCCTGTCAGCGACGTTACGACTTCTTCGGATCCTTCGACACCCGCTTTGCCGATGGTGCGGGCGCGGGCCTGACCGGCCCGGCGACGTGCATGTCGGCGCGGCGCGGTTGTCCGTGCGCGGCCGTCGCGGGTGGTGCAGACCTGACCGGTCTGGTGGCGTGCCTGTCGGCTCGCGGCGGCTGTCCGTGCGCGGCCATCGCCGGCGCGGGGCCGCCCGGGTGCCCGAGCGGCGGATGCGCGCCGCCCGGATGTTCGCCGCCGCCCGGATGCTCCGGCAGATGACCGTCATGGCTCGCCATCACACGATGCAGTTCCTCACGGCGATGGAAAACCTCGGCGCGATGATCGCCATGAGAATAGAACTGGCGATGCCGGACGCCGTCCCGGGCGACGACCCAGATATACGTATCGCCGCCGACGATCACCACATCGCGATCGACCACATTGGCGACGTACACATCGGTCGGCAACGGCTGATACGCGGTCACGGTCACTTCGTCGACCCGGTTCGGGGCGCTGACGAGCCGGCCTTGCCCACTGGTCACGCAGCCCGCGAGAAAGGTAGCGCACGCAGCCGACGCCAACAGCGCGTTGGTGATGGTTTTCAAGTTCATTCCCCGGTTTGTATTGGTTATTTGTCGAGCGACGCCCGTTTAACGGTCGGCGTTCTGCATTCTTGAGATATGAATCGACGACCAAAGAAATGAGCGGGTAAACGCGCAGGCGCAAACGCATGCCCGGCGCGCATCGCCTGATGAATTGATCCAACTGGGAAACAGAAAGAAATAACGCAAAAATTCCGGCGCGTTTCACCCGCCCGATCCGCGCTTAATTGCCGCCCGCATTGCCGTCTTCAGACTTCGCGTCGTCCCAGTTCATCCGGTGTCGATTAACGGTCTCGGTATGCCGCGCGTCGTCCTCGGTGTGGAGGTAAAGACTGGTCGTATTCAGCGAAACGTGGCCGAGGTTGTCGCGGATCGTGCGCAGATCGACGCCGCCGTCCGCCTGATGCGAACCGGCCGTATGCCGCAGCCAGTGCGCCGACGCGCGCTCGAGCTCGTCGGCGCGATCGGCGAATTCGGGACCGCGCGCACGCAGCCACTTGGCCGCGCCCGCGAAGATGCCCTTGATCGCGTCGTGAATCGCCGAGCGCGACAGGCAGCGGTTGCGGCCCTTGAACGGCAGCACGAGCGGCGTTTCCTCGGCGCGGGTCGGCAGGGCGGCGAGGCCATTGAGCGTGCGGTAGCTGCGCAGCTCCTGAACCAGTTCGGCCGACACCGGCACGATCCGCTCCTTGTCGCCCTTGCCGAGCGTCTCGAGCCACCACTGGTCCTGACCATCGGCGCCGAGCCTTCTGAAGAACTGGCCCATCTGCCCGCCGGCCACCTCGGAAATGCGCATGCCCTGCAAATAGAACAGCGTGGTCAGCCAGCGGCAACGCGCGTAGTACGCGCGTTGCGCATCGGTATCTTGCGGCAGCTGCTCGACGAACAGCTTCACTTCGTCCCACAGTGACGTCGACAGATAGCGCGTCACGCGCGGCGCCGAGCGCTTCGCGCGTTGTCGCAGGAGCGCCATCGGATTGCCGCGCAGATAGCCGGCATTGACGAGCCACGTGAACATCGCGTTCAGGATGATCAGCGCCTGGCGCTGGCTGGCCGGCGACAGCGGCCCGTTGAACGGCCGCCAGCGCGCGTCGCCGCGCGCGTACTTGCCGCCGTTCGCCGACACCCAGCGCGTGGCCGGCTGCGGATCGGCGATGAACGTCTTGAACAGCAGCAGATCCTCGTGCGTCAGCGACGACAGCGGCTTGCCGAGCTGCACGACGGCCCACAGCAGCAGCCGCTCCGCTTCCTTGCGGTAGTTGTCGAAGGTGGTCTTGGTGTCCGCGTAATTGGACAGCCAGGCGCGCACGGCGTCGAGGTCGTTGCGCGCCGATAGCTGCGAGTTTTCCGCCGCGCCGCGATTGGTGCCGTCGCGGCCATCGAGCAGTTCCGGCACGACGAGCGATTCGACGGGCTGGACGGTGGCGAGCTCAGCGTTCGGGGCAGCTTTCGGCACGGCTTTGGACACGGTTCGGGACACTCCTCGGGCGCACGCCGGTTGGCGTCATTCTGCTCCGCTCAGGTGCTGTCAGAAGCGCTTGCCTGAAAAGAAAGCAGTGCCCACTCTGTTGCGGACGAAACGCGAAACCCTATCACACAGTCGGCTGCGCCTGGCGCGAAACAGCCGGGTGCGCTCAAGCTTCGACGCGGTGACGATCGATCGGCATATAGTGATGCAGGGCGCCGCTCGTTTTCCGCCCGCTATAGTCGCCGTCTATTAGTGGCATTGCCGTATTCGAATTCTATTGAACTTTGTCCTCGCCTATATTCGAATAGGAGTGGAGCGCCGACCGGAGTCAGCCGTTACGGACATCGGCTGCGTTGCCCTCGACCCTGGATTTCATGAGTGCACTGCCGAGCCATTCGGCTGACTGTCGGGTTTTCGGGTCGTCAAATTGCCACGCAAGCCTGACACGATGACAAACGCATAACAAGTACCTTGCATGGGATTGGAGAAAGTACCCAGGCACCGACTCCGATCGACAACGGTGACATCCTCCAAAGGAGAGAACGCATGTCAAACGAAGCAAAGTGCCCGTTCATCCATACCGCCGGCGGCGGGACGACCAATCGGGACTGGTGGCCGAAGCAATTGCGCCTCGACCTGCTCAACCAGCATTCGAACCGCTCCAATCCGCTAGACCAGGACTTCAACTATGCCGAGGCATTCAAGAGCCTCGACTACGCCGCGGTCAAGAAAGACCTCGCCGCGCTGATGACCGATTCGCAGCCCTGGTGGCCCGCGGACTTCGGCCACTACGGCCCGCTGTTTATCCGTATGGCATGGCATGCCGCCGGCACGTACCGCATCGGCGACGGCCGCGGCGGCGCAGGGCGCGGCCAGCAGCGTTTCGCGCCGCTCAATAGCTGGCCGGACAACGTGAGCCTCGACAAGGCTCGCCGGCTGCTATGGCCGATCAAGCAGAAATACGGCCAGAAAATTTCGTGGGGCGACCTGCTGATCCTGACCGGCAACGTCGCGCTCGAAACGATGGGCTTCAAGACTTTTGGTTTCGGCGGCGGCCGCGAGGACACGTGGGAACCGGACCAGGACGTCTACTGGGGCAATGAAAAAACCTGGCTCGGCGGCGACGTGCGCTACGGCAAGGGAGCGGCCGGCAGGGAAGACGACGAAGGCGTGCTGGTCGCCGACGAGGAGCTGCACGGCACCGAAAAGAGCCGTACCGATCCGCCCGGCCGCAACCTCGAAAACCCGCTCGGCGCGGTGCAGATGGGCCTGATCTACGTGAATCCGGAAGGCCCGGACGGCAATCCCGATCCGCTCGCCGCGGCAGTCGACATCCGCGAAACGTTCGGCCGCATGGCGATGAACGACGAGGAAACGGTCGCGCTGATCGCCGGCGGCCACACGTTCGGCAAGACGCACGGCGCGGGGCCGGCCGATAACGTCGGTCCGGAACCGGAAAGTGCCGGTCTCGAGGCCCAGGGGCTCGGCTGGCGCAACAGCTTCGGCACCGGCCGGGGCGGCGACACGATCACGAGCGGTATCGAAGTCACGTGGACCGCGACGCCGACGCAGTGGGACATGAGCTACTTCCAGAGCCTGTTCGGCCACGAGTGGGAGCTGACGAAGAGCCCGGCGGGTGCGAACCAGTGGGTCGCGAAGGACGCGCAGGCCACGTATCCGCACGCGCACGACCCATCGAAGAAAGTGCTGCCGACGATGCTGACGACCGACCTGTCGCTCCGCCTCGACCCGATCTACGAAAAGATCTCTCGCCGCTTCATGGCCAACCCCGACGAGTTCGCCGACGCGTTCGCGCGCGCGTGGTTCAAGCTGACGCACCGCGACATGGGTCCGCGCGCCCGCTATCTTGGCCCGGAAGTGCCGTCGGAGCAACTGCTGTGGCAGGACCCGATTCCGGCCGTCGATCACCCGCTCGTCGACGACAAGGACGTCGCGGCGCTGAAGCAGAAGATCCTCGCGTCGGGGCTGTCGGTGTCGCAGCTGGTCACGACCGCGTGGGCCTCGGCTTCGACGTTCCGCGGCTCGGACAAGCGCGGCGGCGCCAACGGCGCGCGCATCCGGCTCGCACCGCAGAAGGACTGGGCCGTCAACCAGCCCGCTGAGCTCGAGAAGGTGCTGAAGGTGCTCGAAGGCATCCAGAGCGAGTTCAACGGTGCGCAGTCCGGCGGCAAGAAGATTTCGCTTGCCGACCTGATCGTGCTGGCGGGTGGCGCCGGTATCGAGCAGGCCGCGAAGAACGCCGGGCAGCAGGTGACGGTGCCGTTCTCGCCGGGTCGCATGGATGCGTTGCCGGAGCAGACCGACGTCGAAGCGATCGCGGTGCTGGAGCCGGTCCACGACGGCTTCCGCAACTATCTGGGCGGCAAGTTCCCGGTGGCGGCGGAGAAGCTGCTGATCGACAAGGCGCAACTTCTAACGTTGACGGCGCCAGAGATGACGGTGCTGATCGGCGGCCTGCGCGTGCTGAAGGTGGGCGCTGGCAAAGAAGGTGTGCTGACGAACAAGCCGGAAACGCTGTCCAACGACTTCTTCCGCAATCTGCTCGACATGGGCACGGAATGGACGCCGGTGTCGGAGGCCGCGGAAACGTTCGAAGGTGCCGACACGAAGAGCGGCGAGGTCAAGTGGACCGGTACGCGCGTCGATCTGGTGTTCGGCTCGAACTCGGTGCTGCGCGCATTGAGCGAGGTCTACGCGAGCGAGGACGGCAAGGAGAAATTCGTGCGCGACTTCGTTGCCGCGTGGGTCAAGGTGATGAATCTGGATCGTTTCGATCTGGCTTGATCCGGCCAGTGCTGGCGAGTGGTTCTTTGCCACGTCGCCGTAGTTTTTGAAGGTGGATTTGCGAAGTTATCGAGCGCGCTTGCCGGGATGCCGGCAAGCGCGCTTTTTCTTCGCCTCGTCACTGCTTCTGCGCCGGCGGATACTCTTCGATCATCGGCTTGACACCGGTGAGCGCGCTGAACGCGAGCGTGTCCTGCGAATCGGCCGAGGTGCCGGAGGGCCAGCCTTGCACCGAGTTGCGTCCCATGATGAACTCGCCGAGAAGCTGCAGGCACTGGGCGGCGCGAAGCTGATACTGGCCACGGTGACGAGCGGCAAGGCGATGACCGCGACGCTCGGCGGTCTCGGCCTGAACGGCAAGCTCGTGATGGTCGACGTTTCCGAAGAGCCGATCGAAGTGCCGATCGTGCATGGCGATGACATCCGATGTAATTGGCGAGCCGCGCGGCTGCCTCTACTCTTCGACTACCGCGCCGCCGATCCGATGGCGCACACGTCAAGGAGATACCATGTCCAGCTATCCCGTTCACACGATCGAGTCCGCTCCCGAGCAATCCAAACCCGTGCTCCGGAAACTGCAGCAGGCGTTCGGCCTGATTCCGAACATCGCGGCCAAGATGGCGGCTTCACCGGTGCTGATCAACGGCTTCATCGGCCTGTTCGAGCGCGTGCATGCGAGCAGTCTGACCGAACCGGAGATCCAGACGCTGCTGCTCACCAACGCCGTGACGAACGCGAGCGAATGGGCGGTTGCGTTTCATACCGCGCTCGGCTTGAACGCGGGACTGCGCCGCGCCGATGTCGAGGCGATCCGCCACGGCGGCGTGCCCGACGACACGAGGCTCGCGGCGCTGTCGACGCTCGCGCGCACGCTGATCGAAAAACGCGGCCGCCTCGCCGATGAGGACCGGCAACGCTTTCTCGCGGCAGGTTTCAGCGCGGAGCAGATTCTCGAGGTGGTCGCGGTGGTCGCCGCGTCGACGATCACGAACTACACCGGCAGCGTGACCGAGCCGCCGCTCGAAACGCAGTTCGCCGAATTCGCGTGGCACGCGCCCGCGCGCTGAAGCGATCCCGTTCAGGCATCAACAGGAGGGCAACACCATGAACGTCACGAGTCACGATCCGAAAGTGCAGCCGGGCGATCTCGGCGGTCTGTTGCGCTATTGGCGTGACGTGCGTGGCGTGAGTCAGCTCGATCTGTCGGTCGAGGCCGGCATCTCGCAGCGGCAGATCAGCTTCATCGAAAGCGGGCGCAGCGTGCCGGGCCGCAACACGCTGCTGACGCTTGCGCAGACCCTCGACGTGCCGCTGCGCGAGCGCAATGCGCTGCTGCTTGCCGCGGGTTATGCACCGATCTATTCGGAAGCACCGTGGAATGCGCAGGAAATGCACGGCGTGGTTCGCGCGCTCGAACGGGTCGTGCGTCAGCATGAGCCGTTTCCGGCGCTCGTGATGGACCGCGACTGGAACGTGCTGATGACCAACGACGCGGCCCCGCGCTTCTTCAACTGCTTCATCGACATGACCGCGCGCGAAGGCCCGCGCAACATGCTGCATCTGATCTTCGATCCACATGGCATGCGTCCGTTCATCGCCGAGTGGCAGGAGGTCGCGCGAAGTCTGTTGCAACGCGTGTATCGCGAGTCGGTCGGTCATGTAATCGGCGCCAACACGAAGCGTCTACTCGATGAACTGCTTGCGTATCCCGACGTGCCGCGCGACTGGAAGACGCATCATGGCTCTTCCGCGACACCCGCGACGCTGCCGATGGTTCCGCTCGGCTTCATCAGCGAAGGCGTGGTGCTGCGGTATTTCTCGATGGTCACGACCGTCGGCACACCGCAAAACGTGGCCGCGCAGGAGTTGCGCATCGAATGCATGTTCCCCGCCGACGACGCCACCGAAGCAAGGCACCAGCAGCTGCTCGCCGCGCATGCGGCCCCGCAACCTCCAATATCGGCAAACCGTATGCCGTGATATAGCGATGTCTTCGGTTTTTGGGCGATCATCCGAGCCGATCAGGTCGAGCAATCCGACGCCACTCTGGTTCCGCCGTGCGCCCAGTTCGCGCGCGGCCATCATCTCCGACTTCGGCGACGTGACCGAGGTGCTCGCGCGTGCAGCTTCTTCGCGGCCGATGTGCAGGTAGGCGCGGGTCCCTTTCCCGGCCTCTATCTGCAAGAACTCGAGAAAATGGCCGACATCGACGCGTCGGCGTTGTTTTCGTAGTGCTTGACCCAGATCAAGCCGCCCGCCACGCCGGGGCTCATGATGCAAGCGCGTGACGCATTACGTTCCCGCCGGTGCTAGCCGACGCATGACACGACCAGGTTCAGGCGCGAACGCGTTTGCCGCCACGCATCGTGTTTCATTCCGGCCATAGGAGAAGTCCGTCATGAAAGCACTCGTTTATCACGGTCCCGGCAAAAAGTCGCTCGACGAACGGCCGATACCCGAACTCACGGCGCCCACCGATGCAATCGTCAAAGTCGCCCGCACGACGATCTGCGGCACCGATCTGCACATTCTCAAAGGCGACGTGCCGACCTGCGAACCGGGCCGCATTCTCGGCCACGAAGGCGTCGGTGTCGTGCATCAGGTCGGCGAGGCGGTGAACGGGCTCGCGGCCGGCGATCACGTGCTGATCTCGTGCATCACCTCGTGCGGCCGCTGCGACTACTGCCGGCGCGGCATGTATTCGCATTGCACGACGGGCGGCTGGATTCTCGGTAACCGGATCGACGGCACGCAGGCCGAATATGTGCGCATTCCGCATGCGCAGAGCAGTCTGTACCGCATTCCGGCTGGCCTCGACGAAGAGGCGCTCGTGATGCTGTCCGACATTCTGCCGACCGGCTTCGAGTGCGGCGTGCTCAACGGCAAGGTTCAGCCGGGCTGCACCGTGGCGATCGTCGGCGCGGGGCCGATCGGTCTCGCTGCGCTGTTGACCGCGCAGTTCTACTCGCCGGCGCAGATCATCATGATCGATCCCGACGCGAACCGGCTCGAGGTCGCGCAACGCTTCGGCGCGACCGCTTGCATCGACAACGCGCGTGCCGATGCGGTCGCCCAAGTGCTGAAGCTGACCGAATCGGTAGGCGCCGACTGCGTGATCGAGGCGGTCGGCATTCCGCCGACGTTCGAGCTTTGCCAGCAGCTGGTCGCGCCGGGTGGAACGATCGCGAACATCGGCGTGCACGGCGTCAAGTGCGATCTGCATCTGGAAAAGCTGTGGGATCGCAACATCGCGATCACGACGCGTCTCGTCGATACCGTCAGTACACCGATGCTGATGAAGACAGTCAAGGCGGGGCGGATCGATCCCACGCGTCTGATCACGCATCGCTTCCGGCTCGACGATATTCTTTCGGCTTACGAGACGTTCTCCCGCGCGTCGAGCACACGCGCGCTGAAGGTGTTGATCGAGGCGTCATCGGCGTCATAAGCGGTCCGCAGCCGGAGCATGGATCGCCATCGCCATGCGGATGTCGGCCTGCTTTCGTCGGTGTCGCCTGCCAGGCTGGATCAGGACCGGTTTTCGTGCGGGGCGTACCGCTATCGTCAGCGAATTCCAGATCAGTGAAGTCGAAAGCCGCACCGTTTCGGCGAGGCGGCTCGAAACGACGCGCAGTTTGCCGAGAGCCAATAGCGTAATGGCAGGCATCGATGCGGGCGTTGACAATGACACACAAAGAAAGCGGCCCGCATGAGAGTGGACCGATTCAACTCTTTTGAGGCGCGCTCTGCGTTGCGTCGGGGCCTTCGGAACGCTGGCCATTGAGCTGGGACGTGCGTGCGCTGCACGCGGTATCCGTCCGGGGGACGTAAATACAGAGGGGTTTTTTGGGATGGTGTCCTGTTGCAAAATCGGGCCTCTTGAATTGACTGTGAGGCACGATGACTTCGCTTTTTCTCGACGCTTACCACAATGCCCGTGAGGGGTCACACGGACATTTCTTCTCGCGCAGCGTTCGCAAGTCGCAATACCTTCACATCCAGTCTCCCTGGATGTTCGATGTGATACGGTGGTTTCATTTTGCACTGCCGGCCAGCGCGCCTCGCGAGGGACGCGGCGATCTGGAGGAAGGCATGAAGGAGGCCCTAGCCGCGTGGTTGCGGTACGCCCCGTCCATATTGCTGTCCCACCAGTCGCACGAACTGCGCGATATGCTCGGTCGAAGTGACATCCGCGTTCATATGTACAGGATGAAGGATCATGAGGTTGCCAAAGCCCTGTACAACGAAGTGAAGGACGGTAGGCTGATCTTCGTCCCTGAGCGTGACGAGATGCGCGAGTGCGTGCAGGCGATACGGGAGCAGCGGGAAAAGGCTTCCCAGTCAGGCCTCGCGCGCGCGCAACAACCGGCCGACACGGACATGGCAAGCTCGCTATATGGCAACAGCCCGCGCGTGCCGCAGAATCTCGGCAATGCACAGCCGTTCGAGTACCAGCCAAATGCAATAAGTGATGATGTGCAAGACATCGCGGCGCGCGGAGTGAATGAAGTGCAGGAGGCGCAATGCTTCGCGGAGTATGAGCGAAATCTCGCCGAATGCAATCTCTACAAGGCAATGACTAATGTTGCCTATACCTTCATCGCTTGCAAGCAAAACGCCTTCACCCTCTATAACCAGTGCCGAGGATACTAAGAATGGTCGCCCCAAAATCGTTTGTTGTTTCGTATAACTCTGAATTGCAGCAATTCGAAGTATTCTCGGTCAAGGATGAGGACCTCGCCGCACTACGCGACAAAAATGTCATCGCGCCTTGGCGCCTCGAAGACATTCCCGGAGGTGAATTGACAGAAAACGTCGCAAATCGGCTCGGTGCGACAGCGCTCGGCATCCTCGCGATATTTCACCCCGAAGTGAAGCGGCGTTTGCGTGTGAAGCCGGATCAGTTCCCTCTGCCATAAGCCGCAAGGCATCAGCGCAGCGGGCTTTCTTATGGTCGCTTGGCGCGAGCGGCTCGCTATCTGATCGAACGCTTGGCGCTACCGCGATCGGATTTACCCGAACTGCTCAGACGCACTGGTGCGCAGATGGGTTTTTTGCTATTGGGATAACGAGAGCGGCGACCGGGTACCGGATATCCCGAATGATATCCGCACGATGATGGAAGCCCTTGGCGGGACTATCTGGATTGACGAATACCGCGATTAGCGACGCGGGTGAAAAGGCATTCGAACACGCGCAAATGATGGTGCCCAGTGTGTTGCAGCAAGCAAGGGGCACGATTGACCCAGATCAAGCGCGGGTGCGGCGCGTGGTCGCGCCGTAGGCCTCTATACTGTGCGTCGTCAAACACGAAGCCCGTCGACGGCGCCTTGCCCGCCGGCTCTCGAAATCGGCAGCGCTCGAACCCGCACATCCATGGATACTGATTTGTCGTCGCCGCGCCGCTCACGGCTCGCGTGCGTGATCGAGGTTTTCATCGTCTTTCTGAAACTCGGGCTGACCAGTTTCGGCGGTCCGATCGCTCACATCGGCTACTTCCGGCGCGAGTTCGTCGAGCGGCGCCGCTGGCTCGACGATGAAGCCTTCACCGACCTGATCGGCCTGTGCCAATTTCTGCCGGGACCCGCGAGCAGCCAGGCGGGGTTTTCGATCGGGCTGCTGCGGGCC
>NZ_VZQP01000113.1:0-10365 GCF_014397655.1 Paraburkholderia sp. UCT31
ATCGTGAGGGAGAATTTTTCTGAGGTCAGTGCGCTGGCTGCGAGTACATTGCCGTTTGACAGGTTGGTGGGGACGGTACGCAGGCGGTTGGAGCGTGGCTGACGGGGTGTGCTTTGCGGTGTGCGAACTCTGCTCAGAAGAATCATTCCGGCAGCCTCAGACAGATAAAGGTCGCGTCTGGTCCATGCTGCTTCGGCGCGCCCGGAGAACAGAGCTGCCTGCGCCTGACGCAGTCCGGATCTGCGCGAACGGCTGACGCCGAACCCGGGGAGGACGCGCATCGCGCAGATCGCCTTGACTGGTGTTCCTTCGAGGCGAGAACCGGGTCCCGTTTACATATTTTTTATACCCCAGCACGTGGTCTTACCACGGCGTTTACGCCCTTTTTCATAGGCTTGATCTTGGAAAGATCCGTCATGGGAGGGCATCGTCATGGATCTGGTTTACCTCATCGCCATCGCCGCATTCGGGGGGCTGGTCGCAGCGCTCGCGGTCGGCTGCGACAAGCTCCGCCGCGCCCCCGGAGGCCGTCCATGACTTCCTGGATGACGTGGCTCGCCGCAGTGTCGACGCTCTTACTGTTTGTCTACCTCGTGTACGCCCTGCTGCGAGCGGAGGCCCTCGAATGAACGCCAATAACCTGTTCCAGACAGGACTTTATATCGTCGTACTGATCGCGCTCGCGATTCCGCTTGGCCGCTACATGACCAGCGTGCTTGACGGCTCGTCCGTCGTCGTGCGGCGTATCGGAAGGCCGCTGGAGGCGGTGTTATACAAGCTCGCTGGCGTCAATCCCGAAGCCGAAATGGCATGGACGCACTATGCCCTCGCCTTGATCGTTTTCAATGCGCTTGGCGCGCTGGCCGTGTACGGATTCCTGCGCCTCCAGCAATGGCTGCCGGCAAACCCGCAGGGTTTCGGCCCGATGACCCCCGACGCTGCATTCAATACGGCCATCAGCTTTGTGACCAATACAAACTGGCAGGATTACACGCCGGAGTCGACCGTCAGCTACCTGACGCAGATGGCCGCGTTAGCCGTTCAGAACTTTTTTTCGGCCGCCACCGGTATTGCCGTCGTCGTAGCGCTGATCCGCGGCTTTGCACGCCATACGACGAAAACCATCGGCAACTTCTGGGTCGACCTCACGCGCATCACGCTTTACATCCTCGCGCCGCTCGCGACGGTCATCGCGCTCGTATTCATCAGCCAGGGTGCGATCCAGAACTTCGAGTCATACAAGGACGTCGCCACGCTGCAGGTCACGACCTACCAGACGCCCAAGACCGATGCCAAGGGCAACCCGGTGAAGGATGCGAAGGGCAATCCGGTCATGGTCGACAACAAGGCCGACAGGCAGACCATCGCGATGGGACCGACCGTGTCACAGGAAGCGATCAAGATGCTCGGCACCAATGGCGGCGGCTTCTTTAACGCCAACTCCGCGCACCCGTATGAAAACCCAACGCCGTTCGCGAACTTCGTGCAGATGATCGCGATGCTGGTCATTCCGGCCGCGCTGTGCCTTGTGTTCGGTCGCATGGTAGGCGACCAGCGCCAGGGATACGCCATCCTCGCCGCGATGACGATCGCCTTCGCGGCCGCCTGCTGGGTGGAGATTTCCTCCGAGCAGGGCGGCAATCCGCTGCTTGCCTCGCTGCATGTGGATCAAACCGCGTCCGCCTTGCAGCCGGGCGGCAACATGGAAGGCAAGGAGACGCGCTTCGGCATCGCGCAGTCGGGGATCTTCACCGTTGCGACGACGTCGGCTTCATGCGGCGCGGTCAATAACATGCACGATTCGCTCACGCCGATCGGTGGCATGGTCCCGCTACTGCTGATTGAACTTGGCGAAGTGATCTTCGGCGGTGTGGGCTCCGGGCTATACGGGATGCTTGTGTTCGCGTTGCTCGCGGTATTCGTCGCCGGGCTGATGATCGGCCGCACGCCCGAGTACGTCGGCAAGAAAATCGAGTCGTACGAGATGAAGATGGTCTCGATCGCCGTGCTGCTTACGCCATTACTCGTACTGTTAGGCGCGTCGGTTGGTGTGCTGACGGCAGCGGGTGTGGCTGGAATCGCCAACCCCGGTCCGCACGGGTTCTCTGAAATCCTCTATGCGTACAGCTCGGCCGCGAACAACAACGGCAGCGCATTCGCCGGCCTGTCGGTCAATACGCCCTTCTACAACGTGACGCTCGCGATCGCGATGTGGTTCGGGCGCTTTGGATCGATTGTTCCGGTGCTTGCCATCGCCGGTTCGCTCGCGGGCAAGAAGCGCATTGCCGTTACCGCCGGTACGCTGCCCACGCATGGCCCGCTGTTCGTCGTGCTGCTGCTCGGCACCGTGGTACTGGTCGGTGCGTTGACCTATGTGCCCGCACTCGCGCTCGGCCCGGTCGTCGAACACCTGATGATGATCTCGGCCCACTGATTTCGAGGACAGCATGACTACCCATACCCAACCGCCTGTCCATCAGCCGGGTAATATTGGTCAGGCGCGCACCGCGGCCAGGTCGATGTTCGATCCGACGCTGGTTCGCCCGGCAATCGTGGACTCCTTCAGGAAACTCACGCCGCGAACCCAGCTGCGCAACCCGGTGATGTTCTGCGTCTACGTCGGCAGCATCCTGACGACGATCCTGTGGTTTGCTGCGCTCGCCGGCCAGGCCGAGGCGCCTGCGGGGTTCATCCTCGCGATCGCGCTGTGGCTGTGGTTCACGGTGCTCTTTGCGAACTTTGCCGAAGCGCTGGCCGAAGGCCGTTCGAAGGCCCAGGCCGCGTCGCTGCGCAGCGCCAAACACAATGTGGTGGCAAAGAAACTGCAGGAGCCGCATCCGAAAGCGCCGATCCGCATCATGGCCGCGAACGATCTGCGCCGCGGCGACGTCGTGCTGGTCGAGACAGGTGACGTGATCCCGGCCGACGGCGAAGTGATCGAAGGGGTGGCGTCGGTCGACGAATCGGCGATCACCGGCGAATCCGCACCGGTGATCCGCGAGTCGGGCGGCGACTTTTCATCGGTGACGGGTGGCACGCGCGTGCTGTCGGACTGGATCGTCGTACGCGTCAGTGTGAACCCGGGTGAAGCGTTCCTTGACCGCATGATCGCGATGGTCGAAGGCGCGAAGCGTCAGAAGACGCCGAACGAAATTGCACTGACGATCCTGTTGGTCGCGCTGACGCTGGTTCTGCTGTTCGCTACCGCCACGCTGCTGCCGTTCTCGATGTTCTCCGTCGAAGTGGCAAAAGCCGGCCACGTCGTGACGATCACCGCGCTCGTTGCCCTGCTCGTGTGCCTGATTCCAACGACGATCGGCGGCCTGCTGTCGGCGATCGGTGTTGCCGGCATGAGCCGCATGATGCAGGCGAACGTGATCGCGACCTCGGGCCGTGCTGTTGAAGCCGCCGGCGACGTAGACGTGCTGCTGCTCGACAAGACCGGCACGATTACGCTCGGCAACCGTCAGGCCTCGGCCTTCATACCGGCACCGGGTGTCACGGAGGAAGCGCTCGCCGACGGCGCACAGCTGTCGTCGCTTGCCGACGAGACGCCGGAAGGCCGCAGCATCACTGTGCTCGCGAAGCAGCGTTTCAACATCCGCGAGCGCGATATGAACTCCTTGCACGCGACCTTCCTCGCGTTCAGCGCGCAGTCGCGGATGAGCGGCGTCGACCTGTCCCCCAAGGGGACTTCCTCCGGGGCGCCGGGCCGCGAGATCCGCAAGGGCGCGGCAGAAGCGATCAAGCACTATGTCGAAATGCACGGCGGGCAGTTTGCATCCGAGGTCGAGAGCGCCGTGACGGATGTCGCGCGACGTGGCAGCACACCGCTCGTGGTGGCGGAAAAACACGGCGACGTAGCGCGCGTGCTGGGTGTGATCGAACTGAAGGACATCGTCAAGGGCGGCATCAAGGAACGTTTCGCCGAACTGCGCCAGATGGGCATCAAGACCATCATGATCACCGGCGACAACCGGCTGACCGCCGCGGCGATCGCGGCCGAAGCGGGCGTCGACGATTTCCTCGCCGAAGCCACGCCGGAGGCGAAGCTCACGATCATCCGCACGCATCAGGGTGAAGGACGCCTCGTCGCGATGACCGGCGACGGCACCAATGATGCCCCCGCACTCGCGCAGGCCGACGTCGCGGTGGCCATGAATACGGGCACGCAGGCGGCTAAGGAAGCCGGCAACATGGTCGACCTCGACTCCAACCCGACGAAACTGATCGAGATTGTCGAGATCGGCAAGCAGATGCTGATGACGCGCGGGTCGCTCACGACATTCTCGATTGCCAACGACGTCGCGAAGTATTTCGCGATCATCCCGGCGGCGTTCGCGACGACCTATCCGCAGTTGCGGGTGCTCGACGTGATGCATCTGAGTTCGCCGGCCTCGGCAATCCTGTCGGCAGTGATCTTCAATGCGCTGATCATCGTGGCGCTGATCCCGCTTGCGCTCAAGGGCGTGAAGTACCGACCGCTGGGGGCTGCCGCACTGTTGCGCCGCAACCTGCTGGTCTATGGGCTCGGCGGAATTCTGCTCCCATTTCCGTTCATCAAGCTGATCGACATGATCATGTCAGCGTTTGGCTGGGTTTGACACAAGGAGCGCAAACATCATGAAAAACCTGATTCGCCCCGTACTTGTGCTGTTCGTCGTACTGACCGTGATCGCGGGGGGCATTTATCCGATTGCTGTGACGGCCATCGGACGTATGGCGTTTCCACACCAGGCGAGCGGCAGCCTGATTGAGCACAACGGCAAGGCAGTGGGCTCCGCCTTGATCGGCCAGCAGTTCGACGCACCGTACTATTTCTGGGGACGCCTGTCGGCGACCACACCGAACCCTTACAACGCGCAAAACTCGGGCGGCTCGAACCTTGGTCCGACCAACCCCGCACTCGCTGACGAAATCAAAGGTCGCATCGATGCCTTGAAGGCAGCGGGCACCGACATGTCGCAACCGGTACCGGTGGATCTTGTGACGTCCTCAGCCAGCGGTCTCGATCCCGAGATCAGTCCCGCTGCGGCGGCCTATCAGACCGCACGCGTTGCCAAGGCCCGCGGGCTGACGACCGACCAGGTCACCGAGCTGGTTGCCCGCTCTACGTCCGGGCGGCAGTTCGGCATTTTTGGCGAAGCGCGCGTCAATGTGCTGAAGCTCAACCTCGCGCTCGACGATCTCAAACCCATGCACGGATGATGTGCTGCCAACGTGCGTCTGGCGTGAAGGTGGGCGGGTCTGACGTCTGCCGCCGGCCGTTTATGGGAGACACTCGATGGACCGCCCCGACCCAGACGAACTTCTGGATAGGATCCAGCGGGATAAAGAGAAACAGCAGCGTGGCCGCCTGAAGGTCTTCTTTGGCGCGTCAGCGGGCGTGGGGAAGACGTTTGCGATGCTGCAGGCCGCCCGGCGGCAGCACGAAGAAGGCGCCGATGTGGTTGTCGGGATCATCGAGACCCATGGCCGCAAGGAAACCATCGCGCTGCTGGATGGTCTCGAGATACTGCCGCTCGCGCGCCACGAATATCGCGGCCACCAGCTCTCCGAGTTCGACATCGACGCCGCGCTCGCCCGCAGGCCAAAGCTCATCCTCGTCGACGAGCTCGCGCACTCGAACGTGCAGGGCGCGCGGCACCTGAAGCGCTGGCAAGACGTCCACGAACTCCTCGACGCGGGCATCGACGTCTACACGACGGTCAACGTCCAGCATCTCGAAAGTCTCAATGATATTGTCGGTCAGATCACGGGTATCCGGGTCTGGGAAACTGTCCCCGACCGGGTGTTCGATGGCGCCGACGAGGTCACCCTAGTCGACTTGCCCGCCGAAGAGCTGCTCGACCGGATGCGAGACGGCAAGGTCTACCTGCCCCAGCAGGCCGAGCATGCCGTGCGTAACTTCTTTCGCAAGGGCAACCTGATTGCGCTGCGCGAACTGGCGCTGCGCCGTACCGCGGATCGCGTCGATGCGCAGATGCGTGAGTATCGCGCCGACCAGTCTATTGAGCGTATCTGGCAGGCACGGGAGCGGCTCATTGTGTGCGTCGGACCGGGGCCGGAAGCGCCAGTGCTGGTGCGCGCCGCTTCGCGGCTCGCCACGAGCATCAAGGCCGACTGGATGGCCGTGTATGTCGAGACGCCGAAACTGCAGCGCATGCCGGACGACTTGCGCAAACGAACGCTCGATGCGCTGAAGCTCGCCGCCGAACTCGGTGCCGAAACTGCCACGCTCGACGGGACTGACGCCGCACAAACGCTCGTTGCTTACGCCCGCATGCGCAATGTGTCCAGGTTGGTTGCCGGCGCGTCAGCGCGGGGACGCTGGCGGCGGCTGATCGTGGCGCCGGTCGGCGAGCAGCTCGTGCAGTACGCGCGCGACATCGACGTCACGCTGATGAGCGCGGCCCCGGAGCGTGAGGGCCGGAATATGCGAGCCGGTGCTCCGAGCTTTGCTGTGGCGCCCGGAGGCGGCGGGCGCTTGAAGCCGCAAAGCTATTTTTACGCCCTGGCAATCTGCGGAGGAATCACAGTCGTTGCGTCAGCCTTTCTCCATCATATCGCTCTGGCGAACCTGGTGATGCTGTATCTGCTCGGCGTGATCTTCGCGGCCGCGCGACTCGGGCGCGGGCCGGGCGTGCTGCTGTCGTTCCTCAGCGTGGCGGCATTCGATTTCTTCTTCGTACCGCCACAGATGACATTCGCGGTTTCGGACACGCAATACGTGCTGACCTTCTTCGTGATGCTGCTGACTTCCTTGACAATCAGTCATCTGACGTCGAGCCTGCGCCGTCAGGCGCACATCGCGACCATGCGCGAACGGCGCACCAGTGCGATGTACGCCATGTCACGTGAACTGGGCGCGGCGCTGACGACCGGGCAGATCATCGAGATCGGTACGCGGCACGTCGGCGAAGTGTTTCACGCGCGCGTCGCGATCCTGCTGCCGGACAGCGCAGAGAAGATCTGGCAGAAAGTCGAAGAGCCTAACCCTGCTGTCATGCTGGACGCACAAGCGCTCGACCTCGATATCGGTCAATGGGTGTATGACCAGCAAAAACCTGCCGGACGTGGCACGGATACGCTGCCCGCCACGGACGCGCTGTACCTGCCGCTAAGGGCACCGATGCGTACGCGCGGCGTGCTCGCGATGGTATCGGAGCAGACTTCGGATCTGGCGAGTCCAGAGCAGCAGCGGATGCTCGATGCGTTCGCCGCCCAGATTGCGCTGGCGCTCGAACGCGTTCACTACGTGGAAATCGCGCAGGACGCGCTCATCAACATGGAGTCCGAACGACTGCGCAACTCCCTGCTGTCGGCGATCTCACACGACCTGCGCACGCCACTGACCGCAATCGTCGGATTCGCGTCGATGCTTGCCGAACAGGACAAAAGCGGTGTGCCTGCGAGAACGACCAGCGAAGTCGTCGACGCAATCCACGAGGAGGCGCTCAGGATGAATGGTCTTGTCACGAACCTGCTCGACATGGCACGCCTCGAAGCGGGTGGCGTGCGCCTGAACCGGCAATGGTCGATGCTCGAGGAGGTCGTCGGCGCGGCCCTCGGCGCTTGCCGGCGTACGCTCGCCGGGCGCCCAGTCCAGGTGCATGTACCGCCTGATCTGCCACTGCTGCAGCTTGATGCGGTGCTGATGGAGCGGCTCTTTGTGAATCTCTTCGAGAACGCGGCGAAGTACACGCCACCGGGGACGCCGCTCACGATCGATGCCACGCCGGCCCATGATGGCGGCCGGAAATATGTGAAGGTCTGCGTCGACGATAGCGGGGCCGGCCTGCCGCCGGGCATGGAGACGCGCGTGTTCGACAAGTTCACGCGCGGCGAGAAAGAATCGGCGAAGGCCGGGATAGGTCTTGGCCTCGCGATCTGCCGTGCCATTGTCGAGGCGCATGGCGGCAGGATCGGGGCCGAGAATCGTACCGGCACAATGGGTAAGATCATTGGCGCGCGCTTCTGGTTCATGCTGCCCGCCGATGAGACCCCGCCGGCCGAAGCGCCACCCGCAGAGCTATGGCCCGACGATGGAGAGCAGGCGGCGTCAACAGGGGGCGCCTTCCCGGCACCGGCCGTCGATCCGGCAAAACCATGAGCGAGCCGACGGTCACCGTTGTTCTGATTGAAGACGACAAGCACATCCGTCGTTTCGTTCACACGGCACTGGAAGCGGATGGCATGACGGTCTTTGATGCCGAAACGGGGGAGCAAGGGCTGGCGCAGGCCGCAACACGGCGGCCTGATCTCGTCATCGTCGATCTTGGTTTGCCGGATATGGACGGCATTGACGTGATTCGGGAACTGCGTAGCTGGTCCACTGTGCCAGTGCTCGTGCTGACGGCGCGAACCCGGGAGGAGCATAAGGTCGCGGCGCTCGACGCCGGGGCCGATGACTACCTGACCAAGCCGTTCGGATTGCCGGAACTGACTGCGCGAATCCGCGCCCACCTGCGGCGGCGAACCTGCGGCGGCAGGACGGAGTCGACCAAAGTGCATTTCGGCGCTGTCACGATCGATCTTGCTGAACGGAGGGTAACGCGCGACGGCCAGATCGTCCATCTTACCCCGATCGAATACCGGCTACTGTCGGCGCTTGTGTCACGCGCAGGATGGGTGCAGACGCATCGACAGCTACTTCAGGAGGTGTGGGGCCAAACGCACGCTGATAACAACCACTATTTGCGAGTCTACATGGGGCACCTGCGCCAGAAACTCGAACGCGATCCGGCGCAACCAGAGTACATCATCACGGAGACTGGCGTAGGCTACAGACTGGTCGGAGCGAACGACTATCAGGGGCAGTAGCATGCAATCCGCACTGAAGCGCCGACTCAGTGGGAAATTGCGCTCAGAAGTGCTGTCGTCATGTTTGCACCGCGTTCGAGACGTCGCGTTGACTGGATTTTTACGTGTCCTGCGTATAGTTTTGCAACTCATTGACACGCTCTGTGCTGAAATGGAAGTGTCAAAGTCGGTCTGCTGGCCGAAATCGGAGTGCTCAATGTTACGGTTGCTGATCCCCGTAGTCGATAGCGGCGGTGCCGTACAGGCTGCCCGACACGCCGCATTTCTGTATCTGGAACACTGCGTGTCCGAAGTCGAACTGCTTGAAGTGCTTGAGCCTATTGACGAAGGGCGTGTGGCAGCGTTTCACTCGCGCAGCGCATTGCGTCGCCATGAGAAGCACATCATGCTCGACGCGCTGATCCAGACACGCTCGGTCCTTGAGGATGCAGGCGTTCCGTACAAATGGAAGCGGGTGTTCGGGCACGGCGCAAGAGCCATTGCCGCCTATGCTGCAAAGACTCAACCGGATGTCGTCGTGATCGACGCCAGCCATTTCGGTTTCTTTCGCAGACTGACCATGCTCGCCGGGTTGTGGCGCGTGACTACCAGGCCGGTAACCATGGTTCACTAGACTGCATGCGCGAGCGCAACGATGAGGATGAAAAGCAGGCGTGCATGAAACTTTTGAGGCCCCGCATCTTTAAACGACACCCAATCGCCTTAGTAGCGGCGTCATCGTGGCGCCCTGAACGAAGATTGAAAAAGCAACCACGGCAAAACACACAGTAATGATTTCTTCGCGCCGTGGTAGTCCGGGCGGCAATCCCATCGCGAGCGCCAAGGCCAAGGCACCGCGTAGCCCGCCCCAGAACAGGATATGTTGATGCCGCACCTCGATCTGCAGCGACGAGCGCGAGAAGGGCATGCAACACGGGTACACAGCCACGGCGCGCCCCAGCATCACGACCATGATGGCGATCCCGATCGATAGCCACACGGTGTCGTATTCCCTGCGCGTCGGTTCGGTCTTTTGCGGTTTGCTAATCGGCAACGCAGTGCTATCGCTGCTGCACCGCACCGACGATCACCTCGTCGAGATCACCTTCGCGATGATCGCGGCCTATGGGTCGTTTCTGCTAGCCGAGAACCTTCACCTGTCCGGCGTATTGGCCACGCTGATAGCGGGCCTCGTGATGGGAAAGCGGAACACGAGCGACGCGATCACGAAGAGAGGTCGGGAAGCCGTCGAGGTCGTGCTTGAGTACACGGTATTTGCGGCGAATTCGTTCATCTTTCTTTTCATTGGAGTTCAGCAGCCCGTTCATTGCGGCGCAAATCCGGCTTCGCCGACCTGCCGCCGAAGATTCGCCCCGAAAGTGATTCATCGGGCAGCCTTTTATGCAGTTGAGCAAGCGGACTTGCTCTACATGCACAGCGGACGCCACTCCGTCGCAATCATGGTAACCACAAGAGAGGCCTGCACTATTGTCGTTGCGGATGATCAAGAAAGAAGCGCAGCATTTCGGCACTCGCATCCGGACCAGTAGCGTCCGTATAACT